>JACQZM010000176.1 GCA_016213885.1 Candidatus Rifleibacteriota bacterium | reverse complement strand
GCTCGAGCTTGTCGTGGAGGCGACATTTCCGGCGAGCCTGTTCCGGAGCGGCGGCGGAGCCGACCTGGTCTGGAGGCTCGACCTGCCGGCCCGGCCCGGCCTCCCCGCCGGGTCGACGATCCAGGTGGAGCTGCCGCCCGGCATCGACGCATCCCGGATCGGATCGACCGGGTGGCGCTGGCAAGAGGTGGGCCGGGCCGACCCGGGCGGACAGCGACTGATCTGGCGGCTCCGGGGCGACGTCCCGGCGCCCGGGTCGAAGCCCCTGATCGAGCTCCACCTGCCCGCCGGGGCTCTGCCCGGCGCCCGGGTCGTCACGCTCCGCGGCCCGGGGCCGTACGCGATCACGGCGCTCTTCGCGATCCTGGTCGTGGCTGCCGTCGGCCGGGCGCTGGCCCGGTCGAGGCGGACCGGTGTGGAGCCGGCGCTGGTGGCGGTGCTGGCGATTCTCGGAGGCGGCGCGATCTTCTTGCTGCAGCCCCGGCTGGTGGAGGACAACTTCTCGTACCAGAGCTACACGCGAACGGCGCTGGCCGATCTCGATCTCGACCTGTTCGACGAGACCTACCTCTACAACGCGACGCTGGCGTTCACCCCGGATCCGAGGGAGCCGATCGGTCCCGGTGGCACCGCCATTCTCCTGGCGCTGCCTTACGCCGCGGCCGAGACGTTCGTCCGGGTCGCCCGGGCGCTGGCGCCACCGGGGCCCGCCGGCAACGGCTTCTCCCCGCCCTACGTCGTCGCCGCGGCCCTCTGGTCGGTGCTGCTCGCCGGGGTCGGAGCCACCCTGATCTACGCGGCGCTACGGCAGCTGTTCGACCCGGTCGTGTCGGCCCTGGCGGTCCTCTCCGGCGTCCTCGGCACCAATCTGCTGATGATGTGCTACATGTGGACCGCCTCCACGCACCTGCCGAGCTTCGTCCTCGTGACGTCGTTCTTCCTGCTGTGGCACACGACCCGGGAGCGGCGCTCCCTGACGATCTGGGGGCTCCTGGGACTTCTGCTCGGCCTCGCCGTGCAGGTGCGTCCGCAGAATGTCGCTCTCGTGGCGCTACCTCTCTGGGAGCTCGTGCCGACCTACTGGGCCATCCGCGGCGACGACCGCAGGAGGGGACTCGCCGGTCTCGTCGTCGTGTTCGTCTTCCTCGTGATCGGGTTCTCTCCCCAGGCTGTCGTCTGGCGGGCGAGGGAGGGATCGGCGGGCCTGGACCTGTACGGGGTCTCGAAGGGGCGGTTCACCGGTCCGCTCGACCGGATCATCGACATGTTCGTGGCCCGACCCGGCAGGCTGGCGGAGCCCAACGGGCTGCTGACCGCCCAGCCGGTGCTCGTTCCGGCGCTGCTCGGTCTGCCCTTGCTGGCGGTCAGGGCCCGGCGCTGGACGCTGGAGCTCGCTTTCTTCCTCGCCAGCCAGATCCTGATCGTGGCGTCGTACGAGGTGTGGTGGGGCCGGGTCTGGTACGCGACCCCCTATCTGATCTCGTGCACCCTCGCCTTCTGCCTCGGCCTGGGCGCCACCCTGGAGGTGCTGCGACGGCGCGTCCCCGTGGCGGTCCTGGCGATCGTGCTGCTCGTCGCGGCCGGGTGGAACATCCGGGGGGCGATCGTGCAGCAGGCCCACGAGCAGACCGCCCTGGACGTGACCGAAGCGGCGTTCGTCGACCTGGTGGGCGACCTGATGGAACCTCCGAGCCCGGAGACCACCGACCACTTCAAGGCCAGGGGGTCCGACTTCGCCATGATCTGGCGGGGTCTGGTCGACGCCTGGCAGGAGCGAAGCCCCGCGAGGGCGCTGGTACTGGTCGGCGTCATCGTGGGCCTGCTGCTGTCGATGGTGGCGCTGGCCCGGTATCTGATCGCCCGGGTGGAGGCGGCGTCGGTCCGGCCGCTCCGGGTCCGCCGCATCCTGGTCGTTCTGGTCGCGATAGTGGCGACGGCCGAGGTCCTGCTGATCGTGGCTGCACGCCGTACCGGCCCGGCCGTGCCGTGCTCCAGGTCGTGGGACCGTCCGTCCCGGGAGATCCACCTGGCGTACTCGGCGCTGACGCCGGAGCAGCGCAACCTGAAGAAGTCCGTGAAGCCGGATCTGCCGGTGCAGCTCATCTACCTGGTCACGTTCCTCCGGGACCTGCGGGACGCCCCCCAGGGTCTGGTCGTCGCGGAGCTGATCGCCACCGACCTGACCGGCGAACGGTGGGTCTTCCCGGTCAGGGCAGGCCTGGAGACCGCCGTTCACGATCGGGACCTGCCCGGCCCCTCGCCGTCCCACGGACAGGCCCGGATCTGTCACAGCTGGTGGAACAGGGATGGGTCGAGCGTCCACTACTGGGGCCACGCCTACGGGATGGTCGCCCGGCTGCCGTCGGCGCGACGGCTCGCGTCGGTGGAGCTCCGCTTCACCGCCGACCGCGGCGCGCTCATCCCGCTGCTGTTCGTCTACAGAGGTTCGTCCAGGCCGTGCCTGGCTCCGACCGACCCGGACCGGCCCCGCGACCGTGACCCGGATCGATCCTGGTAGGCCCGGGCCGGTCATGGTATGATCGCACCCGCATCGGGTGGGGAAAAGGAGTCGCACGTGGAACGGACGTTCGTGTTGGTGAAGCCTGATGGGGTCCAGCGCAGGCTGATCGGGGAGATCATCCGGAGGTTCGAGAACAAGGGGCTGAAGCTCGTCGGCCTGAAGCTCATGAACATCTCCAAAGACCGCGCGGAGAGACACTACGCCATCCACAAGGGGCGGCCGTTCTACGGCGACCTGATCCAGTTCATCACCTCCAGCCCTTCCGTGGCCATGGTCCTCGAGGGCCGCGACGCCGTGAAGTTGACCCGAGTCATGATGGGCGCCACCAAGCCGGAGGATTCCACGCCCGGTTCGATCCGGGGCGACTTCGAGATCTACACCGGTCAGAAGCTGGTGCACGGGTCCGACTCGCCGGAGACGGCCCGGCAGGAGATCGAGAACTTCTTCACGGCCGACGAGCTGGTGGAGTACCCGCTCTGCCTGGCCGACTGGATCGGCTGAGCGCCGCCCGTCTGCGTCCGCGGCTCGGGCGCGGCGCCGGGTCCGGGGAGTTGATCGCCCACGTTCTCCAGGCTGCCGCCTCTGGGGTGGCGATACCTGCAGCAAGATTCCGAGCTGGTCGTCGGCGAGTATCTGTTCCGGCCGGCGTGGCTCCTGCTCGTGGTCGGCCTGCTGGGCCTCGCGCTGTGGCAGGCGGCTGACCGGCCGCTGGGCGCCGACCTGGACCGCCTCGGAGGCTGGCTCGCGGCCCGCCGGCGCCGGGTCCTGGCCGGCCTGATCGCCCTCTCGACCGTCGCCTCCCTCGCGGTCAACCTCCGGATCCTGGGCGGCGTTCCGCACACTCAAGACGAGATCGCCTACCTCTTCCAGGCCCGCACCCTCGCCTCCGGTCGGCTGTTCGTCCACTCGCCGCCCGACGGTCTGGCCAGCGCCTTCGACACGGTGTTCCTGGTCCGCGACGGGGAGCGGTGGTACGGCAAGTATCCGTTCGGGTGGCCGCTGGTGCTGGCGCTCGGAGTGCTGGTGGGCCTTTCGCCCATGGTGAACCCGGCCCTGAACGGACTGGCGCTCCTCCTGTTCCACCGGCTCTTGGCGCGGCACTGGTCGGCGGCGTGGGCTCTGGCCGGGACGGCGCTCCTCGCCCTGTCGCCGTTCTTCGTGATGATGGGGGCGTCGTTCCTGAGCCACCCGCTCTGCCTGGTGCTGCTGCTCGTGATGATCGCGGCGGTGGAGCGCATCTGGATCGAGCTCTCCAGCGCCGGGCTGGCCGTCGGCGCAGCCGCCCTCGGCGCGGCCTCGGGGCTGATGGTGACCGCCCGGCCGTTCGACGCGCTGGCTCTGACGGTCCCGATCGCCCTGGCGGTCGCTCCGGCGCTGGCGCGAGCGGGCAGACGGTCCGTCGTGGCCGTGGCGCTGCTGGTGGCGCTGCCGCTCTCCGCCGTGGCGCTCACCCTGGCGTACAACCACGCGCTGACCGGCGACTGCTGGCTCACGCCGTTTCTGAAGCACAGCCCCACCGATAGGCCCGGCTTCGGGCCCCGGGTGGGGACGTTCGACGCGGAGGGCCACAACTTCTACAAGGCGTCGATGAACCTGGCGTTCAACATGCTGGCTCTCAACGAGGACCTCTTCGGCTGGCCTGGCCTGGGGCTGGTCGTGGTCGGCCTGGGGCTGGTCCTCCCGGCGATGTGGATCCCGGTGGAGCGTCTCCTCCTTGCGGCCGCGGGGGGGATCTACCTGCTGTACTTCATGTTCATGGGGCACGGGGTGGCGTTCGGCGCCCGGTACTACCACGTGCTGCTGCCGTTCTACGTCTGGTTCGCCCTGAGGGCGTTCGGGGAGCTGGAGCGCAGGTTCGGCCAGCGTGGCGGCCGCTGGCTCAAGCTGTTCGTGCCGTCGCTGGGCCTGGTCAGCCTGCTCACGTACGTCCCCGGCCGGCTCGACTTCATGCACGACTACTGGAACGTGCTCTCCCGGCCAAAGGAGCTCGTGTCCGACCTGACCCGCCGGCCCGCGGTGGTGGTGGTGCCGGCGGTGAAGCTCCGGGGGTTCCGCGACCTGTTCGACTCGTTCTTCACGCTGAACCGGATCGACCCGACCCTGGGCGACGTGGTGTTCGTGCGGGACGGCTACTGGGTGCGGGGCGACAGGCTCAGGCTCACGTTCCCCGACAGGGAGATCCTGCGGATCCCTCCCGGGCGGCTGGAGCCGCTGCTGGACCAGCCCAAGTAGCGGGCCCGCATGACGCGACGCGTCACCGGTCCGAGCCGGTGTCGCGTCCGGGCGGCAGAGGCTCATGGATGGGCTCCTGGTGCCCCATTGTGGCCATCACGGCGGTGAGGCTCGTCAAGACGAAGGTGGCGCCAGACTCCAGCAGCCGAATGAACCGCTGGTCCTCGACACGATGGAGCTCGAGCAGCAGAGAGCCCCTGGCCTCGATAGCTCCTCGTTCGGCACCCCCTGGCTCTGTCCGGCCTCGGGGGCATCCTTCAGGCTAGCGCAAGGCTCAAGCCTCTTCGCACTGCCTATTTCGTCGGCACGTGCAGACGAAAGGTCGCCTTCACTCTGGCCCGCACGGCAACCCGACCCGGCGCAATGGCCATGGCAGCGCGATCTTCGGCAAGGTCCCTTCGGGTCAAGTTGTTGCTCCACGGGTCCACCGACAGCTCGGCTTCCTCCAGGACCAGCGGCTCGCCCACCGACGCACCCAGCGGACTCGCCAAGGCCTTTGCCTTCTCCCGGGCAGCCACAACTGCCTTTTGCCGCGCCTCGGCGCGGTAGTCGGCCTCGCCAGCGCTCTCGAAGGCGACCGCATCGACAGAGACACCATCGATCGCCGCCAGCCCATTCCATAGACCCTCGTACGAGTTGAACTCTTTCGTCGTGAAGCCCACGCTGGTGCTGGCAACGTACCCCACCTTCACCGCCTTGTGGCCATCATACTGCGTGTCTTCCCCGAAGCGCATCCGCTCGGTCTGGGTATCTGCTTCCTTCACCGCGCTCGCGCGCAAGAGTGCGAGCACCTTGCCGACCGCCCCCTGATGCTCCTTCGCAATTGACGGCAGCTTCTGGCCCTTCGTACGCACCGTCACGTTCCATGACAACTGGTCCGGGACCACCTGGATGACTGCCGTTCCGGATACCGTCACGTGGGGAGTGAGATCCTCCCCAGACGCCCCGGCGACTCCAATCGTTGCCGCAGCGACCAGTGACATGACCAGACCGCTACACGCCGTCACCGTCCACGCTCCTCTCCCAGCCTCATCACAGCTCAGCACCGCGGTTTCCCGTCTACCGACGGTGCCACGCCCATCACGGTTCCACCTGCCCGCTCCATGCTACTCGCTCACCCGGCAGTCGACAAGCGAATGGACCGTCAGACACTCCGGCCACCCACCAGCGCCGCCCGGCACTACAACCGTTCGCCCGACTTGATCACCCCGGAGGCGAATCAGCTCGTCCGAGAGGAAACGACAGTCAACTTCCCGCGAGATCTGGAAGACGACGAACCCCCGGCCGACTTGGGCCGGGGGCTCTTGGCGAGGGTGCCGCCTGCCCGGGGTCCTGACCTGCTTTGCGGTGGTGGGCCTGGGCCGGGCTCGCGGGGAGGAGGAAGAGGAGGGGATCCGGCTGGAGGTCGCGCTCCGAGGCGCAACCCGGACCCGGCGAGGCGTCGGGTCGTGCTACTTGCCCTTGCACACCTTGTTCCACAGCTGGCCGAAGCCGAAGGCGCACACCGCGATGCAGGTCGAGCCGGTCTTGCAGACCGCCTTCAGGTAGCTCACCGGCTGCTGGTACTTCTTGCCGGTCCACGGGTTCGTGAACGAGAGCGTCGAGCTGATGACCATGTAGTAGCTGGTGTTGCTGGAGTTCTTCTTGTTCAGGCTCTGCCCCGACGGCAACGAGCTGGCGCCGAACGCCGCGGTGAAGTACTGGTTGGCCTGGGCTTCGCTGGTGGGGAACGGCGTGTTGGCCGGGCCGTTCACCTGGTAGTAGACGAGGCCGCCGGAACGGCTGCTCGCAGCCGTGGTGGAGGCGCCCGCCACGAACCCGCCCATGGCCACGCAGGGGCCGGCCAGGCCCGTGCCATTCACCGTGAACGTACCGGACCCGCCGATGCCGGCCACGGCCACGGCCGCCGGGATGGTCGGATCGTAGACGCCGATCAGCGCGTAAGACCCGTCCTTGGGGCAGGTGGCGGCGATGGTCGACGGGATGATCTCCGCCGCGGTGTTCTGGAAGAACGCCGTCAGCTTGGCCGCGGGGATCACGCCGCCGGTCCCGGTGCTGGTCGCCTGGGCGTTCACGGCCACGGCACAGAGGCTGATGATGAGGACAACGTGGATGAGGCGAAGGGTCCTGCGGTGCATCTTTGAACCTCCTGGTTCCTGGTTCGAGTCGTCGGCGGCAGATCTAGCAGGACCTGTGCCAGGTCGGCCACCGACGCGGGGACCCTGATGATCAGCGCTCCAGCGAGCCGGTTCCGGGTCGAGGGCCGAGCCCTGGGTCTCATTCGTGAGACCGCTCGTCTCGATATCGGGATCCGGCGAGGCGCCGGATCGTCTGAACCGACCCCGTGGTCGTCCGTCGCATGAATAATGTAAGCTGGGGCCCCGGACCGGTCCGCCACGGTTGCTGTCACCGCTGCGGCGGCCCATTATTCGAATCAGTGAGCCTGGGAGCACTCTGGGATGATCCGGACAGTCAAGGTCAGGAAAGAGTACGACGGCACCGTGGCGCTGCGCGCCCTGGACCTGGAGGTCGGCTCCGGGGAGGTGTGCGGGCTCATCGGTCCCAACGGCGCCGGCAAGACGACGCTCCTGAGGATCCTGGCGACCCTGTCGGAGCCCACCTGCGGGAAGGCGTACGTCGACGACGTGGACGTCCTCGAAGAGCCCGAGCGGGTCCATCGGATGATCGGCTTCATGCCCGACTTCTACAGTCTCTATGACGACATGACCGTCACGGAGTACGTGGACTTCTACGCCCGGGCATGCGGCCTGGCCCCGGCCAGGGAGCGGGAGGCCCGCATCAAGGAGATCTTGGGCCTGATGGACCTGACCACGAAGCGCGACGAGAAGGTCGCGAGCCTCTCCCGCGGGATGAAGCAGCGGTTGTGTCTCGCCCGGTGCCTGGTCCACGACCCCCGGGTGCTCCTGCTGGACGAGCCGGCCTCGGGGCTGGATCCCAGGGCCAGGATCGACCTGAGGAACCTCATCCGGAACCTCCGCCAGCAGGGGAAGACGATCCTGGTCTCGTCCCACATCCTGGCGGAGCTCGCCGACTTCTGCACCAGCGTGGCGATCATCGAGAAGGGGGTGCTCCTCGAGGCCGGGCCGGTGGATGCGATCCTCAAGAAGATGAAAGGGGGGCTCTGGGTCAAGCTCACCATCACCGGAGATGCGGGGCCTGCCCGGACAGTTCTTGCGAACATCGAGGGGGTGAGCGAGGTCGAGGTATCCGGACAGGAGCTCCGGTTCCTGTTCGATCGGGGCCCCGACGACCTCGCCCGGGTGAACCGACAGCTGGTGCTGGGCGGCGTGGGCATCGTCGAGATGACCAGGGAGAGACGGGACCTGGAGTACATATTCATGCGCGTCTCGGGCCACGAGGTGGCCTGACCCGGAAAGGAGTCCACAGTGATCAACCCCGAGCTTCACAGGGGTCTGCGCACACTCACCAGGCCTTCGGAGTGGGTGACCCCTCTCCTGTGGGTCCTGTTCCTGGCCTTCATGGCGTTCGGGGTGTTCTTCGAGCCGGTCTACATGTCGTACAAGGAGCCGGCCCGGGCCGCCCACGAGGCCGTCACGGCCATTCTCATCGCCACCCTCGTCGTCTCCTGCGTGATGGCGGCCTACCGGGCCGGACACTCCCTGGCCGAGGAGATCGAGAAGAACACGTTCGAGCTGCTGGCCATCACCGGCCTGGGGATCGGCAACGTGGTCCGGGGCCGGGTTCTGGCGGCGGCGGCCAAGCCGGTGGTGTGCGCCCTGCTGTCTCTGCCGTTCGTCCTTCCGATCGCCGGTTTCGCGCCCCGGCTCTACGGGCACCTGGCCGAGTTCTACTTCGTGCTGCTGCCCGCGTCGCTCGTCCTGTGCTCGCTCGTCGGAGTCGTGAGCGGAGCCGTGTCCAAGAAGGCGGAGCACGGGGGCGCCCATGCCGTCGGCGTCCTGCTGATCCTCGGCGCCATCTTCGGGGGCATGACCGCCGACGCGCTGGGCGGTTGCAGGCACAATTGCTCCCCGACCCCTCTGCCGGCGGTGTTCTGCCTCTTTCCGCTGGCCCCGCTCCTGGCTTACCAGGGCAGGTCCACCTCGTGCCTGTTCAGCGTGTCCGGGGTCTTGCTGCCGGGCACTCTCATCTCGGCGGTGCTGTTCGCGGTCCTGTCGAAGGTCCTCTACGACATGGCGGTCAGACAGCTCAGGGATCCCCACGCATCGCCCCTGACCCCGGCGCACCTCGTCATCCTGACGCTCCTGACGGATCTGCTGTTCTGGAGCGCGCCGACGTTCGCCTCGCAGGTGCCGACCAGCCTGGCCTTCCTCGCCCTGACCGGAGTTCTCGGGACGGCCTACGCCGCGTTCAGCTCGCCCGACCGCATCGGCCTCGAACGAACGATCTACCGGGAGGCGCAGGCCGGGAAGGCCTCGGATCTCGGGATGAGCGCTCGCGGTCTGTTCTTGCCGCTGGTGATGTTCTACGCTGGGCAGCTGGCGATCCAGGCGCTGGTGGGAGCCTTCTTCACGTCGACCCTGGCGCTGTCGTACCTGGCCGCCTTGACGCTGAACGCGGTCTACCTCTGCTTCGCGGCACTCCAGAAGCTGGTCATCAAGATACCCTTCAAGTACGTGATCGTCGTGATCGCGGTGCTTTTCATCCCGCTGGGAGCCACCGGCGCGCTGAAGAACGAACACGTCCAGATCGTCCTCGCCCTCCCCTTCCCGCTGTTCGCTGCGGAGGCGGCCAGGCTCGGTCAGGTGGCTGGCTTCTCCCTCGTCTACAACGTGCTGCTCTGCGTGTTCGGCTGGATCATCCTCCAGTCGAGCGTGGCGGAGCTGAGGGCCCGGGTGCACCGGGTGCTGCGCGAGGTCGGGATCGAGGCGCGCTGAAGAGCAGAGCCGCCCCCGGCGGCGGCCACGAGAAACCGGCGCTCTCGCCCCGCCTGCCCTCGGGCGCGTGGCCCTGGCCGCGACATGCTCTACTTCAGAGCCTCGGTGCGGCCCTGGCTCCGGGCCGGCGACAGCTCCGCCAGTACCTGGTCGTCCCCCTGGGCGGGCTGGCCGGTGACGAGCCGGGCCACCAGGGCGCCCACGCCCGGTCCCAGCATGAACCCCTGGCCGCACATCCCCTCGGCGTGAACGTAACCGGAGAGGTCCCTGGCCCGACCCACGATGGGCGATCCGTCCGGAGTCATCGGGTAGAGGCCTCGCCAGGTGCGCCGCACCTTGAGGTTCGCCATCCTCGGCAGCAGATCGACGAGCCGGCGCGCCACCATGGGCAAGAACGACGAGGTCTCGCGGCGGTCCGACCCGATCAGCGCCGGGTCGGGGGTTATGCAGAAGATCACCTGCCCCTTCACGTGCTGGCAGAAGTAGTAGTTCCGGGAGCCCGGGGTCGGGCGCAGGTCCACCACCATGGGCTTGAGGAACGGCGCCGCCGCTTCCGTGATGCCGGCCTCGTGGCAGTCGGGCACGACCGGCGTGTCCAGGCCGCCGGCCTGCGCCACCGTGCGAGCCCACGGCCCGCCGGCGTTGACCACCGTGCCCGTGGCGTACCCGCCCTTGTCGGTCCGGACTCCCACCACCTGCCCGCGCCGGCGCATGATCCCGGTCACCCGTTCGCCGAAGCGAAACGTGACGCCGAGCGATCGGGCCCGGCGGTAGAAGGCCAGGCACGCCAGCATCGGGGAGGCCGCCCCGTCCTCCGGCGAGTAGGTGCCGCCCCTGAGCCCCTCCGGGTTCAGCCCGGGAACGAGGTTCGCAAGCTCCTGCCGGCCGAGCCAGTCGATGCTCAGACCGTGGCTCTTCTGGATCTTGAGGAGCCCGTTGAACAGGCGCTCTTCCTCCTCCCGGTAGGCGACGAAGCAGTACCCCCCCTGGACCCAGTCGATCTCGTCGCCGTGAATCTGGTGCCACGTGGAGAACGTCTTCAGCGAGTCGAGCCCGAGACGGATCTTGGCCGGAGTGGAGTGCGTGGCCCGGATCCCCCCGATGGCGCACTTGTTGGAGCCCTGGCCAGGGCTCGCGAACTGATCGACCACCAGGACCTTGAGACCTTTCTCCGCCATGAACAGGGCTGCCGGCATCCCGACGGAACCGGCTCCGACGACGATGGCGTCGAACACCGCGGTGCTCATGGTCTAGAGACCTCCCTCGTGGGCGGCCAGGGCGTGCGTCACCGGCACGTCGTGGGTCGGCCCCTCGCCGGTGATGACGCCGGCGAAGGCGCCCAGCGGCACCTCCATCAACAGCGGCCTCTGGGTCAGGTCGGTCACCTCCGCCAGCGGCACCCCTTCCTCACGGAACAGGCGCTTGATCAGATTGGGACAGGTCTTGCCGCCGCAGGCGCCCATGCCGGCCCGGGTCGCCGCTTTCACCTCGTTCAGGTCCCGGGCGCCCTCCCGGATCAGCGCCCGGATCTGTCCGGCCGTGACCCGTTCGCACCGGCACACCACCTCGTCGTCGGCCATGCGGTCGATGATCTGGTCCATGGGTTCCGTGACCCATGGCTCCTGCGCCCGGATCCCGGCGATGAACTTGGCGATCTCCCGGGGCGCCTTGACACGGACCAGCAACGCCCGGTCGGCGAACCTGGGCTCCCTGACCTTCACCACCGGCACGTTGCCCAGCACCTTCCCCTCCGTGTCGAGCACGGTGACCACGTCGCCGGGCTTGATGGCCACCCTGGGGAACTCGTACGGGATGGAGACCGTGGGGTTGCCCCAGTCTTCCCGGTAGTCCACGAGCGTCACGGCCAGGCCCGGGCAGATGGCCACGCACTGCTCGCAGGCCACGCAATCTTCGTGGGCGAAGGTGGGCAGCCCCAGGATGTCGTCTCCCTCGATCCTGATGGCGTGCTTCGGGCAGATCGACGTGCAGGGGTTGCAGGGGATCTCCTGGGCGCAGTGGAAGACCGGGAACACCCCCTCGTGAGTCTCGGGGATCTCCTCGGTCACGGTGGCGCCGGGCCTGGACTTCAGCACCTCCGCGGTCTTGTGCCACTCCGGCGGAACCTCTCCCACGTCACGGCCCAGCTGCCGGGCGATCTGGAGCCCCCGGATCTTGCCGGTGAACATGGCCGCCGACGCCTCCGCGATCTCCTCGGCGTCGCCGGCGGCGTGGACCGGGAGGCCGAACTCCTTGCCCTTCTTGTAGCACTCGTCCACCGGGTCGAGGCCCACGTCCACCAGCGCGGT
>JACQZM010000071.1:8332-15266 GCA_016213885.1 Candidatus Rifleibacteriota bacterium | reverse complement strand
TACCCTGGGGGTGAACCACCCGGAGGTCCAGATGAACAGAACGCTCAGCCGGCGCCAGATCCTCAAGGGGATCGGCACCGGCACCGCCATCCTCTCGTTGCCGGGGCTGGTCCACGGCCCTGCTCTGGCCGCGGCGACACCCGGCGCTTCCACGGCCGCTGGCCGCCCGACCACCGCCTTCGACGAGTTCGGCGTGGACCCGGGTCTGCTCGGCCGGACGCTCGCCAGGGGCCTCTCGCGAGGCGGCGACTTCTGCGAGGTGTTCTTGCAGCACAAGATCACCCACATGATCGCCATGGAAGACGGGGCGGTGAACCGCGCTTCCACGGTGGTCGACCTCGGCGCGGGCATCCGGGTGATCAAGGGCGATGCCACCGGGTTCGCCTACTGCGAGGAGCTCACCGAGAAGGCGCTGATCGCCACCGCCGAAACCGCCGCTGCCGTGGCCGACGGGTCGCCCGTTGCCACGGCGGCGCCGTTCAAGGTGGCGCCCGTCGCCAGCCGGTACGAGATCGCCACCCCCTGGACCTCCGTGGGCGTGGAGAAGAAGCTGCCGCTCCTCGAGCAGACCGACAGGGCGGCGAGGGCCCGCGACAAGAGGATCGTCAAGGTGACGGTCTCCCTGATCGACGAGACGTCCCGGATTCTCATCGCCAACTCCGACGGCCTCTTGACCGAGGACGCCCAGCCGTACGCCGTCGTGTCGGCCTCGTGCGTGGCCGCCCACAAGGGCAAGACGGAGATGGGCTTCCAGAGCGCCGGCGCCAGGGATGGGCTGGGCTTCCTCACGGAAGCGCTGCTCCGGAGGGTCGCCCACGAGGCGGCGGACTGGACCGTGATGCTGTTCGACGCGGTTCCGCCTCCGATCGGCGAGGTGCCGGTGGTCCTCGCCCCCGGGGTCACGGGCATCCTGCTCCACGAGGCGATGGGCCACGGGTTCGAGGCCGACTTCAACCGCAAGGGCACGTCGATCTACGCGGACCGGATCGGAAAGCGGGTCGCCCCGGAGGCGGTCACGGTGTTCGACGACGCCATGGTGGAGCGCTCGGTGGGCTCGATCAACATCGACGACGAGGGCACTCCCGGTGAGAAGACCGTGCTGGTGGAGAACGGCATCCTCCGGTCGTACATGCACGATCGGATCTCGTCGAAGCACTACAGGGTCAAGAGCACCGGGTCGGGCCGGCGCCAGTCGTTCCGGTTCCCGCCGGTGCCCCGGATGCGCAACACCTACATGGCGAGCGGGCCGGCCACTCCGGAGGAGATCATCAGGTCGGTCCAGAAGGGGCTCTACGCGGAGCAGTTCAGCAACGGCCAGGTCAACATCGGGGCCGGCGACTTCACGTTCTACCTGAAGCACGGGCGGCTGATCGAGGGCGGGAAGCTGACCCGGGTCGTGAAGGATGCCAACCTGATCGGCAGCGGCCCCAAGGTCCTCGAGAACGTCAAGCTGGTGGGCAGCGACCTCTCGATGTTCTCGGGCGGCGGCGCCTGCGGCAAGGACGGGCAGTCTGTCCCGGTCGGGTTCGGACTCCCGACCATCCTCGTTGGAGCCATCTCCGTGGGAGGGAGGTCGTCATGAGCCGGGAGCTGATGGATCAGGCGAAGAAGGCGGTGCTGGACGCGACGAGGCGGGGCGCCAAGGGCGTGAGGGCCGTCGTGTCCCGGAACCGGGCGAGCAGCGTCGAGTGGCGAGACGGCAAGATCGACCGGCTGCGGGAGTCCACGAGGATGGCGCTGGGCCTGACGCTGTTCGTGGACGGCCGGTACTCCGTGAACACCACCAGCGACTTGAGACCCGCGGCGGTGGACCGGTTTCTGGACGAAGTCATAGCCATGACCCGGGTTCTGACCAAGGACCCGCACCGCAAGCTGGCCGACCCCGAGAGCTACAAGGGGAGGCACGAGGGCGACCTGAAGATCTTCGACGCGTCCCGGACCGTCTCGGCCGTGGAGCGCCGGAAGATCGCCGCGGCGCTCGAGGCGGCGGCCCGGGCCGGCTCCGGGTCCGCCAAGATCGTCTCGGTCTCGACCCAGTGCTCCGACAACGTGTCCGAGGGCGCCATGGCAACCTCCAACGGCATGGAGGGCACCCGGACCGACACGTCGTTCGTGCTGCTGGCCATGACCTCGGTGCAAGACCGGGGGAGCCGGAAGCCACAGGGGTACTCGTACGCCGCCAGGAGGCTGTTTCTGTCCCTGCCGACCGTGGAATCGGTCGGGATGGACGCCACCCGGCGGGCGACCCAGGAGATCGGCGCCAGGCCGGAGAAGAGCGGCCAGTACCGCTGCATCCTGGAGAACCGGATCGCCGGGAGGCTTCTCGACTGGCTGCTGGGCCAGCCGCTGACCGGCCGGGCGATCCAGCAACGACGGTCGTTCCTGGCCGACAAGCTCGGCCGGCCGATCGCGAGCCAGGTGCTGACCGTCACCGACGACCCGCTCCTCGAGAGCGGCCTGGGATCGGGCACCTACGATGGCGAGGGGATGTCCGCCCGAAGGCGGGTCGTCGTCGAGAACGGAGTGCTCAAGACCCACTACCTGGACACCTACTACGCCAGCAAGCTCGAACGACCTCCCACGACCGAATCGTCGTCGAACCTGGTGTTCGGGCCGGGGACCCAGGGTTTGGACGGTCTCCTGAAGGCCATGGGAAACGGGATCCTGATCACCGGCTTCTCCGGGGGCAACTCGAACCCGGCCACCGGCGACTTCTCGATCGGCATCTCCGGTCACTGGATCGAGAACGGCAAGGCCGCCCGGCCGGTGAGCGAGATGAACCTGTCGGGGAACCACCTCACCTTCTGGAACAGGCTGCTGGAGCTGGGCACCGACGCCTTCCTCGACTCGTCGACCCGTTCCCCGTCGCTGCGCTTCGACACGGTGCAGTTCTCCGGGAAGTGACGTCGACGTCCCGGATGCGGCGCGCGGCGCTGGCCGCCGTCGTGTCGCTCCTTTCGGCCACAGCGACGCTGTCTGCCCCTCGAGAGACGGTCCCCGCGGTGGCCGGCCCTGGCCCGTCCTCTGCGCCCGCCGGCGACTTCGACCTGACGGTGGCGTACATCGAGCGGACGCCGAGGTACGAACGCTACAGGGTCGCCCGCTTCGAAGACAGCGCCGAGGGCCGCTACCCGTTCGCCGAGGACAGGGGCCCCCAGGTGCTGAATCCCAGGGCGAGACGAGCCCCGGCAGAGGGCGAGCCGGTGACGTTTCTTGCCCACGTGAAGAACCAGGGCTCCCGGATCAGCGACCCGGTCTCGTTCCGCTGGGAGATCGACGGCCGGGCCAGAAGGCACGGTACGCTGCCGCCGGTGGCGCCGGGCCTCGAGACGGTGGAACGGCTCGACTGGCACTGGAGGGCCGGGGCGCACTCCGTGAGGTTCGTCATCGACGGGACCGACGGGGCGTTTCAGAACAACTTCCTGCAGGACCGGATCGACGGCGCCTTCGTCCAGGTCCTGGTGGACAGGCCGCTGTACGAACGGTTCGGCAAGAGGAAGAACCTGGTGGGCACATGCTCGTTCGAGGACTGGCTCCAGGCGCAGAGCAGGGCCATGAACGACATGTTCCGCCGCTCCACCTACGAGGAGATAGCGCCGCGTGGGGTCGAGACCGGATTCCGTGTCGACAGGGTCAGGGTGGTGGAGACCGGCCAGCGGTTCGAGCCCGACCTCGCCTTCGACGGGGAGTCGAGGTTCCGGGACGCCCCTGACTGGCCCGACGCGGTGGCCGGCCGGATCGACCCGGGGGTGCTGCGCGGGTGGGCGCGGCTGATGGGCCTGACGGACCTCGGCCGGCTCGACGTCTCCTGGAAGCAGAACCTGCTGAAAGACCCCCAGGGGAACTCCCACCTGCGGCAGCTCCGCCAGGCCAGCCCGGACCTCATGGGTGGAGGGTCGGTGCAGCCCCACCAGCCCGGGGAGGAGCCGCTGCTGTCGAGTCACTCCGTGGTGGCGCTGAACCTGGGCGCGGGCCACCGGGGCGGATTCGTCGGCGACCACCTCTGGGACATGCCGCGGCGCACCAGGGTCAGGCTGTCCGGTCAAGACGGGCGCCCGCTGGCCAGGGCCGCGGTCGCGGGTTTCGTCCTGGCCACCGACGCCGCTCGTGGCCTGGAGAAGATCGGCGAGCGCCTGACGATCATGGAAGACGGACCGCTCTGGTCGGCCGAGACCGACGACCAGGGGATCGTGCAGGTGCCGAACCGGAAGGCCCCGGCCAGGGGACCGACCGCCAGGGGGCACACGCTCAGGGACAACCCGTTCGGCGACCTGGACGCTGGCGCCGGCACCGGGGTGGTGGTTCTCAAGGTCGAGAGCGGTGGCCAGGTGGAGTTCGTGGCGCTCTACGTCTGGCAGCTGAACCTCGCGTTCTGGGCCGGCCAGACCGACGAGGCGATGGTGTCGCTCCCCACCCGGATCGGAGCGGCCCAGACCGGCTGGGAGCCGCGCAGCTTCAGCCTGGCGGTCAACGAGGGGCGGGTGCTCATCGAGTTCGATGAGATCGCTCACGCCGAGCGCTACTCGCTCTACCTGGGTCCACGGCCCGACCCCCGGACCTACGCCCGGCCCGTGACCTGCCCGGCCGGGCCCGGGAGGTTCGAGGTCAGCGGTCTCACCGCCCGCGCCACCCTCTTCTACGAGGTCACGGCCGAGTCGGGCCCCAGCGCCCGGGTCCCGGCGTTCACCGGCCAGTTCAGCACCGAGTGAGAGCTCGCGGGCACGCCATCCGCCCGCTCCGGCCCTATGAAAGAGCACACGGGAGGCGCTCGAAGGGGGTCAGGCGAACGAGAGGGAGCAGCCGATGGTAGATAATGTACCATCTTCATCCCCGGAACGTGATCGAAAGGAGCGGCGCCCGTGCCGCGTTCACATTTCACGATAGAGGGCTCCGCAGCGCTGGCCCGGGTACCTGCTGGCGGGCGGATCCACGTGGTCGGGGTCTCGGGCGTGGCCATGGCCCAGCTGGCCGTCGAGCTGTCCCGCAGAGGCTACGTGGTGTCCGGTAGCGACAAGGAGTTCTACGACCCCATGGGGAGCCTGCTTCGCGCCACCAGGGTCCAGCTGTTCACCGGGTACGCCGCGACCAACGCCCCGGCCGAGGTGGACCTGGTGGTCATCGCCAACGCCATGTTCTACGACAACCCGGAGGTCCAGGTCGTGGAGCAACGCGATCTGCCGTACACCTCGTTCCCCCAGATCGTGGGCGAGTGGCTGATCGGGGACCGGCACTCCATCGTCGTCGCCGGGACCCACGGGAAGACCACCACCACCGGGCTCATCGCCTCGGTGCTGCACAAGGCGGGCACCGACCCCTCGTACTTCATCGGCGGCATCCTCGATGACCTCCCCGACAGCCTCCACGTCGGACAGGGCCGGTTCGCCGCCGTGGAGGGGGACGAGTACCATTCGGCATTCTGGGCCCGGGTCCCGAAGTTCGTCTTCTACAGGTCCAGGACGCTGGTCTTGAACGCGATCGAGTTCGACCACGCCGACATCTACCCCACCCTGGGCGACGTGGTGACGGCGTTCTGCTCGCTGCTCACCAGCCTGGCCTCCGACGGCGTCGCGATCTGCTGCACCGTGTTTCCCCAGGTACGGGCGCTGCTCCAGGAGGTCGGCCCCGGCCTCTCGTGCCGGGTCGTCACGTTCGGCACCGGAGAGCGCGACGACTACCGCCTGGTCGAGAGGGTTCAGCGGGGCGCCACCCAGATCGTCCGGATCGAGTCGCGCCGGCTGGGTGGACTCGATGTCGCGCTGCCCCTCATGGGCGAGCACAACGCGCTGAACGCCATGGCCACCGTGGCGGCGCTGGCCGAGAACGGGTTTTCCCCGCAGCTCATCCGGGAGCACCTGGCCACGGCCCGGACGGTGAAGCGGCGCCAGCAGGTCAGGCTGAATGGCACCGGGGTCGTGCTCATCGAGGACTTCGCGCACCACCCCACGGCGGTCTCCGTGACGGTGCGCGCGGTCCGGGAGGTCTACCCGGACAGGAAGCTCTGGGCGGTCTTCGAGCCCCGGTCCAACACCAGCCGTCGCAAGGTGTTCCAGGAGGAGTACGAGCGGGCGTTCGACTGCGCCGACCAGGTGATCCTGGCCAACGTGGCCAGCAAATCCCGGATGAACCAGGACGTGGAGCTGATGGGCGACACCGACGTGGTGCTGCTCATGTCGAACGGTTCGTTCGGCGGGCTGCCGTCGAAACTGGAGCAGGCTCTGCGGAGCCGGCGATCGTCCTGATCCGACCCGACCAGGGGTTGACCGCACCGGCTGCGGCAGGTTACTTCTTCCGCACCGCACCTGGGGACGAACAGGCGAGCCAAGGAGAAGGGACATGCGCAAGCTGTGGATCGGTGGGCAAGCCCACGACGGCGGGAAGCCGCCGGCCGATGTGATCGACCCGGCCACCGAGGAGGTCTTCGGCCAGGTGGCCCAGGGCTCCGGTGAGGACGTGGATCGGGCCGTGGCAGCGGCCCGCGCCGCGTTCCCGGCCTGGCGACGGGTCCCTGCCGGGGAGAAGACGGTCATGCTCCACGAGGTCGCCCGCCGCCTGAGGGACGACCGGGAGGCGATCGCCCTGGAGCTGACCCACGAGACCGGTCGGACGCTCCGGAAGAACCGGGGCTACGTGGACTTCTCTGCGGAGTGCTTCGACTACTACGCCGAGCTCGGTCGCAACGTCCGAGGCCGCGTGGTGCCCTCGCCCGAGGCCAGCCAGCTGTCCATGGTGCTCAGGGTGCCCCTGGGCGTGGTGGCGTGCATCGTCCCGTGGAACTACCCGTTGCTGCTCTTGACCTGGAAGCTGGCCCCGGCCCTGGCTGCCGGAAACGTCGTGGTGGTCAAGCCGGCGTCGTACACCCCCTGGGTGACGCTGGGTCTTCACAGGGTGTTCGATCACCTGCCCCCTGGGGTGGTCAACATCGTGGCCGGGTCGG
>JACQZM010000071.1:0-8239 GCA_016213885.1 Candidatus Rifleibacteriota bacterium | reverse complement strand
GACGCTGATCCGCCACCGCGACGTCGCCGCCATCGCCTTCACCGGCTCGACCGAGGTGGGCCAGCATCTGATGAGGGTCGCTGCCGACGACGTGAAGCGGCTCAACCTGGAGCTCGGGGGCAAGCACCCGCTCATCGTCTGTGCCGACGCCGACCTCGAGGCCGCGGCCCGGGGCTGCGTGTGGGGCGCCTTTCTCAACGCTGGTCAGATCTGCACGTCCATCGAACGGGTGTACGTGGAGCGTCCGGTGTACGCCGAGATGGTGGAGCGGGTCACCGAACTGACCCGGGCTCTGATCGTGGGTCCGGGCATGGACTCGAAGACCGAGGTCACGCCGATGATCCGGGGGTCCGAACGGGCCAAGGTGATCGAGCAGCTCGACGCCGCCCGGTCGGCCGGCGCCAGGGTGACCACCGGGGGCAAGATCCCGGAGCGTCTGGCGAAGGGGTTCTTCTTCGAGCCGACCGTGCTGGTCGACGTGCCCAAGGATCACGCCGTGATGATCGAGGAGACGTTCGGCCCGCTGTGCCCGCTGGCGCCGGTGGACGACTTCGACGAGGCTCTGAGCCTGGCGAACCGCTCCACCTACGGGCTGGGATCGACGCTGTTCTCCAGGGACCCGCGGAAGGTGAAGCGCTTCATGGAGGAGATCGAGGCGGGCAACGTCTGGATCAACGACCCGCTGATCGACAACCTGGCGGCGCCGTTCGGCGGCTTCAAGCGATCGGGCCTGGGCCGCGAGCTGGGGGTCGAAGGTCTGGAGGCGTTCACCGAGGTGAAGCACGTCCACTGGGAGATCGACGGAGGGATCAAGCCGTGGTGGTTCCCGTGGACGTCATGAGCCGATCCGGCGCCTCGCCGGATCCGAGTCGCGCCCCCGAGCGCGACCTCAATCCGGATCCTCTCCTCTCTCTCTCTCCCGAGCGCGATCTCCAGCCCGATCCCCTCCTCCTTGTCCATCCCGGGCGCGGATCCGGCCCGCCCCTGTCCACTCACGAAGCTCCACGACACGGCCGGGCTTCACTCGACCCCGACGTCCAGCGTGAAGTTCGAGGGCGCTCCTTCGGAAGGGACGCCGAAGTCGGTCCACTCGGACCGGGTCCCGTCCTTCAGGGTCGCCGAGATCCTGACGTGGGGGCCTACCACGACGCCTCCCTGCTGCCGCTTCGTCAGCGTCAGCCGGGCCACGTCGGCCAGGTTCACGCGGGACCGCTGGGCCGGCGTGATGTAGATCTCGTCCGGCGCGTATCCGCGGAGATAGAACAGGACCTTGGCGTGCACGAGCGCGTACCTGGTGCCGAACATGCCCTTCTTGTGCCGCTCGATCAGGATCCGGTACCGTCCATCGGCGCCGGTGACCAGGTCCTTCTCTTCCTTCTTCTCGAACGGCACCCAGCCGAAGGAGCTCGTGGAGAACATGGTCTCGGACGTCCAGCCGGGGTGCGACCGGTTCGTGGAGGCGTACCAGGCGATCATGAACATCCTGGAGCTGGGCACGGCCCTGCCCGACAGGCTGAGCGTGTCGCTGTCGCCCCAGGGTTCCACCCCGGCATGCGCCGCGGCGGGTGCGGCCGCCGGCGCAGCGACCGGTGCAGCCGCTGCCGCGCCGGCAGACCCGCCGGACGAGTCGCTCCGGACCGAGAGGATGTCCAGATTCTGGGCCGCGGCGACCACGGGAGAGGCGTTGGCGATAATCCCGACGATGACCAGCGCGATCGCCTGACGGCGATCGGAGAAAAGACTCGACATGATCGATTCACCTCGGTTGGCGATTTCTGACAGATCCCCTGGAAGGCCATCTGGATATGCAACGGTCGGGCCAGGCTGCCGAAGACCGATCCGTCGGCGGCGCGAGGTCGAAGATCCCTGACGCGGTGGAGCCCCATCGACGGTTTGACGGCGCCCGGCCGAGCGTTTCGTGGAGACGATCTTCGTGCCTCGACCGGGCGGCGAGGCCTGGCGCGGCGCGAGGCCCGGGGACCGCTGGCCGCGCTCTGTCGGATCCGGAAACGGCCTTGCTGGAAGCTCCCGGACCGGTCAGGACCGGCCCTTCGGCCCACCTCGCCTGTCAAGACCGGACAGGTGCCGTGCGGCGATCGAGGCTGGCGAGAGCGGGCGTGCTCGAGCCGGGACACCGACGCCCGGCGAGACCGTCGCGGTGCAGAGCCCAGCGGGAGTCGCCGAGGTGTCGAGCGCCGACGGTCCGGCCGCAAGGGCCATCTACGAGCCGTACGACGACCTCAATCGCACGAACAGGTAGGGGAGAGAGGCCGTCACCTTGAACAAGGGTCATCTGCTCGCCGCCCTGGCGGCTCTCCAGTGGAGCACCATCGGCATATTCGGCAAGGCGCTGATCGCCCGCGACCTCGCTCCGCTCACGGTGGTCACGCTGCGGTCGGCGCTGGCTCTGGTCACGTTGATCCTCTGGATGGTCGTCACGGGCGGACGCTGGTTCACGATCCGCCGGCATGACCTGGGCTTCTTCGCCATCTTCGGCCTGCTCGGTATGGCGGCCCCGTGCTTTCTGTTCTTCGCGGCCGTCGAACGGATCGGTGTCGCCATCGCCTCGGTGGTGCTGTACTGCTATCCGGCCATCGTCACGCTGCTCGCCGCAGCTGTCTTCAAGGAGCGCGTCACGGCCTGGAAGCTGGTCGCTCTCGGGCTGGTGCTGTCCGGCGTGACCCTGCTCTCGGGGGTCTGCCACCCCGCGTCTTCCCGGGTCGACCTGCCGGGCGTGGGCCTGGCGCTGCTCGCGGCCCTCTTTGCCGCCGCCTTCTCGATCTTCAGCAAGGCCGCCCTGCGCACGTATGCGCCGATGACGGTGCTCTCGTGCTCGCTGGGATTCGGAACGTTCTTCCTTCTGGCGGCGCACCTGGCGCTCCTGGGAGTGCCGCCGCTCGCGCCGTCCTCCACGGTCTTCGGCCTTCTCGTCGCGCTGGCCTGGATCCCGACCCTGGGCGCGAACCTCGCGTACATCCGTGCTCTGACGTACGTGGAGGCCAGTCGAGCCAGCATCACGGCGAGTCTGGAGCCTCTGGTCGCGACCCTGCTGGCCTACCTCGTGTTCGGCGAGCTGCTCACCCCCCTGCAGGGAGTGGGCATGTCGCTGGTGCTCCTCGGAGTGCTCGTGGTCCAGCGGTGACTCCCCGGCCGCCCCGCCCGGCGTCGTACAGGCGAGCCAGGTTCGGATGGTTCAGGCACGCCAGCGCGCCTGCCTCACGGCGGAACCGTTCGACCAGGGTCGAGAGCTGGGCCCAGGACGCGTGCAGCACCTTGAGGGCCACGACGCGGTTCAGCGGCTCCTGGATCGCCTTGTAGACGGTACCGGTGCCGCCGGAACCCAGGCGCTCCAGGATCCGGTAGTTGGCCACTCGCACGAGGGTCATCGCCCTGGGCCCGCTCCTGCCGGTTCCGATCTACCTGAGCGAGATTCCATACGCATCGAGCTTCCGCGGCAACAGGCCCGCGCCGGGGCTCCTCAGGGCGCTCTGAACACGCGCGGGTCAAGACTCCGGCGCCCGACGACCCTCCGGAACGTCACGGCGGGCCGACCGATGGCGATCACGGAGTGGATCCTCTCGCCGCTGGCCAGGCCGAGGAACGCTCCGATGGAGTCGTCGCGACGCATGGCCTCGACGGTGAAGCCGATGAGGCAGGTGCCGTACCCCATGGCGTGGGCGCCCAGCAGGACGTTCTGGGCCGCCAGATTCGCATCCTCGACGCCGCAGCTGGCACCGGGCAGCGAGCCGATCAGGATGACGGACGGAGCGCCCCAGAACAGCATGTCGCGGCCGTCGTTCTCCCAGGCATGCACCGCCTCTTGCACGGAGGTGTGGTGGTCGCGGTAGTACCGCTCGAGCTGGGGACGCCCGACCCAGCCGAGCAGAGCCCTGAGCCACCGCTTCCGGGCCAGCTCGTTCAGGCGCCGGTAGAAGCCGCCGACCTTCTCGGCGAGGGCCACGACGTCTCGTCGGGTCGGCACGATCGTGAACGTCCACTGCTGGCTGTTCGTGCCCGAGGGAGCGGAGAACCGGTAGGTCTGCGGATCGATGCAGGTGACCCGGATCGCGTCGGCAGGGCAGACGGCCATGCAGTGGCCGCAGAGCAGCGAGCGGGGCTTCGCCACGCAGGCCTTGCCCTCGACGATGGCCAGCGTCGACGCCGGACAGACCGCCACGCAGGCCCCGCATCCGGTGCAGAGGGCAGGGTCCACGACGACGGCGGAGCTGGACTCGAGAGCTCTCATGCTCGACCCCGGGCGCCGGGTGGCGCGGAAGAGAGGTGGGTCAGCGCTTCGGCTCCGGAGACAGCAGCTCGAGCTGGATGCAGCGCAGCTCGATGACCGATACCTCCACGTCGCGACCCGCCTCGAACCCCAGCTCTTTCACCCACGAGGGGAGTACCACGCCGACCCCTCGACCCATCTTCGTGATCTTCGCCTTGGTCGGCTTGGATCGCTTCAGGTCGCGGGCGCTCGAGTACGCCTGCATCTGGGCCAGAGTGACCATGGACTGCCCGCACCCGGGGCAGCAGAAGCCCTCGTAGTCCAGCCTGTGCTCCTCGTCGTGGAAGGTGGAGAGCACCATGGGTACGCCGCACTGCCCGCAGCGGGCACCGGTGGCGCCCTCGGCTTCCGACGATCGCTTCGCTCCCTGGCCCTCTGGTTCCATTCGAATCCCACCCTGTCCCGGTCGTTCGTCCGGGTTACCATTCTCCACCCGCGGGCCGCCGTTGTCCATCACCACGATCGTGGGGGCGCAGGAAGACGTGTCATGGCATCATCATACCGCGCGCTCCCCGCGGCGGTCGCACGCCGCCGGGCTGCCTGTCCAGGCACGGCCTCGCCCTGCGGGTTCGACCGTAACCTGACCGCCGCGGAAGAGACATATGGAAGAGCGACGACCAAGGAAGGTGACATGACATGAAACGATTCCTCTGCCTCTCGGTCCTGGCGATGCTGATTCTGGTCTTTGCGACCCCGGCCGACGCCAGGCATGGGGGCTGGGGCCACAGGGGCCACGGCTATCACTCGGGATGGGGCCGCGCCGCAGGCTGGGCGGCCGCGGGCGCGATTCTGGGCGGGGTCATCGCCTCGAGCCGCCACCACGATCGCGGATACTACAGGGGCTACTACGACAGCCGCTGCTATCCCGCCCCGTACCCGTACGGCTACGCCTACCCGTATCCGTACGCCTACCCGGCCCCGGCACGGGTGTACTACTACGACACACCGTGCTACTCGGACGCCCCGGCGGGACGTCCATCGTACCAGTACTACTACTACAATCGCTGACCCGCGGGGCGTGGGTCATGGCGGCCTACCCGCCCGGATCCTGGCCGGGCGGTTCTCGTTGTCTGGCGGCCGGCGCCCCACCGGTGTCGACGCCGGCCATCACGGGACCTCCGGCGCGGCGAGCGTCTCCGGGCGCCCCACCACTCGCTCCAGGTCCGCGATGGTCTTCGGCACCCCCGCCGTGATCACCTCGTGGCCTGTCGCCGTGACCGACGGTGAACAGCATGCCCTCCTGGAGGGTGCGCCACTCGCCCTTGACACGGTAGCTGCACGTCTCGTGAACGTCCATGCCCAGCCAGTGACTCGTCTTGTGCATGTAGAAACGCTTGTAGCGATCGCTCTCGATCGCCTCCCGGACCGGCCCCTCGATGAACCCCAGCCGCACCAGCCCCTCGGTCAGGACCTCCACGGCCGCGTCGTGGACCTCCTGGAAGACCGCGCCGGGCCGGATCCTCGAGATGGCGGCCAGCTGCGCGTCGAGAACCAGCTGGTAGATCGTGGCCTGTGGTCCCGTGAATCGCCGGTTCGCCGGATAGGTGCGGGTGATGTCCCCGGAGAAGCACTCCCACTCGGCCCCGGCGTCGACCAGCAGCAGCTCGCCGTCGCCGATCCTCCGATCGTTCCGCCAGTGGTGGAGGTAACAGGCGTTGGGTCCGGAGGCGACGATCGAGGCGAAGCCCGGCGCCGGGCTTCCCAGCTTGTGGAACACGAACTCCAGCACCGCCTCGACCTCGTACTCGAAGAGCCCCGGTCTGGTCGCGCGCATGGCCGCCAGGTGCCCCTGGACCGAGATCGCCGCGGCCCTGCGGAACAGGTCCAGGTCGTCGGCCGTCTTGATGAGCCGCATCTCCTGCATGATCGCCCCGGGATCCACGATCGCCGCCGGGGCCCACAGGCCGTCTCGACTCTTGGCGCCCACGTCCCGGATCGCCCCGAGCACCATCGAGTCGATGGCGGGGTAGCGACCAAGCTTGTAGTGAAGCCGATCCACGTTGGTGACTGCCCTGGTGATCACCTCCGCCAGCTTCTCGACGGGCTCGGCCCTGTCGGCGCCGTACGACGACACCGCCCCCTCGACTCCGGCTCTCCGGCCGCTCCAGACCTCCTTGTTCCAGTCCCTCGGTCGCACCACGAGGGTGAAGGGCCGCTCGCCGTCCCTTGGATCCAGCACGGCGAGGGCGTCAGGCTCCGCGAATCCGGTGAGGTAGTAGAAATCGGTATCGGGCCGGTACTCGTAGTGGACGTCGTTCGACCGGACCCTCTGGGGCGCCGTGGCGAAGATGGCCACGCCGTCCCCGAGCGCCTCGAGGAACCTGGCTCTACGTTTTCGGAAGAGTTCCATGGCGGCGCATCTTAGCACGGCGCGGGGGAAACCGGGGACCGCCTCGGGCCGTCGGCTCGACGATCTTCGAGTCCAGCAAGCTGGCCCGGTGAGCGAGACTGGTAGAGCCCCCGGAAAGTCTCCAGGCAGTCGACGGCCTCGGACCAGGGAGCGAAGCGACCGGTGGGGCGGGGCTCCGCACCAGGTTGGGGTCTGGGGCGAAGCCCCAGCTCACAGGTCCCCGTGTTGGCAGCCTGAGAACTGCCCAGGAACTTCGAACGTGATGTACTAGTGCACGATCAGCGCCCTGTACTTCTCTTCCACCACCCGGGCCAGCGGCGAGTGATCCGCAATGGTCAGCTCCGGGTCGGCGGCCAGGAGCCGCACGGCGTCGAACCGGGCCTCTTCCAGGAGCGCCACGTCGGTGGCCAGATCGGCGACTTTCAGGTCCGGCAGGCCCGACTGCCGCATGCCGAAGAACTCCCCGGGGCCGCGCAGCTCCAGGTCACGCTGGGCTATGACGAAGCCGTCCTGGGTGCCGACCAGAGCCGAAAGCCTCGCCTTCACGTCGGGTCCCCGGGAGGCCGCGACGAGGTAGCACGTGGAGGGCCGCGAGCCCCGGCCGATGCGCCCCCGCAGCTGGTGCAACTGGGCGAGCCCGAAAGCGTCCGCGTCGACCACGACCATGACCGAGGCGTTCGGCACGTCCACCCCCACCTCGACCACGGTCGTGGAGACCAGGATGTCCAGCTCGCCCGCCCTGAACCTGGCCATGGTGGACTCCTTGTCGGCGGACCGCATCTGACCGTGGAGCAGACCGACTCGGCGGTGGGAGAGCGGCCCGATCGCCAGCGCCTGGTGAAGGTCCACGGCGTTGGTCCGGGCCACCTCCTCGGACTCCTCCACCAGGGGACACACCACGAACGCCTGGCCGCCGCTCTCGATCTCACGATCCACGACCCGGTAGATCTGGTCGATCTTCGACGGGGGGTGCCAGATCGTCCTGATCGGCTGCCGGCCCGGGGGAAGCTCGTCGAGCACCGATACGTCCAGGTCGCCGTAGAGCGTCAGCGACAGCGTCCTGGGAATCGGCGTGGCAGTCATCACGAGCACGTTCGGCTGGGCACCCTTGGAGACCAGGCGGTTGCGCTGCGCCACTCCGAACCGGTGCTGCTCGTCCACCACCACGAGCCCGAGCGACCTGAACGCCACGGTCTCCTCGATCAACGCGTGGGTGCCCACGGCGATGTGGATCTCCCCCGAGGCGATCCCGGTGAGCAGGTCCTCCCGCTCTCTCTTGCCCTGGGCTCCCACCAGCAGGCCCACGTTCACGCCGAACCGCCGGCACACCGACCGGATCGACAGGTAGTGCTGCTCCGCCAGGATCTCCGTGGGCGCCATCAGCGCCCCCTGATGGCCGTCGCCCCAGGCCGCGAGCAGCGCCGTGAGAGCCACGGCGGTCTTGCCGGACCCCACGTCTCCCTGAAGCAGACGTGCCATCGGACGGGGCTTCATGAGGTCCTGCCGGATCTCCTCGAGGACGCGCCGCTGAGCGCCGGTGAACCGGAACGAGAAGGCGCCCTCGGCCCGCTGGAACAGCCCCTGGCGGTCGTGGACGACCACCC
>JACQZM010000175.1 GCA_016213885.1 Candidatus Rifleibacteriota bacterium | reverse complement strand
TGGAGCTGGTCGGGCCATCCGGTCGGGGTTGGGCCGTGAGCGCGCGAGCCAGCAGCTTCTACGAATCCGGCAAGTTCGTCGTGAGCTCCCCGCCCGTGACCAGGAAGCGCTGCTGGGACTACCCGAGCTGGTCGCCGATGCAGGCGACGGGCGCACCGGACACGGAGAGGGCCGGCGACCAGACGAGCGCCTGGGCGTCGCTCGAGACGGACAAGGGGCTCGAGTGGCTGGAACTGGATTACGCCCCCGCGCTCGTCGCGAACCAGGTGAGAATCCGCGAGACCTACAATCCGGGCGCCGTGACGGGCGTGGTGCTCTTCGACGAGCAGGGGAAGGTGCTGGCCGACATCCCGGTCAAGGACACGTCGAAGCAGGCGCCCACCTTCCTCGTTGTGGAGTTCCCGCTCACGCCGCGGCCGGTGGCCCGGGTGAAGGTGGCGCTGAACACGAGCCTGGTGCCCGGCTGGAACGAGATCGATGCCGTGGAGCTGGTCGGCCCGAAGGCCCGGGGGTGGGCCACGCACGCTCGCGCCAGCAGCTCCTACGCCTTCAAGAGCATCGAGGCGTTCCCGGCGACGACGTCGACGGGCAGCCGGTAGGGAGCGGCACCGCTCCGACGCTGCGACGCCGGGGACCGACGGCACCCGGGGCCAGGCCGTCTCTCCAGGATCCCTCGCCTGTTTCGCGGAGTCTGGCCTGTGATCAGGGCTCGGCCTGGCTGCAGAGTCACCAAGGAAGTGGAGGGGATTCACTTGAAGTCGCGCTCGGGATAGAGAAGAAAGAGGAAGGGATCCGGATCGAGGTCGCGCTCGGGGGCGCGACTCGGACCTGGCGAGGCGCCAGGTCTTGTCTGCCGCGGGGTCCGGTGCTACCGTACCTTCCGGCTCGACCCGGACGCTCATCCGCCTTCGGACGACGACGCCCGTTGGTCGCACAGGCACGGGCCGACGTCGACCCACGGCCAGGAGGCTCGATCATGCCCAGGTGGATTCTCTGTCTTCCCTGTTTCCTCGTGCTCCTCTCGACCGCCGTACGACCCGACTCCGCCCGAGCGGCCGGATCGGACCCGCTCCGCCTGCTGCTCGACGAGCGAGAGCTCGTCCGCCTCACCAACGAGATCGACGTGGCGGTCGATCGCAAGGAGTGGGACCGTGCCCGGAGCTTCTTCACGGAGAACGTCCGGGTGGACTTCACCTCGCTGGTCGGGGGCACGGCCGTGACCATCAAGGCGGGCGAGCTGATCTCCGGCTGGCGAACGAACCTGTTCGCCGACAAGAAGACCATGCATCTCCGTGGCAATCACCTCGTGACGATCGATGGCGACCGGGCGACGGTCTACTCGCATGGGTATGCCTGGAACCAGCTGCCTGGCGTCGGCACCGACCTGTGGGAGGTGTGGGGCAACTACACCCACGAGATGACGCGGACGCAGCAGGGCTGGCGGGTCACGGCGATGACGTTCGTCAAGACGTACGAGAGGGGGAACAGTCTGGTCCGCACGTTCCTTCCGTCGACGACCAAGGGCAAGTGACGATCTCGCTCGCGACTCGCGCCGGCGGCTGGCACGATCGATGTGGACGAGACAGCGAGGCAGCGCGACAGGGAGCCCGCTTCGGGGTCCACCCCCGCGCTTCCAGGAACCAGACTTCGTATCGTCGAGGCAGCTTGGAGAGCCCTGGTCCGTCGCTCTCCGGAAAGGACAGGTGGCATGGATCCGGCGAACCAGCGAACGATCGACGGCCTCAGGCTGGCCATCCAGGATGAGGCGAAGGGCTACCACTTCTACATGATGGCCGCGGGCAGCACCAAGGACTCGCAGGGCAAAGGCGTCTTCACGAGGCTCGCGATGGAGGAGCTGGGTCACCTGCAGTTTCTGAGGACCCAGTACTCGGCGCTTCTGCAGACCGGCAAGCCCGATGAGAAGGCCCGGCTCGGGCGGCGCCCGCGAACCGCGGCACCGGCCACGATCTTCTCGCCGGAGATCTACGCCCGGCTGAAGGAGGCTCACTACGAGATGAGCGCCCTCTCGATCGGGATGCGGCTCGAGGCCGCCGCGGTGAAGCTCTACACGGAGATGGCGAGACAGGCCACCGATGAGACGGTCCGCAAGTTCTTCGACGAGCTGGTGGCCTGGGAGACCGGCCACTACGATGCGCTCTCCCACCAGCACGAGGCGCTCCAGGCGAGATACTGGGCCGCGGGGGGCTTCACGCCGTATTAGCGCTTCGCTCTGGAAGCGACCAGGCAGCCTCACCACGCCCCGTGCGCAGACCCGGGAGTCTCGCGCTCAGCGGGCGGGCGACGGGCGAGCGGAGGGGCGCGCGGAGGGGCGCGCGGAGTCGGGCGTTCGCTCACCCGGGCGGCTCGGGGGGACATGCGGCCGGCGCCTCCACGGTCCGCAGCGTCACCTCGAGCACGATGCCGGAGTCGCCCTCGTTGCGCACGGTCACGCCGCCCGAAAACAGCTTCACGATCCGCTGCGCCAGCGCCGGGCCCAGGCCCAGATCGCCGCCAGGCGTGATCGGCTCGGCGATGGCGAGCACGTCGAAGAACCTGGCGAAGACGTGCTCGGGAACCGTCCGGCCCCTCGACCGGATGGCCACGATCGCATGATCTGACCGGTCGCCCAGCTCGAATCGCACCGTCTCCCCGGCCAGAGAGAACTTGACGGAGGTCTCGATGAGCGACGTGAACGCCCGGGCCAGGAGCCGTTCGTCTCCGAGGACCCACTGCGGGAGCTCCGGCGGCGACCCGATCGCGACGGTCCGGGAAGAGGCCAGAGGCGACGCAGAGGCGATCGCCGCCGCGACGATCCGCCTCAGGGGCAGAACCGAACGGTTGAACGGTCCCTTGGACACGTCGATCCGGGTGAGGAGCAGGGCGTCCTCGATGATCTGCATCAGCCTGGCCTGGGTGTTCCAGTAGATCCGGTGCAGCTTCTGCTGGCCCGGATCGGATGCGGTCTTTCCGAGCAGGATCTCCGCCACGCCGAACAGACCGGTGAGAGGAGTGCGGAGCTCGTGGGAGATCAGCTCCAGGAAGGCGCTCTTGGCGTGGTCCAGGATCGACAGCCTCTGGTGGGCGTCGAACAGCTCCCTGGACCTCTGGCAGACCAGATCCTCGAGCTGGCGGTTCTGCCCCTCCAGCTGGCGCTGGAGCAGCCGCAGCTTCAGGTGGGTGTCGACCCTGACCCTGAGCTCGTCCAGGTCGATCGGCTTGGACAGGCAGTCGACGCCGCCACAGCCGAAGGCGTTGAGCCGGTCGACGGTCTCGTCCCAGCCGCTCAAGAAGATGACCGGAACGGGCGCGGTCAGCGGGTCCGCCTTCAACCTCTTGCAGACCGCGTAGCCGTTGACGTCCGGAAGCCCGATGTCGAGCAGAAACAGGTCCGGCGTTCTCGCCCGGGCCGCCTCGATCGCGTCGAGCCCGACTTCGAAGGTATCCACCCGGAACCCGAGCCGGCCCAGGTAGTCGGTCAGGAGCTTCCGGACGCTGGCATCGTCGTCGACGACCCAGATCGTGGACCCCTCCTGAGAACCGTCCATGTCTCTCCCGGACCAAGATCCGGCGCCTCGCCGGATCCGAGTCGCAAGACCCGGCGCCTCGCCGGGTCCGAGTCGCGCCCCCGAGCGCGGCCTCAATCCGGATCCCCTCCGCTTTCTTCTCTCCCCCCGAGCGCGACCTCCAACCTGTTCCTTTCCTCTTTCTCTCTCCCGAGCGCGACTTCAAGTGAACCCCCTGCACGTCCTTGGTGACTCTGCAGCCAGGCCGAGGCCTGATCACAGGCCCGACTCCGCGGAACAGGTGGGGGGTCCTGGTGGACCTCAACGCCACTCGGACGACGAGAGCATGTCAGCACATCGGGGTGTTGTCTCTCCTCCATCCCGCACCGGCCGTCGCCGCGGGCTCGGAGCGTCGCGCCCGGTCAGCGGCCTGGTCGCCGCACCGCCCCGGTGAATCGCTCGTCGGCCTCGAGCCCGAGAGGGCGGGATCGGTCGGCTCCGGAGCGGCCTCGTGAGCCGCCCCGGGGGGGCCG
>JACQZM010000174.1 GCA_016213885.1 Candidatus Rifleibacteriota bacterium | reverse complement strand
CGCTGGGCCACGAACCGGTCCATCTCGCCTGTGACGGTCCGGGCGCGCTGATCGGAGAGACCGAGGATCCCCTTCAACCGGGCCCTTCTGAACGTTCGGACCGTGTCCAGGAACTGTTCCACCTGCTCCGGGGCCAGGCCGGACGGTCGTGGAATCGTCGCGACGATCTTGAAGTCGTATGAAGGCGTGCCCGGGCCGTCCCTGCGTCGAGCCGCGGGCGGGTGCTACACTGTCTGCCGTGAAGATCCCCATTCCAGCCGACTGCGCGGCCCGGTTCGTGCCTGAGCGACTCATCGCCTCCGGCGGTTTCGGTGCCGTCTACCTCGCCACGCAGAAGGAGCTCGGCCGCAAGGTGGCGATCAAGCTCCTGCTGGCCAGCGCCATGGAGGATCCCGAGCAGGTCAGGCGGTTCATCGCCGAGGCCCGGATCACGGCGTCGCTGGACAACCCGCACATCGTGAAGATCTTCGACCACGGTGCCGCGGACGGAGTGCCGTGGATCGACTACGAGTACCTCCAGGGACCGCCACTCAGGGCGATCCTCGGGCAGCGACGCCGGGTCGACGAGAGAGAGGTCCTGCTGATCGGCATCCAGGTGGCCACCGCCCTGGAGGCCGCTCACGCCCGATCGGTGCTCCACAGGGACATCAAGCCGGAGAACATACTGGAAGCGAGTCCCGTGCAGTACAAGGTGACCGACTTCGGCATCGCCAGGTGGAGGGGGGACGGAGCGGTCAAGACCAAAACCGGACTCATCCTCGGGACCCCGGCCTACATCCCTCCGGAGATCGTGAAGGGTCAGGAGTACGGCGAGGGCGCCGACCTCTACTCCCTGGGCGTGATGCTGTTCGAGCTCGCCACGGGTCAGCTACCGTTCGAGGACACGAACCTGGCGCGCCTGTTGAACAAGCACCTGGGCCAGACGCCGCCCGGCCCGCGAGAACTCAATCCTGCCCTGTCCAGGGGGTTCGAGCGGTTCCTGCTCACGGCTCTGGAGAAGGACCCTGGCCGGCGTCACGGCTCCGCGTCGGAGTTCCGGCTGGTGCTGGAGAAGCTGCAGGGCGATCGCGACGCCCCGGAGGGCGGTCCGGTCCACGGCACGATCTCCGTGGAGCGCGGCTCCCGGGAGGCGCCCCGGCGACTGGCAACGACCCGGGTCCGGACCGATCAGGCCGGGCCGCCTGGCAGAGCTCCTCGCGGGCCGGTCGTCGTGGTCGCCGTGACGCTGGCGGTGGCCGCGGCGCTGGGCCTGGGGGTGTTCACGAGGCCCCGGCCGGTTCCGCGAGACGACCTGGAGGGCTGGGTCCGGCAGACCGCACTGTTCTGCATGGCGCTGGAGAAGAAGAACCTGGAGGCGAGGGCGCACGGGGCCGGGAAACCCGGGAAGAGGGCCCGGCTCGGCAGGCGGGCGACCGCGGTCGGAGAGGAGCTGGAGCAGCAGGCGCTGGCTGGCACCGCCACGAGCACCGATCCGCTCGTGATCCTCGGCGACTCCGACGCCCGGTTCGAGTCCAGGCTGAGAGCGCGCGTGCAGGAGTTCCAGGACCGGTGCGGGGCGCTGACGGGTCAGCGGATCCCCCGGGAGCTCGAGTGCCAGCTCTGGTCGGTCGGGGCCAGCCTGCTCGGCGAGGGGTGCCGGGCCTCCAAGGAAGCGATCGTGAAGCCGCTGACCTCGCTCGGCGCGCTGCCCTCCCTCGCCCGGCACTGGGGTCCGCACTACCTGCTGGCCGAGTGGTCGAACCTCGCCGACAGTCCATCCGAGGTCCTGCAGAGCCTCGACCAGGCGCTGGAGCTCTTCGAGTCGGCCCACGATCCCGCGGCTCTCCACAGGAGCTCGTGCTGTCAGGGTCTGTGGCTCTCCATGGCGCAGCATCGCCTGGTCGGAGCGATCCAGCGCATGATGGCCAAAAAGCCCCTGGTGGTCGCGGACTGCAGGGCCGAGTTCGGCCATCTCGAACGGTTCACGGAGTTGCTGGAGGCGGGCCGCTTGGAGCTCGCCGCCGTGTCGCAGCCGTTCCAGGAGGCCGGTCTGGGGTTGATCGAGCGGCTCGTGCAGGGGATCCAGAAGAGGCTGGACGCCGCGACCCAGGATGCCAAGAACCCGCTCATCCACGATCTCTCCGAGGAGAAAATGGGCAAGAGCGGCGCAGACTTCCTCGGAGGACTGGTGTCCAAGCGCCGCTTCGTCGAGGCCTGTCTCGCGGAGGGCCGGCCTCAGAGAGCGGAGCTGGAGGCGCTGCGGCGTGAGGTCGGGCCGCTTCTGAGGGTCTGGCGTCTTCCGGCGTTCATGCTGTCGATGCGGCGCCTCGACACTCACCGGACGTTCGGTGACTGCGACAACGTCTACCAGTTGCTCAGGGCCGGTTTCGTCCTTGGTCTGTGGGACGTCGGTCGCCTGAAGCAGGAGACCCTGTGGGCCCAGGGTCGGTTCGGCGACAGGTCTCTGCTGGCGCTGCGCTTCCGGGTCCGGCTCGGCGAGGTGATGAAGTGGTCGGTCAAAGAGCGGAGGGATGCGGCGGCACAGGAGGCGGAGGAGCTGAGGCGACTCGCCCTGAGCAGCCTGATGGACCACGAGGTGCCGATCAGGGTGGCCGCTCTCGACGACAGGGAATCCCGTCGCCTCCTGGCCCGCCTCGCGGCGATGAACAGGATCCTCAGCTACGTTTTCAAGACCGACAGGTCACCCGCCGCGGCGCTGGCCATCGCGAATCGCTGCGAGGAGCTCTGTCCGCCGCATCTGGTCCCCGCCGGGGAGATCAAGAAGGAGATGGACACCGTCCGCTACTGGAAGGCGCAAGCGCTCGCGCACGCGAAGACGATCGAGGAGCCAAAGCCGCAGGGCGACCGGGCAGCGTCCCGGTGAGCGGCCACGGTCGCCCGGACGGGCCGGGACCACCGGTCCCGGCCCCACCGTCGCCCCCGGCGAGGCCGGGTCAGTTCTTCGCGACGATTCTCGCCCCGAGCGGCTCGGCCCACATCTTGAGCTCGTCCGTATAATAGAGGTAGGCGCGCGACGCAGGGCCGGTGTAGTCGCCCGGGATCGCCGCGACCAGGTTGATCACGATCGACCGCTCCTCCTTGGGCGCCATCCCCCGCCGGTAGAGGATCACTTCCCGGCTCCTCGTCTCGAAGGCGTCGATCTGCCCCGACTTCACCAGCTCCTTGAGCTGGTCGGCCCTCGACTCGAGACCGGCCGGCAGCCCCACGATCGCCACGGTCATCGGAACAGGCTTGTCGGTGCGGTTCGCGAGCCGGACGGCCAGATCGACCGTCTCGCCCTCCGCCACCTCCTTGCTCTTCAGGGTCGTGTCGATCGAGACGGCGCACCCGGGGGCGCTGGCCGGCTTCTCGGCGAAGTACCGGACCTGGAGG
>JACQZM010000173.1 GCA_016213885.1 Candidatus Rifleibacteriota bacterium | reverse complement strand
ACCCGGTGTCCGGGGAGTTGCCGTCCGGCGAGTACGGTTTGCCCAGGGTCGAGTTGAGCACCTTCCACAGCCGGACCTCCGGCGGCTCCGGGGCGGCCGGGGAGGCGCTCCCACGAGGCTTCGGCCCGGGGGATGGGGAACCCTTCCGCGGAAAGTCGGCCAGGGTGGTGGCGCTGTCGAGGGTGGCTCCGGTCGCCGGCAGGTCGCCACCGGCCTCGGCCGGCTGCCGGTCCGACGGGGGGCTGGCCGGAGCAGCCGGGGCGGTGGCCGGCGGCTTCGGGGCCGGGACCGAGGCTCCGACGCCGGTCCGAGGCGCATCGCCGGCGACCGCCTCGCCTCGGGACGGGCGTGGGGCGGGCCTGGCTTCACTGTCGCCGGCTGTCGGCTCGGGCCTGGCGTCCACTTCGCTGTCCCGACGCCGTTCGTTCACCCGGCCGGTGCGCAGCGCCCTGGACGTCCCGGCACCCCGGTTCCGTCTCTGTCTGACCGCCTCCACCCGGTCCAGCGCCGCGTCGAACCTGGACGACCCCCCGGTGAACCCGGTATCGTCGCCGGCGATTTCGCGAAACGCCAGATTGCCGTCCCTGAGATCCTGCTCGTTCAGCTCCGTGACCGCCACGGTCGACCGCGGGCGGATCGGGGTGTCGTCCTCGGGCATCGCTCCCGGCCCTGCCCCGGCGATCACCCTGTAGGGGCTGGTCTGGTCGCGCGGTGATGGGAAACCGGCGGGTCGTGGGTCTGGCTGGCCGGTACCGGTCGGGCTCGGTCCGGCTCGCGGACCCTCCGGGGACGGGGAGGTCCGTGGCCTGGCCGCCGTCGGGCCAGGGGTCGGCGACGCAGCCGGGCTCGCCGCGACCTGTGCTGGAGAAGCGGTCGGGGCGGGCTGGGGCCCGACGCTCGGGGTCGGTCGAGGCGACAGGACTGGCTGGTCCGGGCCCGGAGGCGTCGCCATCGGCGAGGCGTCCGGGCCGGGGGGCCCGGGCAGGTCAGGGGACGGCTCCGGCGACCCGCCCGCCGACGCAGCCGGCGTGGGCGGGTCCAGGGGCGGCTGCTGCGCCCGGCTCGGCCGCGGAGCCCGCGACGCGGTCGAGCCGGACGGGAGCGGCGCCACCGCGGCCGGGGAGCGCCCGGGCGCGGACGGCATCGGCGTCGCGGTGGCCCTGACCATGACGGCCGGGGAGGGGGAGCCCCGGCGGGCCGAGGGGGTCGGCCCGCGAGAAGGCGCCGGGGATCCGGCCCGGTCCACGAGCCAGTGAACCGGAGCGCCGGACCCCGCCGCGCTGGCCGTGGCCGTCGGGATGACCAGCGGCCGCTTGATGACGCGCACGTTGCTCAGCCTGTGGCGTCCCACCACCGACACGCCGAGCCAGAGCAGCAGCACGAGCAGGAAGACCTTGTTGAGCTTCTTGAGCGAGCGCTTCTGGGCGTTGAGCTGGCACAGCTCGTCCCCGCACTGCTCCGAGTTGCACTGCTTGCACGACAGGAGCGTCTGCTTCCCGCATGCCATGCAGTCGAGGAGGCGGACGTCCGACGAGCCGCACTTCCGACAGCTGAGGCCCGGCGTTTCGTTGGACATGGTGACAAGGAGGCAACGACAACCCTCCTACACACAGTATATCGTTGAAATCCCGGCATTGTCGAAGCGGCCCGGAAGGATCGGCCGGAGTCTGCGCCGAAATGGCCGAAAGCACGGACCGGGCCCCGCCTCACGGGCGCAGCAGCTTCTCCACGTACGACGTGTCGTAGTCTCCCGAGATGAAGCGGCTGTCCCTGAGCACCTCCCGGTGGAAGTCCAGAGTGGTGCTGATCCCCTCGATCTTGAACTCGTCGACGGCGCGACGGGCCCGGGCGAGAGCCTCCGATCGCGTGGGGGCCCAGACCACGAGCTTGGCCACGAGCGAGTCGTAGTAGGGCATGATCTCGGTACCGCTCTCGAGCATGGTGTCCACGCGCACCCAGGGGCCCAGCGGCGGGATGAACTGGGTCACCACTCCGGGCGACGGCGCGAAGTTGTTCGCCACGTCCTCGGCGTTGACGCGGAACTCGATGGAGTGGCCCCTCAGGTGGACCTCCCGGTTCCGCACGTTGAGCCGCAGACCGGCGGCGATCCGGATCTGCTCTTTGACGATGTCGATGCCGGTCAGTCGTCCCTGAGGCACTCGATCGTGCCGGCGCTCCGGTAGCCCACGGCCTCGCACAGCTTCACGGACCAGGCGCAGAGGTTCTTCCGGTCGCGCTCTCCCACCGCCGGTGACGGTGACTCCTCGATGAGCTTCTGGTGACGACGCTGGATGCTGCAGTCACGCTCGCCCAGGAAGCTCACGTTCCCTTCACCGTCGGCCAGCACCTGGGCCTCGATGTGCCGCGGTCGGCCGAGATATCGCTCCAGGTAGACGGCCGGGTCGCCGAACGCCGACTTGGCCTCCATCTGCGCCGTGGCGAAGAACCTCTCGAGGTCGGCCGCGGTCAGAACGATGCGCATGCCCTTGCCCCCGCCGCCGTTGACCGCCTTGAGGATCACCGGATAACCGACCCGCTCCGCGATGCGCTGGGCGTCGGCCAGGTCCCTCAGCGGGCCGTTCGAGCCCTCGAGCACCGGAAACCCGTGGGCCGCGGCGGTCTTGCGCGCCTGGCTCTTGTTTCCCATGGCCTCGATCGTGGCCGGCGACGGGCCGATGAACGTGATGTTGCACTCCCGGCAGATCTCGGCGAAGTTGGCGCTCTCGGACAGGAAGCCGTAGCCGGGATGGATGGCGTCCGCTCCGGTGATCTCGGCCGCCGAGATGATGTTGGGGATGTAGAGGTAGCTGTCCTGGGAGGCCGGCGGGCCCACACAGACCGATTCGTCGGCCATCCGGGCATGCACGGCGTCCTGGTCGGCTGTGGAGTAGACAGCCACCGAACCGATACCCATCTCGCGGCACGCCCGGATGACGCGAACCGCGACCTCTCCTCTGTTGGCGATCAGGATCTTGCTGAACATCGCGTGGTACCTGCGTTCACTTGAGGAGGATCAGCGGCTGGCCAAACTCCACGGCCTCGCCGTCCTCGATTAGGTATCGGTCCACCAGGCCGGACCTGTCCGCCTTGATCTCGTACTTGAGGTTCATGGATTCGACGATCCCCAGGGCCTGGCCTTGCTCGATGAGGTCCCCCTCCTTGAGGGCAAGCTCCCCCTGCTGATTGCGGCTCGGGAAGAAGTGCCCGACGCGGGTGGAGAGTATCGCCTTCCCGGTGTCGAGCCCCCCCCTCGGCTTGGACGATCTGCTCTCCACGTGTACCTTCACCGGCTCCGCGCTGGTCGCCGCCCTTCGCTCGGCGGGCTGGCTCTGCCGGAGCTGGATGCGGACCCCATCTCCGCTGATCGCGAACCGGGTGAACGAGCTCTGCGTGAACGCCCGGATCAGGTCCTTCAGAGGGCCGAAATCGTCCATGTTCTCACTCCGATTTCCCTGTAGAGAGCTCGAGGAACGCCGTGTGGAGACGATCCCGGCTCTGGGTGGGATCCTCCACCATGATCTTGGCTCCCCCGATGATGTCCATGAAGCCCAGCTCCCTGTCGTATCGCGGCACCACATGCAGGTGCAGGTGCTCGATCGAGGCGCCGGACGCCGGCCCCAGGTTGAGTCCGACGTTGAAGCTGACGGCCCCGTACAGCCCCCTCAAGACCCCGAACGAATCGACCTGGAGGCGGTGGAGCTCCAGCGCCTCGTCCTCGGTCAGCTCGCCGAGGGTGACCACGTGCCGCAGGGGAAACAAGAGAAGATGCCCAGGATTGTACGCGTGGGCGTTCGCCGAGACCAGAAAATGCTG
>JACQZM010000275.1 GCA_016213885.1 Candidatus Rifleibacteriota bacterium | reverse complement strand
GGCGTGCCGACGGGGGGATGATAGCACCGATCCGGATGCGCCGGTGGGGCCGTCATGACGAGCTCTTTTCGCTGCGCGGCGATGGGCTCTGGATCATGATTCCCGAGGGGGGGGGTCCGAACTTTCGTACCCCACGTTCATGCGGGTTTCCGGCACTCAGGGTGCGTTGCACGAGCTTCATGCCAAGTTCTCACCCCAGAGCCGACCCGGTGCTCTGCAGCTTGGCTCTCCGGGCTGGTTTCTGGGGTAGCAGGCCGGCGTGGTCTACCAACACCCGACGATCGCTGCCCTGCGTCGCGAACTCAGTCGTAATGCTCAGCTCCGTGACGTGTGCGGATTCGATCCCAAACTGGGAGAAGAAGCCGTACCCACAGATTCAGCCTACTCCAACATCCTACGCAACATCATCAATCACGAGCCTATGATCCGGGAGATGTTCCACATCCTGGTGGCCAAGCTGAAGGAACTTCTCCCCGACTTGGGTGAGTTCCTGGCCATGGACGGCAAAGCGTTGCCATCGTTCGCGAAAGGCCCCAAGAAGAAGGACGAAACAGACCAGAAGCCAAAGACAAACAACCCTTCGGACCAGAGCAGTGCAAACGGTGCGGGCCAGCAGGGTCCAGCAGACCCAGGCGTGGCGCCGGCCACCGCGGAAGAGCCGGAAGAAGAAGACGATCGACGTCGTGAAAGCGATGCGGATTGGGGCGTGAAGAAGTATCGGGGGATGCGCCAGGACGGGAGTCCGTGGGAGAAAGTCGTCTACTGGTTTGGCTTCGAACTGCATCTCTTGGTGGACTCACAGCACGAGATGCCTGTCAACTACAAGGTGACCACGGCATCGGCACCGGAGAGCCCCGAACTCCTTCCGATGGTGAAGGACACGAAAGAACGTCATCCTGAGATCGTGGAGACCTGCGAGGAACTGAGTGCCGACAAGGGTCATGACTCCGAAGCGAACATCGCCGGCCTTTGGGAGGAGCACATTCGGGCCATCATCGACAAGCGCGCCGACTGGGACAAGTCGAAAGACAAGACCAGGCCGCTCTTCCCCGACTGTGTGGACAACGTGGTCTACGACGTGAAGGGCACGGTGCAGTGCGTCTGTCCTGCCACGGGAGAGACCAGACCGATGACGTTCGGCGGGTTCGAGAAGGACCGGCAGACGCTCAAGTATCGTTGTCCTGCGGCGGCCAATGGTCTTGTGTGTGCTGGGCGAGCTGAATGTCCCCGGGGGCAAACGGAGTATGGGAAGGTCGTGCGGATCAAGATCGAGAAGGACCCCCGGATGTTCACAGCGCTGCCGCGAGACTGCAAGAGCACAGGACACGGCGTATGATCGCCGGACAGCGATCGAAAGAGTGAACAGCCGAATCGACCAGGTCCTTGGCTTTGAGCGGCACGCGATCCGTGGGCTGAAGAAGATGGAAGCGAGGGTCGGGATCGCCCTCGTGGTCCTACTCGCCATGGCGGTCGGCCTGAATTCTGCCTCGGCTCCCGCTGGACCCTGGGTAGGACGACCTGCGGCCGCGGGGGGCCCCCCGAAGGGGGGTACATCGCGAAGAGCTCATGACAACATGTGCTTGACTCGATCCGATCATGGTGTCATCATCCTCGCCTCGATCGGCTTTGCGTGCATCAAGTCAAGCGGCCTGATGTCCTCAGGTAACGGGGCGGTATGTCATGACCTTTTCCACGATCCGCGCGGTACATTGGTCCAACCTCGCACGGCGGTGCTCGCCGATGGCGCTGGTTGTGGGGCTCGGACTCCTCTCGGGGCTCTCCATGGCAACCCCAGCCGGCGCGCAGAGTGTTCTGGACCTTTACCGCAAGGCGCTGGACAACGACCCGAAGCTCAAGAGCGTGCAGTTCAAGCACTTCTCCAAGAAGGAGTCGCTGAGAGCGGCCAAGTCCAATCTGCTTCCGTCCGTGAAGGGCGAGTACGAGGACATGAGAACGGTGCAGGAGATCCGCTCCACCGACAACGTGCTCTTCACCAGGGGCCGCACGGCGTTCCCGACCTGGTCTTACCTCGTGACCGCCCGGCAGTCCGTGGTGGACTTCCCGTCGATCCAGCGGTTCCGGCAGGCCTGCTCGGAGCTCCAGCGTTCGGAGGCCGATCTGGCGAGCTCGCGGCAGGACCTCCAGGCCAAGGTCGCCTCGCTCTACGTCGCCGCCTTGGCGGCCAAGGACAAGCTGGATCTGGCCCAGGCGGAGTCGGTGGCGCTGGACCGTCACTTCGAGACCTCCAGGGAGAAGCGCGCCGCCGGCGTCGTCCCGATCACGGAGGAGTCGGAGACCCGGGCCCGGATGGCCGCGGCCCGCGCGGCGATCGTGGCCGCCGAGAACGAGCTCGATGACGCCCAGCAGGCGCTGGGTGAGCTGACCGGAAGCAACGTCGGCCCGCTGGGGCACTTGAAACCAGAGCTGCGGATGGTGGCCCCCGATCCGTCGAACGTGGAGTTCTGGGCCAAGCGCGCCGAGGATCACCAAGCAGGTGGCCGGCCACTACCCGGTGGTGAGCCTCATCGCCCGGCAGGGGGAGCGAGACGCCCAGGGGACGCTGTTCGGCGGCGGTTCCGACGTGGTCACCGACGACTTCGTGGTGCGGGTGGACCTGCCAATCTACCAGGGAGAGTTCGTCATGGCCAAGACTCGCGAGGCCTCCAAGCTGGCGAAGTCGGCGGCCTTCGATCGGGACGCCAAGACGAGGTCGGCGCGACGGCAGGCCCGATCGGCGTTCCTGGGAATCAATGCGGCGATCCAGCGGGTCCAGGCGCTCCAGGAGGCGATCCGCCACGGCGAGATCGCTCTGGCGGCCCGCCAGGAAGGGTACCGGTCTGGACTGTACACGGTCGTGCCGGTGCTCGATGCCGAGCGGGACCTCTACTCAGCGCGGCGCGATCATGCCCAGGCCCGATACGACTACCTGCTGAAGAGCCTTCTGCTCTCCCAGGCGGTGGGAACCCTGGGCGAGTCGGACCTGTCGTTCGTGGAGCGGTGTGTGGAGCCGCCGGCTGCCGTTTCGGCCCCTCTGGCGGCGGCCGCTCTCTCCGGGCCGGCTCCGACCCGGCCGCCCCCGAAGCCGGTCACTCCGGCCGCTGATCCGGACCAGTCGTCCTACCCGTCGGACCGGCAGATGTACTCCGGGCAGCCCCGTGACCGGTAAGCGACGGCTCCGGTGCCTCCCGGCCGCTC
>JACQZM010000274.1:15012-23401 GCA_016213885.1 Candidatus Rifleibacteriota bacterium | reverse complement strand
CTCAAGGCCGATGTCTTCGGGGTCCTGAAAAGGCCGTGGATGATCACCTACTCGGTGGAGACGACGTACGACGGCGCGCGCAACACGGCGGCCTGCCCCGACTGCGCCGACAAGCTTCCAGCCGATGAGACCACGTACTCCCGGAAGGTCTTCATCAGGAAGCTGACCGGCGACGCGGACTTCCTGAAGAGCCAGAGGGTCCGCCAGTATTCCAGGGACTGGAGCGTCATCAACAGCCTGCCGGTTGACTTCTACCAGGTCAACTCGGACGCCGAGGTGACAGAGGCCCTGCTGTACAACTACATGGGTTCCTACCTCCGATACATGGACCTTTCGAGCTCCCAGAACGAGTCGTCTTACAAGACTCAGCGCCAGGGGTTCTTCGACTTCATCAAGAACCACCTGTCGCATCGCTACGCGATCGGCATGATTCCCCCGCTGTTCATGAAGGCTGCCGACAACCAGCCGCTGCTGGCCCCCACCGACATCTTCAACGCGGACAAGCAGAACGCCCGTGACTCTGAGTTCGTGATTCCCAACACCTCGAAGTTCACCAACCTGGGCAACGGCGAGTACAAGTTCAGGGACAACAAGACCTACAAGTTCCCGAACTGGAAGATCGAGATGCTGTTCCAGAAGAGGTCGAGCTGGCCGCAGGACGACAGGGAGATCATCGAGCGGGCAGGCAGCAACTGCGACCCCCGCCGGTGGAAGGGTGCGGCGGACTACTGGGGATGGTGGCTCTCTCCGGCCCAGTACCCGAGCGACAACCCGTCCCAGGTCACGGACATGTCGGGTTCGTTCACCGACACCGACTGGCAGGGCCTGATCACGGCGAGCAACAACGTGGGGACCCTCTACACCCACAAGGTTCTCAGAAACAACGAGACGCTCGACATCACCAACCCGGCCCACTACTCGACGCTGTGGAGCCCCAACGAGGCGCGGCTCCCGAACGGGGATCCTGACAACGACTACTACTTCGACCCCGGCCACCAGAGGACCGACATCGGCCACGGGCTGTGGTACCAGTACCAGTGCCAGGTTCTCGTGAAGGCAGAGGGCGACGTGCAGGTCGACGGCCAGACGCTCCACTGCGGTCCGTACTACTATACGGACATCTTCTACGTGGACATGTACGCCACCGAGAAGACCGTGCCCAAGACGTTGGCGCTGGCTCGCGAGGCCTACGGCGAGCGCTACAACTTCACCTACGAGAACGACAACTCCAACCCCGGCTACCGGCCGGTGACCCCGCCGGACGAGACCCTGTCGCTCTTCCCGAACTCCCAGGGCACGCCGGACAAGCTGGAGACCCCGAAGGCCGTCTACCCGTCGGCCGAGATGGACTTCAAGCCCAACCTCCCGGAGAACTACTCGGACACGGCGGCCGTGTTCTACAAGACCGGCCCCGACACCCAGGCTTTGATCCGCTTCCCCAACAAGGACGTCACGGTGCCGAACCTGACCCCGGCCGACAGGACCGAGACCGGATTCGCGACGTGGCTGAACCAGTGGTATCCGAACTTCGCGATCTACTACCCGCCGATCGACGTCGGCGGCGCGGTCCGCGGGCCCTGGGTCGTGAACCTCACCACCCGTGAAGGCTGGCGGGGCGATCCGTTCCCCTACGGTCCGGACGAACCGGTGCCCGGCATGAAGAACGATCAGGGCCAGGCCATCACCTGGAAGGACGCCGGCGTGTTCAAGCCGACCCGGTTCGGCGGAGACCTGGCGAAGACCGTGTACTACCTGTACGAGTCCAGCCAGGCGACCGTGATGACCAACTACAACTCCGCAGCCGTGCCCGGCGGCTACAAGACGGCCATTAACGGCGTGTGCTGGGACGGCCACCCGGTCTTCCAGATCCCGGCCGAGAAGTCCAACTACACGCTGCTGGCTGGCGCTCTGCCGATCCCGGTGGGCTACCAGACGGTCCACGGCACGGTCAATACGGGCGGTGCCTCCACCAAGCTCGTGGCCGGCGCGGACGTGATGCTGCAGGACCGCATGCCGGTCTCTGCGGAAGAGCTGAAGCAGAACGAGGCAGAGAAGCTCGTTCCCAAGATGCGCGACAACTACGCGTACTCCGCGGTGACGATTTCGGCCGGGTGCTGCGGCACCGTCACCAAGACCCTGATCGACAAGAAGGTCGCCGTTGCGTTCCAGCCGCGGCCAGGTCTGTCGGTCACCCTCACGGACAAGCAGTCCAGGGCGGAAGCCTCCTCCGGCGGTGCCGGCGGCTCGGCCCAGGCGGCGTGCGAGACCCTCGGTCTGTGGCAGGGCGGCAACACCTCCACGGGTGTGTCCCCGCTGCCGTACGATGCGATGTCCGCGGACTCCCGCATTCCTGACGGCTACCAGTACGGTGGCTACCAGAACAACTACACCACCATGGCGTACAACAGCCTGCCGAACGGCGCTCCGGCCGGTCTCCTGACCGACGCGAAGGGCAAGAACCCGCTGGAAAGCCAGCTGACCTACTACGCCAACCAGGCGTACGACGTGCAGATCTCCGCTGAACCCGCCACCGGTCCGACGATGACCGACAAGAACCCGGCGGGCGATGTGGACGGCAAGCACTACATCTACTACTGCGCCAAGGAGCTCAAGGCGACCATCGTCCGGGTGGAGCCCGGGAAGGAAGAGGTCATCAAGGAGTTCAACCTCCTGACCCCGCCGCTGCAGACCGGCATGTTCGCCAACCTGAACACGGAACCGCCCATCGGTGTGGTCAACATGGTGTGGCCCAAGAAGGGCGACTACGAGATCCGAGTCCAGTTCAAGGACTGCAACGATCTCGCTCGAAACGTCACGACCCACGTGAAGGTCATCGACAAGGGCTTCGCCCCCGAACAGAAGGGCGAAGAGCGCGAGCGCAAGAACTAGGTCGATTGGCCTCGGAGCGTGTTGCGCAACGCGCAACCCGCCCCCTCGTCGGCGCCGTCCGGGCGCCGACGGCCACCGATCGGCAGCCGCGGCAGCTCCCGAAGCGGAAGAGGGAGCGGCCGTGCGGCCGATCGTGGAAGCCGCGCACTGACGGCGCGGCGGTGATCCCTGTCGCGCGACAGGTTCAAGCTGCGCTATCGATAGGCCGGCCGCCCCGACGGGCGGCCGTCTTCTTTCGTGGAACTTGCTCCGCTGGCGCCCCCGGAGTCCGGAGCAGCGGTCCGAGCCGGTTCTCCCGTGGTAGGATGAGACCTGGTCCACGGCTCGAACTCGGGGGGAGACTCTGCTGGCCGACTCTCCGGGGCCGTGTGCGTGGCGCGGCTCGAAGGAGGTATCGTGGTCCGTTCCAGACCCTTGTCCGTTGGCCTGTTTGTCGTGCTCGCCCTGACCTGGCCCGGCTCGCTGCTGGCCAACGGGGGAGGCGTGATGGCGGCCCCTCCGCCGTCACTCTTGAAGATCGCGCCGGACTCCGTGGAGACCGTGCTCAGGGGCGCGGCCGTGAGCCAGGTGACGGTGGATTCCCGGGGCACTGTCTGGGCCGCCACCAAGGAGCGGGGTCTCGCGAGAAAGGACGCCCGCGCAGCGGACTGGGTGTATCTGACGAAGGTCAAGGGAGAGCTCCCCGAGGACAGTCTGAGCCAGGTCATTCTCTTCAAGGACAAGGTCTGGATCGGGTTCGCCACCGCCGGCGTGGCTCGACTGGACCCGGGCGCCCTGACCCGCTTCACGAACGCGGCCGGCGGCCTTCCCGGCGACGAGGTCATCAACCTCGCCGTGTTCCAGGACACGCTCTGGGTGCTCACGGATGGCGGCCCGGCCAAGCTCGTCAACGACACGTTCGAGGCGGTCGCCGTCACGAGCAGCCCGGCACCCGCCGGTCAGCCGAGCTGCCTGTACGCGCCGGGCGATGGCAAGATCTACATCGGCACAGATGCGGCCGAGGTGCTCTCGTTCGACGGCAAGGCGTGGGAGCGGTTCGACTTCAAGGGGCGCGTCACGGGCCGCATCGTCCGGTGCGCGGCCTCCGCCGCAGGCTGGCTCTGGTTCGGGACGTTCGGCTCCCTGAACGTGCAGCAGCTCGTGCCGGGAGGCAAGCTGCACGACGAGACGAACGAGAAGGCGGTTCTCTTTCCGGTCCGGGTCATCACCGGGCTGGAGCGCACTCCCGACACGCTGCTGATCGGCAGCAGCGGCGGGGGGCTGTACAGGCTCACGGTGGCCGACAGGGACTGGCGTCTCTACTGCCTCAAGAACGGCCTGGTCTCCAACGCCGTGAACAACACCACCGTGGTCGGGAAATACGCCTACGTGGCCACGGCCGAAGGGGTCTCGCGGATCGATCTGTCACTGCCGCTGCCGCCGGCGCCCAAGCCCAGGCCGTCCCCCTCCCCCGGCGCCGCGGGGCCGACCTCCGGGACCTCGCCGGCCGCCCAGGCACCGGCGAAACCCTGACCTGTCCGGGATTCGACAGGCCCCGTCGAGAGGTGATGACGACATGGATCAGCGCCCGGTGAAGGCGATCGGTCTCGTCTCCGGGGGGCTGGACAGCACGCTGGCCGTCTTCTTGATGCGGCAGCTCGGCACCGACATCGTTGCGCTCAACGTGGCCTCGCCGTTCTGCACCTGCAACGCCCGGGCGTTCTGCGGCGAGGAGGGAAGGGTGCTCTCCATCTCGAAGATGCTCGACGTCCCCCTGGTGGTGCACCGGTCGGGCCGCGAGTACATCGAGATCATCAAGCAACCCCGGTTCGGCTACGGCAAGGCGTTCAACCCGTGCCAGGACTGTCGGGTCCACACCTTCGAGGTGGCCAGGAGGGTCATGGAAGAGAGGGGGGCCCGGTTCGTCTTCACCGGCGAGGTTCTGGGGCAGCGGCCCATGTCCCAGAGGCTGCATCAGCTTCACCGCATCGAGAAGGAGGCGGGGCTCTCCGGGCTGATCGTCCGGCCGCTGTCCGCCAGGCTGCTGCCGCCGACGGTGCCCGAGAAGAACGGATGGGTGGATCGCTCCAGACTGCTGGACATCGGCGGACGCTCCCGGAAGAAGCAGCTGGCGCTGGCGGCCCAGTTCCAGCTCCGTGGACACGCCTGCCCCGGAGGCGGGTGTCTGCTCACGGAGACCGGGTTCTGCGCCAAGCTCCAGGATGCGTTCATCCACGGGCAGGACAGCGACGAGCAGCTCAGGCTGCTGCGGGTCGGGCGCCATTTCCGCCTCGACGCTCATCACAAGCTGATCATGGGCAAGGACGAGAGGGAGAACAACGTCCTGACCGGCCACGCCGGCCCCGGGCGGGTGTTCTTCGCGGCGGCACGGGCCAACGGACCGGTGGCGCTCCTCGACACGATGGGCGAGCGACCCGCCAGCCTGGAGATCTACACGGCCGCGGCCAGTCTGGTGCTCCGCTACGCGGACGTCTCGAAAGACGAGGAGCACCCGGTGAGCTTCGGCTCCGATCCGCTCCGGATGGCGGACGAGATCGCGACCCGGGCCTGCCCGGACGACGATCTCCTGCGCTACAAGCTCCCGGAGAAGCTGCTCAAACCGCCCCCCTGGGCGCCGCCCGCCGAGCCGACCGGCCAGGCCGATCAGCACCCGGATGACGTGGAGTGGGTCATGTGCGCCACGACCACCGGCGGCTCCACCGGACGCGACGAGTGATCCGCCGGCGCCGGGAGCGCCGGAGCCGGAGCCGGAGCCGGGGCGCCCGTCGACCGTCTCAGGCGGAGATCTCCTCCAGCGCCGCCCGGATGTACTCCTCGAACCGGGCCCGGAGGGCCCGAGAGAGCTCCAGACCGGGCTCGACGCTTTCCGGCTCTATGCCGATGATCCGGATCGACGGCACGGTCTGGCCGGTCTCGCGAGCCAGATCGATGACCTTCAGCAGGTCTCCGTCGTGGGTCGAGAGGGTGGTGGTCCGCTACCCCGGTCGGCGACCGCCTCGACGAGACGGGGGCCGATCGAATCGTCCCCCATGGTCCACGAGCCGATGCCGACCAGGTAGCGCAACGGACCCTACTCGACGAACGTCACGTCCAGGTAGTGGGTGGAGCATGAGACGCAGGGGTCGTACGCCCTGACGAGCATCTCCAGCTGCAGCTCCATCTCCTTCTCGGACCTGCTGGCCGCGAGCATCTCCGGCACCAGCTTCTCCATGTCCAGCTGGATGTTGGCATGGTTCTGATTCGTCGGGATGATGCAGTTGCCGGACTGGCAGATGTGATTCTCGTCGTAGACGTAGTCGTGGAACAGGATCCCCCGGGGAACCTCCACACCGCCGGCCCCCTGGCCGTGGCGGGTGGGCTTGGCCAGAGGCTCCTCCTCGATCCCTTCATCGATCAGCTCGTCCAGGAGCCTCATCGACTCGTAGGCGCTGTGAACGACCTCCACGGCTTGCGCCGCCGTGTTCAGGTAGGGGTTGGTGACCACCGGCTCGAGAGCCAGCTTGTCCGCCACCCGCCTGGCTTCGGGGTGGAGCTGGTCGTGGTTGTTATTGAACCTGGCCAGGGCGCCGGCCATGTAGCTCCCCAGCCTGTGCCGCGTGTACTTGGCCGTGGACTGCGGCACCACGTGCTCGTTGGTCACCTTCCGGTAGTCGGAGACCTCGACGATCTCCTTCTTGCCGTCGGGCATGCAGCACGAGATGTCACCGAGGTACAGCCCGTACTCCTCCTCGGAGTGCAGCGCCACGTACTCCGTGGGTCGATCGAACCTGGGGAACTTGGGAGCCAGCGACACGAACACCTCCAGCGCCTTCAGGGCGTCCGGCAGGGCCTCGGTGTCGAAGCGCTCCCTGAGCTTCTTCAGCTCTTCCGTGGTGGGCAGCTCGCCGAAGCCCCCCGGGATCGGGCGGGTCGGGTGGGTGGTGCGGCCGCCGATGAGCGACCCCCACTCGTGGCCGAACCGCTTGAGCCTCAGCGCCAGCTTGACCACGTCGGGGTGGGTGGCGACCAGCGGGAAGACCGACGGCACGGCGAGGAGATCCGGCGTCGCCAAGAAGAGCACGTGGAGGATGTGAGAGTCGAAGTTCTCCGCGTGCTTCAAGAGCTGACGGAGCTTCTTGACCTGGGGGGTCACCTGGATTCCCAGGGCGTGCTCCGTGGCCTTGATGGAGGCCAGGGTGTGGCCCACGGAGCAGATGCCGCAGATGCGACTGGTGATTCGGGCCACCTCGCTGTAGTGGCGTCCCCGGACCATGGCCTCGAAGAAGCGCGGCGCCTCGGGCACCTGCCACTCGCACTTCTCGATCTTGCCGTCGGTCACGTTGACCTGGATGTTGCCGTGACCCTCGATGCGCGTCACGTGATGGACGTTGATGCTGATGTTCTTCGACATGGGTGCCCTCACTCCTGGTCTCGATATACCGAAGTCCAGAGCCTCGACTTGGTCCGGGCTCGATCCACCGGAAGGCCGCCCTTCTCGACCAGGACCTTGGTCAACGACGCCTGGTTCGGATGGTCGACGAACCCCCGACACGCCTCGCACGGAACTCCGTCGGCGGGACAGGGCGCGCCGCATCCGGCCCGGGCCGTGGGCCCCAGGCAGTGGTCGCCGGACTGGTACCGGCAGACCGTCTCGCGGAACTTGCACTCCACGCAGACCGGGTAATTGGGAATCAGCGGCTCCGCCGCCGATGGTGGCGCAAGCCCCGTAGGCGATCACGATCTTCGCCCGGGCCCGGATCTCCTCCAGCCGCTCCCGGTCCTGTTCTCTGGAGAAGCTGCCCTCGATGAACGCAATGTCGATCGGCTCCCCGGTCTTCTCGGACATGGCCTCCCGGAACTCGACGAACTCGATGTGTCCCAGAAGCCCGACGAACACCTGTTCGCCCAGGTTCGTGAGCTCGATCTGGCAACCCTCGCATGAGGTGAAATCGAAGAAGGCAACGGTCACTCTCTTCTTGCTCATCTAGAAGGCCTCCTCCAGGCTCTCTATCTGCGAGTAGCTGAACACCGGTCCGTCGAAGCAGACGTACTTGTCGTTGATCTGGCAGTGGCCGCACTTGCCCAGGCCGCACTTCATCCGGCGCTCGAGGTCGACGAAGACATGGTCGTGGGGGATGCCGATGGTATCCAGCTCACGCATCACGAACTTGTACATGACCGGCGGGCCGCACACGATGACCCGGGTCTCGGGGGACACCTTGACCTTCTTGAAGAGGGTGGTGATGACCCCCACGTTGCCCTTCCAGTCGCCATCGGCTCGATCCACGGTCTCGTAGTAGGCCACGTCGCTCGCCTTGCGCCACCGGGCCAGGTCGTCCAGGAAGAGCTGCTCCTTGGGGCTTCTGGAGCCGAAGAAGAGCGTGAAATCCTCGAACTCGGAGCGCCGGTCCAGGATGTACTGGATCAGGCTCCGGGTGGGGCAGAGCCCGATGCCGCCGGCCACGATCAGCACCGGGTGGCCGCGGAGCTGGTCCAGGTCGAACCCGTGGCCCAGCGGACC
>JACQZM010000274.1:0-15004 GCA_016213885.1 Candidatus Rifleibacteriota bacterium | reverse complement strand
GCGGACCACGGACGAACATGGCCTGCCCTTTCTGCAGCTTGTTGACGGCGCCGGAGACGCGGCCCACGGTCCGGACGACGATGTCGGAGGTGTTGTTTCTCGTGGGGCTCGAGGCGAACCCGATCGGGATCTCGCCGTAGCCGTGGAGCGAGACCTCCAGGATCTGACCCGGGGCGAACACCATGGAAGCCCCGTCCTTCATCTTCAGGGTGAAGTGCTTCTCCGTGGCCGTGATCTGCTCGGCCCGCATGATCTGGGCTTCGCGCGGCAGAAAGACGTTGTGCTCTTTCAAGCTCATGGCTTCTCGTCCCCTCTCCTTCAGGCCGACATGATCTTGTCCACGATCTTCACCGGATCGGCGATGTCGGGTACGCAACCGACGGAGCACCGCCCGCAGCCGACGCAGGCCGGGCCGCCGAGCTTCTCGTTGAGATAGGTCATCTTCCTCATGACCCGGTGCCGGTAGCGGGTCGCGCGCTCTTCCCGGAAGTTCTCCTTTGCTCCCATGCCCAGCGAGACCTGGGCGAAGTCCTCCATGAGGCATCCGTCCCAGGACCGGCATCTCAGACCCGAGACCTGGTCGAGGTTCCAGGCGTCCTGCACGTCGAAGCAGTAGCAGGTCGGGCAGACCACGTTGCACGTGCCGCACGAGAAGCAGTCTTCCGACAGCTCATTCCAGAGCTCTTCCTTGCGGAAGGCGGCGCGGACCCTGGTCGCGATCTCCTTGGCGCCGTGGCTCAGCTTCTCCTCGCAACGGGTCATGGCCGCGTCGTTCACTCTCTTCGCCTCGTCCAGCTGGGCTGGCGTCACGGGCTCGAACGCGCCGTGCGCCGTGAGCCTTGCGCCCTTGTCGGTGAGCACCTCGTAGACGTATCCGCCAAAGACCTTTGTCAGGAAGGCGTCGTGGCCCTTCGGCTTCACGTCCGTCCCTACCGAGGCGAAGAACGCCCGGCCAGAGACGTTCTGGATGCTCGAGGCGACGATCGTCGTGTGCTCTCGGTTGGCCAGGTAGTTCCGGTCCTCGTGGCCGGCCCTGAACAGCTCGTCGAGCATGTCGATCGCTTTGACCTCGTAGAAGTGGACCCCGAAGAGCACCTGATCCTCCGGGTCTATGCAGCTCTCCACCGCGTTCCCCTGGAATCTCACGAGCTCCTGGCGCTGCGGGAAGAACGCCTTCTTGGCCGGGAGGATCGTCACATCGTAGTCGAGCCGCAGTTCGCCGGGCGAGCTCAGCTCCCTGAAGACGAACTTGGTCTTCTTGGCGACCGGGCCGATCACCTTGGTCGCCCCGAGCATGGCGCCGATGAACGACCCGAAATCGCTCTCTGCGATGAAGCAATCTTTGTTCAAGGCCGCACTCTCCTGGTCAATCTTACCTTCGCCCGCCAGGTCCGGCAGGTTCAGCGGCGCGGACGAGGCCCGGCTCGATGTGGATGGAAGCCGGGCTTCGGCTGGTCTCTGCACTGTATCACAACAGGGTCTTCAGGCGTTGAAAGAGAGTATGCCCTCAAGGTCATACGTGAGGAGCCCACGGACGGGCCCGCCGGCCATGAGAGGATGCGGAGGCGACGTCATCGTGCGTGACGAGGGCCCCGGAGGCGGCCTCACGCCGCGCGAGAGCCGGCCGCAGGTGCGAGGCTGTTGGAATCCCTGACGGAATCCCTGACGGACGCGCCCCCTCTCGGCGCCTCTTCCGGAGACAGAAGGAGCGGTCATCGGTCGCGGCTGGTCGAGCCGCGTTCCCGCAGGCGCGCCGTCGCACTCGCCTGCTTCGCCACCGGCTCGAGCTACTTGCGGCCGCCCTCGATCTTGCGCTGCGCCCGCTGCGCGATGAAGCCTCCAGGGTCGAGACGGATGGCGGTCTCCCAGGCGGCCAGCGCCACCGCTTTCTTCCCGATCTTGTACGAGACGTTGCCGAGGTAGTAGTGGAAGTTGGGGTTCTTCGGGTCTTTCGCCACCAGCTGCTGGTACACGTGCAGCGCGTCCTGGTGGCGCTCGGCAGAGTAGTACAGGAACGCGAGCCAGGCCCTCAGATCCTTGTTCTCGGGATCCCGGGCGAGCGCCTTCTCGACGGCCGGGATGGCGTCGGGGCTGGGCGCCCTGTAGGTCGTCATGACCGGACCGGCAGGGGCGGTTTCCGGCTCGGCTTCGGGGATCGGAGCGTCGAGGGCGCCCACCGGGTCGACGGGCCGGGTCCGGTGGGCCTGGTCGCGCTCCCTGTCATAGCTGGCCCTCCGGACCGGATCGGCCAGCGTCCGGTGGGCCTCTTCCAGCAGCACCTGCATCTCCCGATGCTGCGGTTGCCCGGGATCCAGAAACGAGGAGAGCTCCTCGTAGGCCACCCGGATCACCTCGGGCGAGGCCTCCGGGGTAAGACCCAGCGCACGGTAGTAGTCTCGCTTCGGGTTGTACATCGGCCCCTGCCCATCCGTGGTCGTCGACGCCGTGAGAGCCACCACCATTGTACAGCCGACTCGGACCGCGGCGCAGCGGGGGGCGCGTCGAATCGACTCCGGTCGATGCCGCTGACCCGGCGCACGGGAGCCGGAGCTCCGAGGGTCCGACAGGCTCCTGTGGCAAGAGGGCCTCGGACCTAGTAGCATGGGGCATGTTTTTGGCCGTCCCGGAACGTTTCGGGGACCGGGGACCGGGAACCGTGGTGCCGGCCTGACCGGCGGAGGTCGTGAAGCCATGCTCCTCGTCGTCTCTTCCTCCAAGCCGCTCGATCGTCTGTGCGCCGATCTCGAGACGGCGGTGGCGCGCCACACGTTCGGAGTCCTCTCGGTTCACGACCTCAAGCAGACCCTGGCGAAGAAGGGGGTGGAGTTCACCCGGGAGTGCCGGATCTTCGAAGTGTGCAACCCGCACCAGGCAAAGAGGGTGCTGGAGGCCGACATCAGGATCTCCACGGCGCTTCCCTGCAGGATATCGGTCTGGGAGGAGGGCGGGCAGACGCGTATGGCCACCATCCGACCGACCGCGCTGATCGGCATGTTCGACGAGCCCGGTCTGAAGCCCGTGGCGGAAGACGTCGAGTCGATCATCCACGAGATCATGAAGGAGGCCGCCCTGTGAGGGGGAGCCGGCTGTTCCGGACCGCGCTGATGGAGGGCATGGATCGCGCCGTGAGTCTCGGGCTGTGCGCGGCGATCGTCGTCTTGCTGGTCGGGCCATGCCCGGCGAGGGCGGCGGCGGTGCAGCGAGTGCTGGCCAGCCAGCTCGCCACGGGCACCGTATCGGTGGAGTACTCGACCGGCCCGCAGCGGGAGGTCGCGCTGATCGTGGATGGCGCGGGGCTCACCCGGGCCAAGGGGATCGAGATCGGTCTGGAGAGCCAGAAGCCGACCCAGGTCCGGATCTACACGGTGTCGGAGTTCGGGCACAGCTGGTACAGGTACGTGGTCTTCACCCCCGGTAACCTCAGGCGGAAGCTCGTGCTGCCGCTGGCCTCCTTCGATCCCGATCCGCTCCAGAAGATCCAGTTCTCCCCGCCCGGGGGCGGGCTGAAGATCGTGGACTGCCCGGGGTATCTCCGGGAGAGCTTCAAGAACAGGTTGACCGTGGGCCCGCTCAGGATGCTCGGCGCGCCGGTGGACCCGCCGGCCGACGAGGTGCCACCGGGCCCGGAGGCCGACCGGGACGAGCTCTATCGGAAGATCCTCGGCGGGTGGATCGGCAAGGCCGCGGGCGGCGCCGCAGGGACCCCGTTCGAGGGCGACCTGACCCCGGCGTGGAAGTACCTTCCCAGGCTGCGGACCGGACTCCTGGGCTACGTCTGGGGTATGGGCCCCGATGACGACACATCGTTCGAGGTTCAGCACCTCCTGGTGGTGCAGGCGAAGGGCAGGCGATTCACCGGCCTCGACCTCGCCGAGTCGTGGAGGAACAGCTTCGCCTACGAGTACCTCTGGAAGACCGAACGTCACTCGCTCGAGAACCTCGCCAAGGGGATCCAGCCGCCGAAGTGCGGCGAAGGGCCCAAGGGCGAGAGCCTGTGTGCCCGCATCCGGGCGGACCTGTGGGGCTACCTCTCCCTGGGCGACCCGGCGCAGGCGATCTCGTTCGTGGCCAGGGACGCGCCGCTGTCGAACTCCGGAGCGGGCCTCAGGGACGCGGAGTTCGTGGCCACCGCCGTGAGCCTGGCGTTTCGTCCCCAGACCGTCCCGGAGCCCCCGGAGGCCACGCTGGCCGCGGTGCCGGTGGCCAAGAGCCCGCACGCCGACGTGATCCGGAAGTGCCGGGACGACTTCAAGGCGGGCAGGTCCATCGAGGAGGCGTACGCCCGGCTCAAGAAGGAGACGTTCGACCCGATCAGCAAGCGTGACCCGACGGACGCCTGGGTCTACGCGTTGCCGAACGCAGGGCTCGTGACGCTGGCCCTGCTCTACGGAAGAGGGGACTTCGCCCAGACAGTGGCCCTGGCAGCGGCGCTCGGTTGGGATTCCGACTGCAACGCCGGCACGGTGGGGGCGATCCTGGGTGTTCTCGGCACCGACAAGGGGATCCCCGCCCCGCCGCTCCTCCAGAAACAGCAGGACGAAGAACGGCACGTATTCCAGGAGCCTGGCGTCGATCGTGAAGCCTCCCGGCAGCCTCAGCGCGTGGCGCGCCGTGAGCCAGTAGGCGTAGGCCGTGGCCATGGTGGCGGAGAGCACGACCCATGACACACGACCCAGCACGGCCGCGAACGGCATGATCCATCCGCAGTACCACGGGTTGGCCACCGGCGACAGGAGGAAGAGCGCCGAGACGGCGAAGTAGCCCTGCTCGACGAGGTGCCTGGGCCCGCTGCCGGACCGTCGCCAGATGAGAACCAGGGCGACCAGCAGAGCCGCCCCCACCACCACCCGGGCGGCCAGGAAGCTCTCGTTCCCCTCCGGGCTCCGGTTCAGGCACCCCAGGAGCCGTTCGACCACCGCGAAGATCGAGGCGTTCCGGACCCACTCCGTGGAGTACGTCGAGAGGCCCGAGAAGGCGGCCGCCCCGATCGACAGGAAAGGGGCCCAGAACAGCGCGATGGTGGCCAGGCAGAGCGCCGCGCCGCGCTTGCCGTAGGCCACGAGAAGCGCCGGCAGAACCACCAGCGGGTACACCTTGCCCAGAGCGGCGAGCCCCAGGTAGACGCCTGCCAGACCGCGCCAGCCCCTGATCAAGAGCACCAGCGAGGCCAGCAGGCAGAACGTGGCCACCACGTCGTAGTGGCCGGTCTGGGCGTACTCCTTGAGCACCATGGGACACCATGCGTAGATGAGCCCGAACGCCCGCGGCCGGCCCAGCGCCGCGAGGAGAACCGACACGAGCGCCACGATGCCGAGGTCCAGGGCCACGATGAGCGCCTTGAGCGCCATGGGTTCGCCCGGGGCGATGCGGTGGACCAGGGAGAACAGGTGCTCGGCCAGCGGCGGATAGCAGGTGGGAACGTGGGGATGGTTGATGAAGGCGAACTGCCGGTCGAGCCTGGAGTCCCGGCTCAGCTCCACCAGGAGGTCGAGCTCGGCCGCGGAGCGTGCGACGCGGGCGAGCTCGGAGGGCGAGCCCGAGGGGGGCTTGGGGGGCGGAATGAGCGGAGCGAAGGGCCCCCCATCTCGAACGATCCCGTCCTGCCGGCCCCCTCCGGCCGACCAGCGCACCACCTCGAGCGGGGCGTAGCGGTAGGGGTTGACCCCGCTCGAGAGCACCGCTCCGTCCCAGAGATACCGGCTCGGGTCGGTCTCCAGGATCGGCGGCGAGAAGATCAGCACGACCCGGCAGACGATCGCCACGGCCAGCACCACGTCCCAGCAGACCTGCTCCCGGGCCGCCGGCACCCGGAGCACGAGCCAGACGCCCACGAAGTAGGCGCCGCACGCCAGCGCCCAGCCGGCCACGGTCTGGACGATGCGGTGCGTCTGCGGCTTGCCGGCAGGGTCGGCGCTGATCGGCCCCAGGGTCGCTTCGTGGATCGCAGCGATCGGACGGGCCAGATCGTGGACCCACTCGGGCGCGTCCCCGAGGCGACCTCCGAGGGCGATGCGGTTCCAGTAGAGGCAGACCAGCAGCAGCACGAGGCCCGAGGTGGCCAGCGCCACCAGCGACAGGTGGACGGCTCAACGCGAGATCACGGGCACGGGCTCGGTCAACGGGTCACCTTACCTGACCGGTACGCCGGGCGGGGTCGCCGGGGTGGTGGTGGGAGTAGCCGGCCGGGAGGGACCGGCGGACGCCGAGCCAGGGCCGGAAGGCACCGGCGCGACGACGGAGGCGGGCGCAGATACCGGCGTGGACGTGACGTCCGAGGGGTGGGAGGAGGCCCCGACCGCTGGCCCCTGAGCCGGGCCGCCAGGCGAGGCCGCGGCGACAGTGCCGGGAGCGGTCGACGCCGGCGTGCCTCCGGTCGAGATCAGCTTGAGCACCGGCTGCACCTCCACGCGACCCTCGAGGAGCAGGTCCACGGTGCCCGACGCCGGAACCGTGACCTTGAAGGAGAGCTCCCGGAGCATCTCATGCCACACCCGGACCGTGTGGGTGCCGGCCGGGATCCCGTCGATCGAGAACGTCCCGCTCGCGTCGGTCTTGGCCACGTACGGGTTCGGCGCGACGTACACGTAGCTCCTCATCCAGACGTGGCCGGCGTCGCACTTGAGGATCACCGGCCCGGGCACCCGCACCGAGACGGATTGGTCGGAGCTGCCCGCGGGAAAGCCGAGGTTGAACACGGAGTACCACCCGCGCAGGGTGTACCCGTGGATGTTGTGCATGACCGGGTCCGAGTTGCCCAGGAGGATCGGCTGCGCCGCCAGCGCCACCCCCACGTGAGGAACGAAGACGCAGGACTGCTGGTCGATCCTGGCCACGCCGACCGTGGACTTCGGCTTGCCCCGGAACACCTTGTCGAGGTGAACGATGCAGTTGGCCACCGCCCCGTCGGGCCCGAGGATCAGTGATTCGTTCCGCTTGACGCCCACGCCGCACGCGTTGAAGTCCGAGACGATCCGGAGGTCCGGCAAGGGGGGGAGCTGGCCCTTGAACTCGACCCGTCCACGGAGCGTTCCGGGGCGGTCTACCGGCACCTCGGTGTACGGGGGGGTGTAGCCGGGGGCGTCGGCCATGACCGGCCCGGCCGGGAGACCCAGCACCCCCCCGAGGACCACGAGCCAGAGGAGGCCCATGTGCTTCCCGTCGCGCCTCTGTGGTACACTCGCGATCACGATGGCCCTCGGTGGATCGGGTCCGCTCCCCAGCGGCCGATCCGGTCGCTCCCATCCTGGAGCATACGGAGCGGGCGGTCGATCCGCAAGGAATCTTCGGGGGGAGACTATCCTGGAAGACCGGGAAGCGCGTCGTATCTGATGGCGCTGTGGAGCATTTGTCTAAGTTCGACTACAATAGAGATCGACCGGGCGAGCTGCCAGGGGGACCCAGGGCTGCCCAACGCAATCGACCCCGAGGTGGGTCGAGAGGGGAGAGGCACCGATGATCGTTGACCGGAAGACCGGACGCACAAAGGGCTCGATCGTGATCGTCCTCATCGTCGCCGTGGTGCTGGGGATCCTGGGCGGGGCCGCGGTGATGATGAGCACCGGGTACCGTCGGCAGGCCTCCCACGAGTCGCTGCGCTATGCCGCCAAGGTTGCGGCGAAGGCGGCGGCCGAGGAGGCTGCCCTGCTCATCCACAACGGCAAGCTGGACATGCTCATCGACGAGGCGCTGGCGACCCGCGAAACCAAGGACATGAGCAAGTTCCTCAAGGACAAGGTCTACGACAGCTCCACCGAGATCAGCGGCGTCACCGGCGGACGGCCCGAAGTCTCGGTGACCGCGGCCGTGGCCAATCCGCAGGGGTGGGCCCAGACGCCCAAGGAGCAGTGGGACCAGATCATGAAGGAGGTGACCGACGCCAAGAACCAGACGGCCATCGACTTCTGGAAGGAGATGGACTCCAAGGGGCTCATCGGCACGGCCCCCCCCACGTCGCACACGTTCATGAACAACTACTGCAAGGACATCTCCCTGGGTCAGCTGCTGCAGCACAGCCTGGGGTGCAAGATGGACACCGACTGCACCCCTCCGGTGATGGAGCATCGCCACAAGTGCTTCGGCGCGGTCCATACCTTCATGAAGGCGTTCGGCGACCCGACGGACTGCAGCGCCTCCGGATGCGCCAGCTTCTCCGTGAGCCGGAAGCCCGATCTCGGCACCTTCAAGGCGGCCTGGGAAGAGCTGTTGACCGCTGCTGCCAAGGATGCGGCCTCCAAGGTCGAGAGCTGCGGCTCGAACCCGGCGTCGGCCATGGCCCACCTGGTGGGCGACCTCAAGGAGCGGGAGATCGTCAACTCGGCCAGCGAGCGCAGCGCCACCAAGGCGTTCCTGGAGTCCGAGGACCTGGGCGTGACCAGCACGTACCTGCTGGAGATCACCGCCAAGGTGGCCTACGGCAAGGGCGAGGACGGAAACGTCATGTCCGGCACGGCCACGCACACCACGTATCGGCTGTTCCAGAAGGCCCCGTGGGAGAAGGGCATCGACGCGATGCAGAACACCCTCGTGGAGTCCATGCTGAACGGCATCGGCCCGGCCAAGTTCACGCCCCAGGAGATCGAGCAGCTGTGGCCGCCCGAGCCGGACGATCCGGCCAACCCGGCCCGGAGCAAGCTCTGCCGTGCGAAGATCCCGGGGTCGAACCTCTACTACGACCCCCAGAAGGTCATCATGAAGGTGCTGGACGCCACTCTGCCGAGCGCGGTGGGGTCCCGCATGTTCCCGTACACTCTGTGCACCTCCACGTCTCGCGCGCCGGAGTGATGAGCTGAAAGGATGGCCGCAGGTCCCTTGATGTCGAACAGGTGTCTCGTTCCCCTCCCCCGTGACCCCCGGGCGGTGCGGCGCGGCGCGACCGGGCGCCGGGCCGCGACCCCGCGGCAGGCTCGCGGGGCTTTTACTCTGGTGGAGGCTCTGATCGCCGTGGTGCTGGCGGCGGTGGTGTTCGGCTCCACCCTCTACTTCATGCGAACCAGCACCCAGGGAGTCGTCAAGGCCGACGACCATGCCCTGGCCCGGCTCGAGGCCATGCGAGTCCTCGACCAGATCGGGTGGGACCTGGACCGACTGGTGGTGGGCGACGAGATCGACGATCCAGAGGCGAGCGTGCTCAAGCCGTTCAAGAACTGGAAGGACAACGTGGACCAGGGGGCCAGCTTCGGGTTCTACGCCTTCCATCACAGGGTGTTCTACCGGACACCGCCCAAGCCGTACATCGTGCTCACCGCCCGGTGGATCGACTACCGGGTGGAGAAGATCCAGGGAAAGCAGGGCGTGAACCTGGTCCGGAACACCAAGGTCGTGAACAAGTTCCCGCTCCACGACGTGAAGCTCGAGAAGGTGAAATCCGAGTACGCCCAGCAGCTCGGCGTCTCCGAGGAGCACTGCGTCCGGATCAAGGTGCTGCCCATGGGCCAGTGGGACACCCGGAACGAGGACATCTGGAAGCGGAACGCCCAGGAGCGGATCTTCCACCTGAAGGGGGTCGAGAGCCGGTACGCGGCGCTGATGTCGCTCAAGAGAGTCCTCCAGTCGACCGGCCAGGCGCCGCCCCCGGGCTACGAGAAGCTGAGCCTGCTGCCCAATCCCCCCGCCCTGGATCCCAACGATCCGACAGCGGGGACAGTCATTCTGAACTGGATGCAGCCGCAGAACCTGATCTACTTCGAGAAGAACAAGCTCTTCGACGACCAGCCGCCGAAGGTCGACGAGCCGGTGAACATCCCGGCGTTCTAGCAGCCGGCCGCAGCGGCGGCCTCGGCACACGCAAAGGGAGTCGTGATGAGCGATCGCAAGCGAGGGTTGACCTTGCTGGAGGTGCTGATCGGCGCCGTGATCCTGGCTATCATCGCCGTGCCGGTCGGCTATCTGATCACCTCCAGCTCGAAGAGAGTGATGAGCACCGACACCCTCAGGGAGGCGCGGGCCGTCATGGATCAGATCATGGGGAAGATCGAGTCGACCGACTTCGTCATCCTCTACCGGAACTTCGGCTGGGGGCTCCAGCCGGACAGCCCCTACCCCCACGTCCCCGAGGCCAGCGGCGCCATGAAGACCGCCATCTTCGCGGACGGCAAGGACCCGCTCTACCTCGGTCAGGAGATCATCAACCAGATGAAGAGCGGGGGCTGGAACGCGGTGTTGCAGTTCCGGTTCCTCACCAAGCCCGAGGTGGAGATGGACACCAGCAACCGGCTGAAGAGCCTGAGCGGGGTCTTGCACCTCCAGGCAGGAGTGATCAAGCTCACGCTGACCGGCCCCGGCGTCAAGGAAGAGATCAAAGAGGTCCTCTACTGCCCCATGATCCTCGGCCGTCCGGGGCTGCTCCTCAAGCAGTGCCCGGCCGTGAACCCGGCGCTGCGGGACCAGGAGTTCAAGAACTATCCCTGATCCGGCGCCTCGCCGGACCCACTCCGCTACCCCCCGTGAGTCCGGATCCGGGCCCAGCCGTGGTCACGGCCCTGGATCCGCGCAGCTGGCGGAAGCCATCGGCGCCTGCGGCAGGATCGCCTGATCTTTGTCGGACCGGACGGCCCCGCCTCGAGGGAGGCGGGGCGCTGTATCAGATCCCTCGACGGTCAGGGGGCGACCGGGATCCCACGATCCCCCACCTGTTTCGCGGAGTCGGGCCTGTGATCAGGTCTCGGCCTGGCCGCGGAGTCACCAAGGAAGTGGAGAGGATTCCCTTGAAGTCGCGCTCGGGACAGAGAAAGAGGAGAGGATCCGGATCGAGGTCGCGCTCGGGGGCGCGACCCGGACCCGGCGAGGCGCCGGGTCTTGGGATCACGCCTTGGGCGATCCGGTGCCCGGCTGGGCCGCCAGGTACTCGTAGAACCTCCGTCGGGCCGTCACGTCGTTCTGGGCCGCCTCGAGCAGTCGCTTGGCCTCCTCGGGCTTGTAGGTCACCAGCGACTTGAACCGATTCTCCATGTACATGTACTTGTCCAGCGTGATGGACGGAGCGTTGCAGTCGAGCTGGAGCGGATTCTCCCCTCGCAGCGTCCGCTCCGGGTTGTAGCGACACAGCAGCCACTGACCCGAGTCGACCGCCGCCTTCTGGTGGGAGAGAGACTTGGACATGTCGATGCCGTGGGCGATGCAGTGGCTGTAGGCGACGATGATCGACTGGCCATCGTACGCTTCGGCCTCGATGAACGACTTCAGCGTGTGCTCGTCCTTGGCGCCGAACGCGACCCGGGCCACGTAGACGTTTCCGTAGCTCATGGCCATCAGCCCCAGATCTTTCTTCGCCACCGGCTTGCCGCCGGCCGCGAACCGGGCGACAGCGCCCCTGGGCGTCGACTTCGACATCTGGCCGCCGGTGTTGGAGTAGACCTCCGTGTCGAGGACCAGGCAGTTGACATTCCGGCCCGAGGCCAGAACGTGGTCAAGACCGCCGTAGCCGATGTCGTAGGCCCATCCGTCGCCGCCCACGGCCCAGACGCTCTTCTTGACCAGCATGTCCGCGAGCCCCAGGAGCACCTTGGCCTCGGGAGTGTCGACGCTGCCGAGCTTGGCCCTCAGCGCCTTCACGCGCTCTCGCTGATCGAAGATCCCCGCCTCGTCCTTCTGGTTGGCGGTCAAGAGACCGTTCGCCAGCTCGTGTCCGATGGTGCTGGCCAGCCGCTTCAACATCTCGCGGGCCAGGTCGGTCTGCTTGTCGATCGACACCCTGAACCCGAGGGCGAACTCCGCCGTGTCCTCGAACAGCGAGTTGGACCAGGCAGGGCCCCGCCCCTCGCTGTTCTGCGACCACGGGGTCGTGGGGAGGTTGCCGCCGTAGATCGACGAGCACCCCGTGGCGTTGCCCACCACGAGCCTGTCGCCGAACAGCTGGGTCAGCAGCTTCAGATACGGAGTCTCGCCGCAGCCACCGCAGGCGCCGGAGAACTCGAAGAGCGGCTGCATGACCTGCTGGTGCTTCACGGAGGTGACCTTGATCTTCCGGCGATCGAGATCCGGGATCTTCATGAAGAACTCGAAGTTCTTGCGCTCCTCTTCCCGGAGCGGCATCTGGGGTGCCATGTTGAGCGCCTTGTGATCGGGCTGGGTCTTGCTCTTGGCCGGGCAGACCGAGACGCAGACGCCGCAGCCGGTGCAGTCCTCTGCAGCGATCTGGACGGTCAGCTTCATGCCCTTCCAGTCCTTGTCCTTCACGTCCACGGACTTGAAGGTGGCCGGGGCGCCTGCCAGGTGTGCCGGATCGTAGGCCTTGAGCCGGACCGACGCGTGCGGGCAGACGAGGGAGCACTTGCCGCACTGGATGCAGATGTCCTTGTCCCAGGCGGGGATCTCCAGCGCCAGGTTGCGCTTCTCCCACCTGGAGGTGGCCGTGGGGAACGTCCCGTCGCAGGGGAAGGCGCTGCTCGGGAGGTCGTCGCCCTCGCCGGCCAGGATCCTGGTCTCGACGCTCCTCACGAAGTCCGGGGCCTTCTCCGAGACGTGGAGGGTCCTGGTGGTCGAGCCCGCGGCCGTGGCCGGCACCTTCACCTCGTGGAGGTTCTCCAGCGTGTCGTCGACCGCCTTCAGGTTCTTCTGGACGATCGCTTCGCCCTTGGAGATGTAGGTCTTCTTGATCGCTTCCTTGATGGCGGCGATCGCCTGGTCCTTGGGGAGCACCTTGGAGAGCGCGAAGAAGCAGACCTGCATGACCGTGTTGATGCGGCCGCCCATGCCGGCGCCCTTGGCCACCTTGTAGGCGTCGATGACGAAAAGCTTCAGCTTCTTGTTGACGATCTGATGCCTCATGAAAGACGGCAGATTCTCCCAGATCTGGTCATGCGAGAAGACCGTGTTCAAGAGGAACGTCGCGCCGGGCTCGGCGACCTTCAGGATGTCCATCTGCTCCAGAAGCGACTGCTGATGGCAGGCCACGAAGCTGGCCTTGTCGATCAGGTACGGGGAGTGGATCGGCTTCGGGCCGAACCGCAGGTGCGACACCGTGACGGCGCCGGCCTTCTTCGAGTCGTAGACGAAGTACGCCTGGACGTGCAGGTCCGTCTCCTCGCCGATGATCTTGGTGGAGTTCTTGTTGGCGCCGACCGTGCCGTCGGATCCCAGACCGTAGAACACGCACCGGACCGTCTTCTCATCCTCGGTGGAGAACGAGGGGTCGTGCTCCAGGCTGGTGTGGGTGACGTCCTCCTTGATGCCGACCGTGAAGTGGTTCCGCGGCGTCTTGACCTTCAGCTCGTCGAACACGGCCTTGACCATGGCCGGAGTGAACTCCTTGGACGAGAGGCCGTACCGGCCTCCGATCACGGCCGGCATGGTCTTGAGGCTGCCCCAACCCTTGCCGAGGCCCTCCTGCAGGGCGGTGACACAGTCCATGTAGAGCGGCTCGCCGACGGCGCCGGGCTCCTTGGTGCGGTCCAGCACGGCGATCGCCTTGGTCGTGGCCGGCAGCGCTTCCAGGAACCGCTTGCCGTCGAACGGGCGGTAGAGTCGGACCTTGAGGAGGCCCACCGGCTCCTTGCGGTCGGTCAGGTACTCCACGGTCTCCTGGCCGGTTTCGCAGCCGGAGCCCATGACGACGACGACCCGCTCGGCCTTGGGGTCGCCCACGTAGTCGAACAGGCGGTACGAGCGACCGACCTGCTTGGCGAAGCGATCCATGACGTTCTGGGTGATATCGGGGCACCTGACGTAGAACGGGTTCACGGTCTCGCGGGCCTGGAAGAAGACGTCCGGGTTCTGGGCGGTGCCGCGCATGACCGGCCGGTCAGGCGAGAGACCCCGCTCGCGGTGGGCCTGGACGAACTTGGGGTCGATCAGCGCCCGCATGTCCTCTTCGCGGAGCAGATGGACCTTCGCCACCTCGTGGGACGTCCGGAACCCGTCCATGAAGTGGATGAACGGGATGCGCGACTCCAGCGTGGCCGCCGTGGCGATCAGGGCGAAGTCGGTCGCCTCCTGTACGGAGGCGCTGGAGAGGAGGCCGAAGCCCGTGGCCCGGGTGGCGTTGATGTCGCTGTGGTCGCCGAAGATCGAGAGCGCGTGGGTGGCCACGGTGCGGGCCGCCACGTGGAACACCACGCTGGTCAGCTCGCCGGCGATCTTGTACATCGTGGGGATCATGAGGAGCAAGCCCTGGGACGAGGTGAACGTCGTCGCGAGAGCCCCGGTCTGAAGCGCCCCGTGAACGGCCGCCGAAGCCCCGCCCTCGCTCTGCATCTCGACCACGGAGGGGATGACACCCCAGATGTTGGGAATCCCGTCCGTTGCCCAGGCGTCCGACCACTCACCCATCGCTGACGACGGAGTGATCGGATAGATGGCGATGACCTCGTTGACCCTGTAGGCCGTGTAGGCGATCGCCTCGTTGCCGTCCATCACATCGATCTTCTTGTCTTTGCTCACTGCTCATCGATTCCCTTCATCAACCCGCGTTGCCCTCGAAGCCCGGGGACCCCCCTGGGCCTCCAGCTGACGCCACTGTCTTACCACTAATCCATCAGGAACGGAAGCATGATCTGATGCGCCTGGCCGCACACCACACCTCCGAGGGGCCGTCCGGAGCCGGTTCAGCGACCTCGCCGGGACGGTCGGAGTCGACGACAACGAACCGGTCGCGGGCCACGCCCGCTGTGTCGAGCTTCCTCGCGTGCGCCCCTGTGCGGGGACGTCCGACAGCCGCCGCGCCGGGATCGGGATCGGGACACGGGCGATCACGTCGCCATGAGCTGCTCCGAACTCCAGGGATGCCGGTGGAGTCCCGTCACGACAGGCGGGAGCTCACACCTGGGTGACGGGAGTCGTGAGTCCACCATTCTCCATGGGCCTGGTCAGGCCGCCAGCGCGCACGACGCGATGGGGTTTGCGGCGGTCTCGTGGTTCCGCATCCGGAGCGCATTCTCGATATTCTGGACTGCGCCCGGCCGCCGGCGGCCCGCTACGGTCCGGAGTCTGGAGGAGTCTTGCTCCGACAGGCTCCTACGCCGCTTCTTCCAGGTGGGCACCCCGCTGGAAGAGAGTCGCCATGGTGCCC
>JACQZM010000128.1 GCA_016213885.1 Candidatus Rifleibacteriota bacterium | reverse complement strand
GCTTTTTGTCTTGGGTGCGAGGCGACGAGGAGTACAATGAACCCGTTCGAATCTTCCGTCGAAGAGGAGGGAGACGCGCCACATGCGCCGACCGTCCAGGTACGCCACAGTCTGCACGATATTGGCAACCGCCTGCTGGCAGCCGAGCCCGCCGGCGGCGGAGGGCCGTCCAGCAGCACTCCCAAGCCGTCCCCGCTCACGCCGAACAGGGCAAAACCGGAGAGGAACTCGAGCTGGCCGAAGAGATCCACGCATCTCGCCTGGAACCGGTGCCTGACCAGAAGCTCCTGGCATCGCGCGTCCGGCAGTCGCTCCGACTCGCCGAGGAGCGATCTGAGCGCCAGCAGGTCCCTGTTGGGGTCCCCGTCGACCGACCCGAGCAGGGGCAAGAGCGGCGAGGTAGCCATCTTGACCAGCTCCGGGATGAACGCCCCGCCCCTGTGGAACTTCAGGTTGAGCTGGCCCGCCAGCGCCCCGCACGCCTCCCGGGTGATCTCCGCCCAGGCCCCGGCCCAGGGACGCTCGAGCTGCCGCAGCATGCCCGACTTGATCCGTTGCGGCAGCGCCCGACTCAGGCGCAGCACGTCGGACAGCAGGATCGTCGCCGTGAAGCGCGTGAGGGAGTCGACCGCCTCGCAGAGTCGATGTAGCTTGAAGAACGGCTGGGACTCCTGCAGGAAGCGCCGGAACGGCAGGTCGATCGGCGTGGGGAGCCCCCCGGTGCGCTGCGGCAGCTCCGACGAGGGCTGGCCCGGGAGCTGGCCATCGAGCTCCCTCTCGACGATGACGAGGGTGCCCCCGCAACCGGGGCTGCACACCATCTTGCGCTCGCGAGCCGCGTCTTCGTCCCACGTACGGCCACACGCCTCACATCGAAACATCGAACGCTCCTCTGGCCCTCGAGAGGGCCATCCATCGTGGCCCAGAATATCAGCTCCCACCGCCGGATGGAAAGCCCCCTCGAGGCGAGGTGTTCGGGGCAAGGATGAGCAGGACCGGCCCGACTCCTTCGCGCCCCGCGGAACGGCGCCGGGCGACACCATCGCGAGCGCGTGATCAGTAGGCATCCGGTCTGGCCGCCGGAGATCTCGCACCCCCGGCGTACCCGCCGTGAATCAGTAGCGCCCTGCTGCTCCGCGACCTCCGCTCCCGGTCCTTCCGAGAGTTCCGGTTGTTCCGGCTGTCACGGCCTTCTCCATCTCGTCGACGTAGGCGCACATCCCCCTCAGGGTGAAGTGATAGGCCTCGTCCTCCGTCATGAGCAGATCGAGCTCGTTGGGATACAGGCACGGCGGCAGCCCGCGGCACGACAGCAGGTGGTCGGCCAGCAGCCGGACCGTTCGCCCGTTCCCGTCGATGAACGGATGGATGGACAGCAGGTCGCGAGCGAGCGTGACGATCGTCCGGACGGCCCGGTGCGGAGAAGACGGACGGCGCAGCCTCCTGTCGGCGTTCTCGAGAACCGTCCGGACATTTTCCCCGACGCTGTGCACGGCCACGTAGTGGACGGTTCCCAGGATCTTCTCCGGTCCGATCCGCACGATGGACGACTCGTCGACGCGGAAGAACCGGTTCGAGCGCAGGCGATCCAGCTCGTCGGGGATCAGGTAGCGGCGCCCGTCGGGCAGGAAGCTCTCGCCGTTGTGCACGAACGACTCGAGCGGGTCCGACCGGTAGACCCCGACCAGCTGCTCGTGGTCGACGCCGCTGAAGTACACCCGCCTTCCGCGGACCATGTGGCGGAGAATGACGTCGTGGAGCGTCCTCGAGATGCGCCTGCCGGCCAGCGCGGCCCGGACCCTGCGCCGTTCGTAGCCCACGAAGTAGTGTCCCCTCATCGCGCGGCAGTGGATCTCCCTGAGGAGTCCATCGGAGACCGGTCGGGTCGAGGGCTGACTCATGAGCCACCGGTCGGCATCCATCCAGGACTCCAGTGCGCCGGCTCCGTAGCTGTCCCACGGTGCGGACGGGAGCCTCCGGCTCGCGTCCTCCCAGTCCCTGCGACAGACGAGCCGCCTGGCATCGACCGCCCGTAGCAGCGTCCGCGGCCCGACGCTCTGGCGGAGCCTGGCATACCGTGTGCTGAGCGACTCGAGGTCCACGATCACCGGAGCCACCAGGGCCACGAGACCGCTCCCGTTGTGGGGGAAGTCGAGGATCGAGGGCCCCCCGGCGAGCGCGTCGATCAAGGGTCCGGCCAGAAACGCGATCGATCCGATGGTGACGATCCATCGACGGGAGAGACGGTCGGACCAAGATCGAGTCGATCCAGCCGTCGTGGCCGGCCCGGTAACCGGTGTCACGTCGACCTCTCCTTCGCTCCGAGGTGATCGCACGCCCCGGCCTCGAGGTCGGGTCAGTCGCCCGGGTCGGCCGTCGCGGCGCTCAAGCTCGGATCAACGCACGACGCGGACCGGAAACCCCCGGATCGTGATTCCCCGCAGCGCCTCGAGCACCTCGCCCGGGATCTCCTGGCTCGACCGCGGGCCCGGGGGAGGGGGCACGGAGCGGTCGAGGCTGAACCGGGCGATCGGACGGTCCCTCCTGTCCACGAGGTCGACCCACCTCGAGCCGGAGGAGGCCCCGCGCCGGTAGCGGCGCATCAGACGCCCGGAAATGCGCACCATCCCAGCGGCAAGGAGCGGCACCCTTGCGCGGATGTCGGCGGCCACGAGGTCGGATCCCGGTAGGTGAGAGGGGATGACGTACTCGTCCCGGTCGAGGAGTTGCCGGATGACGATCAGCCTCGGGTTCAGCTTCTCGGCCAGGCTCAGCCGGTCGTAGAAGCCGTAGACCTCGCGGTTGAGGGCGTTCAGATCCACACCGCGAGGGGTCGCTTCGCGGATCTCGAACACGACCTCCCCGTAGCAGCGGGCCACCCACGGATGCGGGCTCGTGTAGATCAGGAAGTCGGGGTCGATCTGCCCACCCTCTCCTCGATACCAGAGATGGCGCTCCGAGAACCCCGGCTTGGCGGCCTCTTCCTCGATCCACTCCTTCAACCGGGCGACCTCTCGGGCCCGGCCCTCGCCATCGCACGCCCCGTTCTGCGCCAGCGCCTTGCGCAATCTCGGACAGCCGATGCCCACGCCTGGGTCGTCGAGCAGGATGCGGAGAGCCATGAGCTCTGTCCGGAGCCCGGCACCCTCCTTGATGCCCATGAACAGACGAGTGAACCGTTCGCGCCTCGTGAACTCCAGTCTTATTCCTTCCGGGTTGAAGCGCAGAAGGCTCACCGGGGCGGCCTGCGATCTGCCGCCCGCCTCCGCCGGTTCGGGCCCCAGCTCGATGACGAGCGAATCGGGTCGGAGGGTATCGGCGGGCAGCGACACGGTTTCGGGCGGGTCCTCGTCCGGCACCTGCGACCAGACCACCGGGGGCCACGAGGTCGCGAGCAGCCCGACCAGCACGAGACGAAGGGCCGCCCTCGCCCTGCCACCCGGGAGTTCGAGCGGGGAGACTCCGCCTCGAGCCATCGCCGCCACCCTGCCCGGGTCGTGGAGCCCCGCCAGCAGCCGAAAGAACAGGTACACGCCTGGCTCGTTTCTCTCGAAGGTCAAGACACGGGGAGCCCGGTGAGGGTCCCCCCATGGACTACGGTTGCCGGGAGCCGGAGGTTGCTCACGGCTCGGTCCACCACCGAGCCCTCGGTTGGCCGGAGGGCCCGGACCGGAACAGCTCCAGAATCGGGGCGGGCGCGGTGAGGTCCCTTCCGTGGAAGACCCGATTCCGTGTAGCATGGCTTGTCATGCAGAAGAATCGATTCGAGATCCTCAGCAATTGCGGGCCGACGACCGGTCGCCGGACCGGTCGGACACCTGCGCCCCGCGCCTCCAACCGGTTGATCCACGGCGATTGCCTGGAGGTCATGAAAGCGTTGCCAGCGGGCTCCTTCGACATGCTCTACGCGGATCCGCCGTTCTTCACGGGATGCAACCGTCGCATCCGAGGGCAAGGGCCGGGGGCGCCTCTGGAGTTCGACGATTCCTGGGCCGGCGGGCTCCCCGATTATCTGGACTGGCTCCGCCCCCGTCTCCAGGAGATGATGAGGCTGCTCACGAGCTCCGGAAGCCTGTTCGTTCACCTGGACTGGCACGCGGTGCACCACGTGAAGTGCGAGATGGACCGGCTGTTCGGCCCCGAACGCTT
>JACQZM010000273.1 GCA_016213885.1 Candidatus Rifleibacteriota bacterium | reverse complement strand
CCATCGGCCAGCGCCGACCGGCCGGCGGCGGAGTCACAGGGGCGACCGCGACGCGAACCGGTCGGGACCTCCGGGTGGACCGCCGGGGCACCCCGGGTCGCCCGGATCCCTCGGGTCCCCCGGGCAGCTCCCGCTCCCCGGCCGGGTCCGGATCGAGCAGCATGGCCAGCTGAGCGCCGGTGGGCCGGCTCTCCGGCGCCATGGCGAGGCACGCCACGATGGCCGCCTCCAGCTCCGGCTCGACCCTGGCGCCCAGCTGGGTGAGCGTCGGGATCTGGCCGGTCATCCGCCGGGTCGCCGGGATGCCGGGACCCTGCGGATCCAGGCCGGTGAACACGCGCCGGCCAAAAGCCGCCTCGAAGAGCGTCAGGCCCATGGAGTAGACGTCCGCCGGCGCCCCCACGGGCTCGCCTCGCAGCACCTCCGGCGCCATGTACGGGAGCGTCCCCAGGGCCGACCCGTCGGCCGTCAGGGCGGTCAGGTCCGCCCCCTCCAGCTTGACCAGCCCGAAATCGGTGAGGACCGGCCTGGCGTCGGCGTCTATCAGGATGTTGGACGGCTTGATGTCCCGGTGCAGGATGTTCCGCTCGTGGATGTACGCCAGCGCTCCGGCCATGGCCCTGGCCAGGCTCATCGCATCGATGCGGCGCCGGACCCCGGGCCCAAGCTCGGCGAACAGGTCGCCGCCGGGGATGTACTCCAGGACGATGTGAGGGAGGACGCCGTCCAGCTGGGCGTCGTAGACCTTGACCAGGTTCGGGTGGAGCAGCTCCTTGTACGTCCTGGCCTCGCGGCAAAACCGCGCCAGCTCGTGATCCAACACCCGGGAGCCGCCGAGCAGCACCTTGATCGCCACCTGCCGGCCGAGGCTCTTGTGGACGCCGAGCAGCACGGCGCCCATGCCGCCCCGGCCCAGCTCACGGACGATCTCGTACCGGGGCAGCTGCTCCACGCAGATCTGCAGGATGTCGCTCAGTCGATCCTCCGAAGCGAGGAGCCGTCAGTCCCCGAAGCAGACGCCGATGGCCCGACCGGTCTGGATCGTGTCGCAGTCCAGCGGCACGCACTTCATCTTCCCGACCGACTCGTCCACCGGGAACGGCACGATCGACGGGGGGTGCAGCGCCGTCATCACGCTCGTGAGCCCCTCCTTGAGGAAGCGCACCGCGGCGGCGCCCATCCGCAGGCAGAGAAGCCTGTCGAAGGTGGTGGGATGGCCACCCCGCTGCAGGTGACCCAGGATGATCGAGCGGGTCTCCTTGCCGGTGCGCCGGGCGATCTCGGCGGCAAGCCACCCGCTGATGCCGCCCAGCCGGATCTCCCGACCGGCCTCCTTGGGCCCCTGGGTGAACAGGGTGTCGGCGTCGATCGGCTTGGCCCCTTCGGCGACCACCACGATGGAGAACTTCCGGCCCATGGCGTCGCGCTCCCTGATCTTGGCGCACACCTTGTCCAGGTCGAACGGGATCTCCGGGAGCAGGATCACGTCCGCCGTGGTGGAGATCCCGGCGTTGAGGGCGATCCAGCCGACGTAGCGGCCCATCACCTCCACGACGAACACCCGCTCGTGGGCCTCCGCCGTGGGCTGCAGCTTGTCGATGCAGTCCGAGGCCGTGGACACCGCCGTGTCGAACCCGAAGGTGATCGCCGTGCCGAACACGTCGTTGTCGATCGTCTTGGGCACGCACACCATGGGCATGCCCTTGAGCATGAACTTCTTGCCGATCCGCATGGAGCCGTCGCCGCCGATGCAGACCAAGGCGTCGATCCCCTGCTTGTGGAAGTTGTCCACCACGATGTCGGACCGATCCACCAGGGTGACGCCGTTGGGCCCCTCCTCCGGCATCTCGAACGGGTTGCCCTTGTTGGCCGTGCCCAGGATCGTCCCGCCCAGGCTGGTGATCCCCCGGACGCGCTCCCGCGTGAGCGGCATCAGCTTCGAGGTGTCCAGCAGGCCGGCGTAGCCGTGGGGGATGCCCACGACCTCCCACCCTTCCCTGAGCGCCGACAGCGTCACGGCGCGGATCACGGCGTTGAGACCGGGGGCATCGCCGCCGCCGGTGTTGACGGCGATCTTCTTTATCTCGATCGGGCGCTTCTCGATCTTGCAGGGCGTCTCGAGCACGGGCGTCTCCGGACACTCCCTCGGCACGTCGCTCACGAGGCCTGACCACCTTCCTGGATGAGACCTGAAGTTGGCTCGTGGTGCCGCTTGGCAAGCCTGACGGCAACCCTCGAGCGGGCCGAGAATACCACGCGGCGGCAAGGGAAACAACAGCCACGACCCGGGCCGGGAGCCAGGACCCCCCGCCGGCTCCGCGGAGCGACCCGGGCCGCGTCAGGCACCTTCCGGAGCCTCGTACCGATCACCGGATCGCGTCGAGCTCCCGGGCGAGAGCCTCGTAGTCGGTGAGCGTCACCGGTTCCAGGTGCTTCTGCAGGAGCCGCTGCCGGTCGAAGGCGTAGACCGAGGGGGTGAAGACGCAGTGGAACGTCTCGTACACGCTCTGCTCGACGTCGGCCACCAGCGTCCCGGGGAAGGTGCCGCCCCGGTTCCTGTACTGGTCGATCGTCGGCGGCCGGTTCATGGCCACCGTGGCGATGGCGAAGCGGTCCGGGTGTTCGCCGGCGTAGCGCCCCAGCCACGCCAGGACGTCCCGGAACCGCTCGTCGTGGATCGTTCCGACCACGATCAGCGAGAGCTTGCCGTCGAGCTGGGCCGGACCGAAGCCGCCGCCCTTCTCGTCCTTCAACGAGAAAGCGGGCATCCGGACTCCGGGGGCCAGCGGTGGGTTCTTCTTCTTCATGAACTCGGCCACCAGCAGCGCCCGCTTCTCGTCGAGAGGCGGAACGTCGGTGCCCCGGGACGCCTGCTCCAGGAAGACCAGGCTCTGGAAGATCCGGGAGAGCCCTCTGGCGTACGAGGAGAGCTGGTGCTCTTTCAACGTGAGGACAAGCTGCGGGAACGCCAGGAAAGGGACGCCCCGGATGACGACGGGCTGGATCGGCTCTGCCGCCGTCACCACACCGTTCTCGAGCTGCAGCGCCAGGTCCACGGTGGACTCACCGCCGGGGAACGCCCTCATCCTGAGAAACGTGCCGAGGACCCCCCTCTTCTTCAGGGTGACCTGGTACTTCTCGAACGAGACTCCCTCGTGGACTCGCCAGTGGTCGTGGAGCCTGGTGATCGTCATGAATGAGCCCTTGGGCGGCTTGAACAGATCGTAGGCGACCTTCTGCAGCGCTCCCTGCAGGTTGATCTTCTCGGTAGTGAGGATCGATCTGTCGTCGACGGTGCCGCTCTTGCCAGGGGATCGGGCCAGCACCGTCGTCGACAGAATGGACAGCAGGGTCGCGAAGAGGACCGTGGTCGAAACCCGTCGGCCCGGCGACCCGGGCGTCCCGTTCGAGCCGGGGATCAGCGCGCCGCGATCGTGTAGATGCGGCCGGAGTGCTTGAAGGTGTGCCGCAGCATGTTCACGTCCGCGGGAGTGTTCACCAGGATCGGAAGGAACGCGAACCCGGGATACCGGGCCACCTCCGTGGCCACGAAGCCCAGCGACTCCCTGGACATGCCTTCCTGGAGCCTCCCCAGCACCACCACCAGCGGCCGCCCCTTGAACGTCTCCGGCACGATCGATCGGCCGGCCAGATCTTTCAGATTGAAGGCGGGGACCGGTTCACCCAGGTCGAGCGACGGCTGGGAGACGGTGACCAGCGGCGGCTCGGGGCTGGCTCCCGGCGGTGGGCGCGGACGCTGCGGAGGGGGGCCCTTGGCGCCCTGCTCGAGGAACGATAGCCCGTGGAAGATCCGGGCCAGACCGCCGGCGTACGACGAGACCGCCCGACCCTTGAGCGCCTCGAAGAGCAGGGGCAGGGCGGTGAACGGCTTGCCTCCGAGCACCATGGGCCTCAGCGGTTCGGCCGCCAGGATCTTGCCCTGCAGCAGCTTCACGGCGAAGTCGATACGGCACGTGACGTCGGGAAACACCTGGATCCGCACCATCTGCCCCAGGGTCTTGCCGGCCTGGTCGCGGACGTCGAAGGTGTCGTAGCGGAACCCGTCGGAGAACCGCTCCATGTGGCGCATCTGGGTCACCACGAGAGAGGGCGCCGCGCTCTCCGGAAAGAAGCTCCCGGCGATCCTGACGAGCGACTCCCGTGGATCGAATCTGTCTTGCAGAGTCGTGATCGGCTCCGGGGCCTGGGCCGCCGCCGCCGCGGCGACGGCCAGCATCAGCACCACCAGTCCGGGAAGCCCGGGCCGGGATGACCGTTCGTGAACCGAGGTCCATTTCATGGTTTGCTCACCTGCCAGCAGCGGAGAAGACAAAGCGGCCCGCTGCCTTCATATCAAAACGGCCCGGGCCAATCAACAAGCATCGCACCTGGCCGGGCCCATGCATCGCCGCAAGGCACCCTCGGACCCCCGGTACGGAGGCCCGATCCGGCCCGAGAGCTTCCGACGTGGCGGCCGGGGCGCCGCCCGGGCTGCCGGATCGATGACCGCTCCCGAACATCGACCTGTCGTACGGCGCAAGAAGCCTGTACACTGACCTGGTCACACCGGAAGGAGGCGACCGATGCGAAGTTCAGATGGATCGAACGTGGTCAGGTCTGGCCGATCCAGACCGTGATGATCGACAAGGTGACCCGGGTCAGATCGGTCGAGGTGGGGTTCAGGACCGTGCACCCCGGATCCCCGGGACGGCCGGGCAAGTACCGCGAGTTCAAGAACGACCCCGACATGCTGGCCGAGGCGAAGATGCTCACCGGCGACGAGAACATCGTGAACGCCGAGCTGGTGATCATGTACAGGATCGGCAACCTCCGGGACTACCTGTTCAACGTGGAGGAGCAGGACAACACGGTGCGGATCCTGGCCGAGGCGGTGCTCAGGCAGATCGTGGCCGACTACGGGATCGACGATGCCCTGATCCGGACCCGGGTGGAGATGGAGGTCGAGACCCGGGCCAAGCTGGTCGCGCTGGCCCAGCACTACGGTCAGGGGCTGGTCATGTAGGACGTGAGACTCCAGCAGGTGCAGCCGCCCGATGAGGTCTCCGGCGCCTTCAAGGAGGTGGCCACGGCCAAGGAAGAGTCCCAGAAGCTCTACAACGAGGCCGAGGGGATCCGGTCCGAGCGGACGCTGGCGGCCAAGGGCGAGGCGAACAAGATCATCGCCGAGGCCAGGGGCCTGGCCACGGAGCGGGTGAACCTCGCCACCGGCGAGACGACCCGGTTCCTCAAGCTGCTGGCGGAGTACAAGAAGGCGCCCGACATCACCCGGGAGCGGCTCTACCAGGAGACGCTCCAGCGCGTCATGCCCAAGGTGAAGAAGGTGTTCGTCGACCCTGGCACCGGAGTCTTGAACGTGAACCGGCTGGAGCCGATCGCGGTCCAGGCGACCGAGCCCGAGGGGAGGCGATGACGATGCAGATGGTGAGAGACGCCGTCATCGTTCTGGTTCTGATAGTCGTCATCTTCATCGCCAGCCAGAGCTGCTTCATCGTGACGGAGTGGGAGCACGCCGTGGTCACCCGGTTCGGGAACCCGGTCAAGGTCGTGCTGGCCCGCGTCATGAAGAAGCCCGAGTACGCTCTGCGCCTCGATGGGGTCCAGGCGCAGATCAAGGCGGCCGGAGTATCCCAGATCATCGTCGGTCCCGGGATCCACTTCAAGACGCCGTTCATCGAGCGGGTGAAGTTCTTCGACAGCCGGGCGAACCTGTACGTGTCGCAGCCCTACGACATCGTCACCGGCGACAAGAAGAAGATCCACCTGGACAACTTCGCCCTCTGGAGAATCGAGAATCCGCTCGTGTTCTGGCAGACGGTCCAGGACGACTACGGCGCCCGCAGCCGGCTCGACGCCTTCGTCTTCTCGAAC
>JACQZM010000272.1 GCA_016213885.1 Candidatus Rifleibacteriota bacterium | reverse complement strand
GGGCCCTTCGCTTCGCTCATTCCGCCCCCCAAGCCCCCATCGGGCTCGCCCTCCGGACTCGCCGAACCGGCCCTGACCCGGTCCAGAAGCGCTTCGGCCAGCGCGGCGTGGGTGGAAGGCCCCCAGGCGCCGACCGGCACCGTGGCGGTGCCCAGAAGCAGGATGAACGAGGCCAGGACCCTGGTCATGGTCGGGAGAGGATAGGTCCTGCCGCGTGGGCGGGTCAAGGGCCTCCGCCCGCCAGGATCCTGCACCTGTTTCGCAGGGCTCGGGCTGTGATCACCCTCTTGCCCGAATCAACGCTCACCAGGGAAGTGGAGCGGGTTCATTTGTAGTCGCGCGCTGGAGAGAGAAGACAGAGGGAGAGAGAAGAAAGAGGAGGGGATCCGGATTGAGGTCGTGCTCGGGGGCGCGACTCGGACCCGGCGAGGCGCCGGGTCTTGCGACCGAGCTTGACCGGCAGGGAGGTGCTTCCGTAGGATGGCGAGGTCTTCGACGACGGACCGGCAGACAGCGCGAGGAGATCGAGCCCATGCCCAGGAAGGATTCGAACGAGATCTACGCCGGGGTGGACCTCGGGGGAACCAGCATGATCGCCGCGGTGGTCACGGCCAAGGGGCGGATCCTCGCGTCCAGGGAGGCCAGCACCGAAGCGGTCAAGGGCGACTGGGCCGCGGCCGTCGACCAGATCGCCGACACGATCCAGAAGGCCTGCCGGAAAGCCAGGGTGCGGCCCGCGACGCTGAGCGGCGTGGGAGTCGGCGCGGCCGGCGCCGTGGACATCGTCAAGGGCGTCGTGGTCTCGGCCCCCAACCTGGGCTGGAGCGATGCGCCGGTGACCCGGGCGCTATCCAGGAAGCTCGGGGTGGACGTCCACCTGGACAACGACGTTCACGTGGCCCTGATCGGAGAGCACGCCCTCGGGGCGGCCCGCGGAGCGAAGAATGCCGTGGCCATCTGGGTCGGCACCGGCATCGGCGGCGGCATCCTGGTCGATGGACGGCTGCACTACGGCTCCCGCGGATCCGCCGGAGAGATCGGCCACATGGTGATCCAGGTCGACGGCCCGATCTGCGGCTGCGGCCGTCGCGGCTGCGCGGAGTCCCTGTCCAGCCGTACCGCCATGGAGCGGGACGTCAGGGCGCTGTCAGAGGCCGGGCAGAGGAGCGCGGCGCTCAGGATCATGGACGAGATCGGGAAGACCCGGATGACCTCCAGCGTGATCCAGAAGGCGATCGACGAGACCGACCCGATCGTCCTGCAGGTGCTGGCCAGGGCCCAGAAGGCGATCGGCGTCCTGGTGTCGAACCTGGTCAACGTGCTCGACCCCGAGCTGGTCGTCATCGGCGGTGGCATCGCGGAGCGCCTCGGGGACCTGTTCGTCGGTCCGATCAGGCAGTTCGCCTACGAGGGGTTCATCCGTCAGAGCGATCGCGAAACGGTCAGGATCGTGACGTCCACGCTGGGAGACAGGGCCGGAGCGCTCGGCGCAGCGTTCATGGCGCGAGACCGAAGCTAGAGAGAAGACCCGGAGCCTCGCCGGGTCCGGGTCGCGCCCCCGTCTTGACACTCCCTCTCTCTCTCCGTATAACCATAAGACCTTGTCTTGAGGTTGCCTTGCGGGTCGCTTTCGAGGAAGAGGGTAGCTGCCGGTGAACCGATCGTCCGCCACTCCCACCACGGGCCTCGCCGCCCTGCTCTTGGCGCTGGTCTTCATGGCAACGGCCCCCATGGCCCTGGCTGACGGCGGCCCGGCGGGCCAGCGGCGGCTCACGATGCGTCGCGCCTTCTTCGGGCAGCTGGAGACCCGGATGCGGGGCAACCCCGACCGGATGGTCGAGGTGCTCGTCCGGGTGAAGACCGCTCACTCGGCCCGGGCGCTCGTCGACGAGGGCCCTCTCCCTGAGGGCCTCGAGACCCGCAAGCTGGCCGTGGCGACCGCCTGTCGCTCGGTCGTCGATGGCCTCGCCGCGATCGACCGGAGCCCGATGCAGGTGCTTCCGGGGTTGCCGTCGGAACCGACGGTGCTGAACACCTTCTGGGCAGCCCGATGCGTGCACCTCCGGGTCCCCGCGTCGAGCCTGCCGATGCTTCTCTCCCGCCCGGACGTCGACGGGGTGTTCGAGGACGTGACCCTCCAGGCGTTGCCTCCCGGCGAGCACACCCGGGTCCAGGGCCTCTTCGCGGCCAGCGGCGACGGCTGGGGCCAGAACCAGATCCGCAGCGCCCAGGCTCGCCAGCAGTTCCGGGTGGACGGCACCGGCGTGGTGCTGGGCCAGATCGACACCGGCATCGATGCCACCCACCCGGCGCTGGCCGGTCGGGTGCTCCGGTTCCGCGACTTCATCAACGGGCGGATGGCCCCGTACGACGACCAGGGTCACGGCACCCACACCGCCGGCACCATGGTCGGCGCCGGCGGCATGGGCGTGGCTCCCGGCGCCCGGCTCGTCGTGGCCAAGGCGCTGGATGCCCGGGGCGGCGGAAGCCTCTCGAGGCTCCTGGCCGCCATGCACTGGATGCTCGACCCGGATGGCGACCCCCGCACGGCGGACCAGCCGGTGGCGGTGAACAACTCGTGGGGCGTGGATCGGAGCGAGATCGAGGCCGAGGGTCACGAGACCACCCTCTTCTGGGAGACGATCAGGGCGTGGCGATCCGCCGGCATCGTTCCGGTGTTCGCGGCCGGCAACACCGGCACGGGCCGCACGTTGATTCCGGGCTCCTACCCCACCAACCTGGCCGTGGCCGCCACGGACCCGGCAGACCGGGTGACCGCCTTCTCCGGCAGCGGACGGATCGACTGGATCGGCTGGGCGTTCTACAAGCCCGACCTCGCGGCGCCGGGGCTCGACATCCGCTCCGCGGCCCCGGGCGGCGGGGTGGCCGTGAAGTCCGGCACCTCCATGGCGACCCCCCACGTCACCGGACTCATCGCTCTCCAGGCGCAGCTCGCCCCGAGGATGGCGGTACGGGATCGAGAGCTGATGCTCCTCGACGGCTGCGTGGACATCGGCGATCCGGGTCGCGGCCAGCGATCCGGGGAGGGGCGGATCGACGCGATCAAGGCGCTGAGCCTGACCTCGAACTTCCGCCCCTCGCCCCGGAGTTCCGGCGAGTACGCGCCGGTCTTCATGCGGGCTCGCCGGTTCCGGGTCAGCCGCTGAGCCGGCGGCCGACCGGGCTGAAGGCGCTACTTCCTCTGGAACAGCTCCCTGGCGATGATCAGCCGCTGGATCTGGCTCGTCCCCTCGTAGATCTGGATCACCTTGGCGTCGCGAAGCAGCTTCTCCACCGGGTACTCCTTGGAGTAGCCGTAGGCGCCGTGGACCTGCACGGCGTCCAGGGCGATCTGCATCGCCGCGTCGGCGGCGAACGCCTTGGCGCATGAGGCGTGGAAGGTGTTCCGCTGCCCCTGGTCCCTGGTCCAGGCGGCGCGCCAGGCCAGGAGCCGGGCCGCCTCGACGCTCTTGGCCATGTCGGCGATCATGAAGCCCACCCCCTGGTGCTGGTGGATCGGCACGCCGAAGGTCGTGCGTTCCTGGGCGTAGCGGATCGAGTGCTCCATGGCCGAACGCGCCAGCCCCACCGCCATGGCGGCCACGGGGGGACGGGAGCAGTCGAACCCGGTCATGGCTATCTTGAACCCGTCGCCCTCGGATCCCAGGAGGTACTCCTTCGAGACCACCACGTCGCTGAAGGTGACGCCGCGAGTGTCGGAGGCCCGCTGGCCGAGGTTGTCCTCCTTCTTGCCGACCGTGATGCCCGGCGTGCTGGCCGGGACCAGGAAGGTGCTCATGCCCTTGGCCTTCTTCGCCGGGTCGGTCAGGGCCAGGACGAAGAACCAGTGCGCCACGGAGGCGCCGGTGATCCACGCCTTCTCGCCGTTGATCACGTAGTCGTCGCCGACCCGCTTGGCAGTGGTGCGGAGCGCCTGCACGTCGGAGCCCGCTCCGGGCTCCGTCACGGCGTAGGCCACGAACAGGAACTCCTCCGTGAGCGGGGTGAGGAACCGCTTCTTCTGCTCCTGCGTGCCGGCGAAGATCACCGGGGCCGAGGCCAGGTTGTTGACGAGCATGGGGGTCGCCATGCCGCAACAGCCGGCGGCGATCTCCTCCGCGACCAGACACTCGTCGACGCACGATCGGCCCAGCCCGCCGTACTCCTCCGGGATGTGGAGGTTCATCAGTCCGAGCTCCCAGGCCTTCTTGAGAATCTCCTTCGGAAACTCGCCGGTCTGATCGTGATGCCGGGCCTTGGGCACGATCTCCTTCTGGGTGAACTCGCGAGCGAGACGCTGGAACTCCTGCTGCTCCTCGGTCAGAGAGAAATCGATCATGGGCGCGCATCCTCCTGGCTGCCCTGCTCTCGGCAGAGCCCGCGGAACTCTCGGGAGGGAGCTCTCGCCTGGCCACACTACCGATAGCGGGGACATCTGTCAAGAGGACCAAGACCCGGCGCCTCGCCGGGTCCGAGTCGCGCCCCCGAGCGCGACTTCAATCCGGATCCCCTCCTCTTTCTTCTCTCCCCCGAGCGCGACCTCCAACCTGATCCTCTCCTCTTCTTCTCTCCCGAGCGCGACTTCAAATGAATCCCCTCCACTTCCTTGGTGACTCTGCAGCCAGGCCGG
>JACQZM010000710.1 GCA_016213885.1 Candidatus Rifleibacteriota bacterium | reverse complement strand
GCGACGAGGTCTTCACCAGCAGCGACCTCCTTGAGCACGATCCTGTTGGGACCGCCGTCAGCCTCGGTCGTCAGGTCGCCGTCGGGTTCGAGCACCGGGATGACGAAGAGGACCGGGCAGCGGGGAAGCGCTGCCAGACCGGGGTAGCTGGCCGGGGTACCGGCCCGGCCGAGGCTCGCGGGGAGAACGAGTCCGGCCGCGAGCAGCACCGTGTGGAGACCGAGGCGAATCATGGGCAAGTAGAGTATGAGATTCCGACCCTGGACCGTCAAGCCGAAAACTGGAGTCGGAGTGGAGAGAAGAGAAGGTCCCCACCGTCCCTGAGCGGCCTCGATCCGCGGGGCTTCGTCTGGCCGGCGAGACTAGAGGAGATGGCCCACGAGCAGCAAGACGGCGGACACGGAGAAGAGAACGATCGGCGTCACAGCCAGCAGGATCGTCGCCACGACCACCCAGCGGCGATCGCTGTTGCGGTAGGGGCTCGCTCTAAACGTACCGAGGTTCCAGATCAGCCAGCCGGTCCAGGCGCCGCCGGCGGCGAGCAGAGCGTATCCCAGAGTCAGCAACAGTCCGCTGATGATCTGAACCAGAGCCACGCAGCCTCCTGTCCCCCCATGATAGAAGACGAGAAGAAACGTCTCTTGGCCCAAGAAAACTCTCTGCTGATGAGGTTTTTCGAAGGGAATCCCGGGAAGGAACCTCGACCCGAACCGATCCAGGAGGTCGTCGACTCCCGCAGACGGTCCAGGAGCCTGCCCCCAAGGGAGCTGGAAAAGCGGGCTGCCCGGGAGTCCGGAAGGCCGTCAGACCGTACCGTTCGTCGGCATCAGCCCGGTGAGCCGGAAGATCTCCACTTCTTTGCTCTTGCCCTTGACCGTCACCGGCCCCATGAGCTCCACCCTCACCCGCTCCTTCACCTGCGAGTAGGTGTACTCGGAGATGACGATGTCGCCCTTCACCGCCATGGCCTGGAGTCGCGCGGCCAGGTTCACCGGGTCGCCGATGACCGTGTAGTCCAGCCGGTCCGTGGAGCCGATGTTCCCGGAGATGACCTCTCCGGTGTTGATCCCTATGCCCAGCTTGCCCACGAAGCCGTAGCGGTTCTCCCATTCGGCCAGGTGCCCGGTCATGGCCTGCTGCATCTCCACCGCAGCCTGCACGGCCCAGTACGGCGCGTCGTTGAGCCTGAACGGCGCGCCGAAGATCGCCATCAGGCCGTCGCCCAGATACTTGTCGAGCGTCCCGCCCTTCTCGAAGATCACCCGTGTCATCGTGGTGAGGAAGTCGTTCAAGAACTCCACGACCGCTTCGGTGGCCCGGTTCTCCGAGAACGACGTGAACCCCCTGATGTCGGCGAACAGCACCGTGGCCTGGACCTTCTCCCCCCCCAGGGTCAACCCGCCCCTGTGCTGGACGATCTTCTCCACGATGTTCGGCGAGAAATACCTGGACAGCACCGCTCTCTTCCTGGTCTCTTCGCGAATGCGGTCGACCAGCTTGGCGTTCTCGATGCCGATGGCGGCCTGGTCCGCGAAGGCCATCAGCATCTCCTTGTCCTCCTCGGAGAACGAGGAGCTCTCGATCCGGTTGTCCACGTACAGCACGCCGAGGAACTTGTCCTTGTTGATCAGCGGGGCGCACAGCGCGGACCGGATGTTGTACATCTGGACCGACTGGGAGGTCATGAATCGCTGGTCCGCAAGAGCGTCCTGCACGAGCACGGGCTCCCGCTGGGTGGAGGCATGGGCGACGATCGACCGGGAGATGTGGTAGACGCCGTCCCGCAGCTGCATGACCGTTTCCATCTCTTTGTGCGCCTTGGGCACGAGCTTCCCGGTGGCCTCGTCCACGAGCATCAGCAGCCCTCGGTCGGCCCTCATCACGGCCAAGGCGTTCTCGATGACCTTGTTCATCAACTCGGTGAGGTTCAGTTCGGAGTTGAGGCTCCGGCCGACCTTGATCAGGTTCGCCAGCTTGGCGGCCAGGATCGTCGCGTCCGGGGCCGGGACCGGCGCCGGAGCCTTGCCCTGGACCTGGATCTGGGCGCCTGGAAGCGAGAGGATGCAGGTGAGGGCGCCCGCCCCCGGCTGACCGCTGCCCGGCCCTCCCTTGGCGACCGCGGGCAGGGTCGAGTCGAGCGGGTTGCCTGGCCCGCCGAGGCCTGCCACGAGCTTCTCCCGCGACCGGATTCCCGAGAGAGAGCGGACCCCGGAGATGTCCGGCGCGCCCTCGGCCGGGCCCTCCTCGATGAACTGGATCGTCTGCTGGCCGATCTTGATCCAGTCTCCGGCTTTCAGGTGGATCTGCTCCACCGGCTTGTTGTTCACCATCACGCCGTTGGTGGATCGGAAGTCGATCAGCAGGTACTTCGGCCCCTCCTTGATGACGAGCACGTGCTTGCGGGAGAGCTCCTTGTCATCGAAGGCGATGTCGCAGCACTCCTTGTCGCGGCCCAGAGTGCAGACCCCATCCCCCAGCCGGTGCTTCTTGTTCTTGTACACGAGGAAACTGGCCATGGTGATGAGGAGAGAGACGGTATCCAGCGACTCCGGGTGGCCTTCGAGGAGGAGATCCGGTGAAGGCCGACGCAACAGTATAGGACTCGGAGACACCGGTTTTCAAGGTAGGCCGGGTCAGCGGCGTCAGAGGTTGCGGATGCGGGAGATGCAGCCTCCCACGTCTGCGATCCAGAGAGAACCGCCGGCGCTGATCAGAGAGCGCGCCGTGTGAGCCCCCGAGTGAGACCAGGTCTCGCGGCCGGTTCTTCTCGAGAGCGCTCTGATGGTCCCGTCCGACCCGGCCACGAAGACGGCGTCGGCGCCCAGAACGGGAGGGAGGATGACCTCGGTCCCCACCGCGGAAGCCCAGACGACCGTCCCGGTCCTGGAATCCAGGAGCCGCGCCACGGACCCGTCGACCACGGCGAGCTGCTCGCCGTCGCCCACGGCGGCTCCCCGGGCCGTGGACTCCCAGAGCTGCCGGCCCCGGTCGTCCAGGGCGACGATCGAGTCCCGGGTCGAAGCCACGAGGGTGCGGCCGGAGGCAGCCAGCCGCTCCACGGGCCGCTTCAGCTGGGTGCTAAACAGCTCCGTTCCGAGGACCGGGTCGACCCCGCTCACCCGGCCGTCTTCCAGCGCCACCACCAGAGGGCCGCTCGCGCCGCCGGGTCCCGGCCCGGGCCTCATCAAGAGCGGACCCGCCGCGGGCGTTCCGCCCAGATCGAGCACCCAGGACCGGGCGCCGTCGTCCAGACGGTGGGCGCCCAGCGCACCGTCGATGGTGACGACGTAGGTCCGGTCGCCGTCGGTCGCCAGCGGCCCCACCGGGCGTCCTCCGACGGGCACCTTCCACCGGAACGCCCCGGTCTCCCAGTCGAGAGCCTGGAGCTCCCCGCTGTCCGAGGCCGCCACCAGGAGCGACTCTCTCAGCACCGGCGCGGGCCCCGGCATCGGCACCTGGGACGCCTTCCAGAGAGGCTTCCCGTCCGCAAGCCGCGCGAGCTGGAGCCCATCATCCCAGGTCAGCACGCACTCGCCGTCGAACAGGACCGGACCGATCGCCCTGTCCCGGACCGGCACCACCTCGACGCGGGGAGCAGGTACCCGGAGAACGAGGCCGGCGGTCAGGGTCTGTCCTCGCTCACCGGTCGCCACGAGCTGCGCCAGGTAGGGAACGCCGGGCCGCAGGCCGTCCACCAGCAGGGAGTGCGCGGCCGTGAGCACCGGGCCGGCCTGAATGGACCGTGAGGCCGCCTCCTCGGAGGGGAACACGTCGATCTTCGCCGTGGACGGCCTGTTCGTGGTCAGGATCACCCGGACCCCGCCCGGGACCGGAACGAGCCTCGGCCCGGTCAAGGTGAACGCCGGCTCCGGCTCGAGCCTCAGCGGCCCTGCGCGGCGCTCGCCGCCCAGGGAGACCCAGAGCCGGCCCGGCTCGGTCCGGGGCCCCGACGGAACCAGGAGCTGATGGTGGAGCGAGGGGGCCACGCCGCCGGCGATCTCCACGGCCGCCCGGGCGCCACGGCTGTACCAGAGCCGGGTGTCGCAGGGCCTCAGGGTCCGCCAGTTCACGAGCAGGCCGCCCGGGGATTCGGTGATGTGCCAGTCGACCAGGTCGGCACCGGTGTAAAGACGGGCCGGTCTGTCCCGCGGGCTGAACGTCTCCCACGCGGCGCCGCCGATGAGGAGTGCGATCAGCGCCGCCAGGAACGCCGGCACGGAGGGCCGTGGGGGCCCCGCCGGCAAGGGGGTCGGCGCCGGTGCCACCGTGACCCCCGCGGGGGGCGAGGCCGGAGGCGCCATGGGAGGCGAGCTGAGCACCGGCCCCGCCGCCGGCGGCGCCGGCCGCGAGACCGCATCGGCGGAGTCCCGGGCCTGGGTCGGTTCCGGCGGTGGCCGGCCGGACGTGGGCTGGACCCCCTCCTGCAGCACCGCGCGAACCGGCAGCGTCACGCACCACGCGGGGAAGCGCTCCGGTTGCGTCGGGTACCGCGACGGGACGTAGTCGTCGATCCACAGCTGGGCGAACAGCGCCAGGTCTTCCAGATCGAGACGGAACTGATCCACGTCGGGATAGCGCCGCCCCGTGGACTTGGCCAGAGCCTTCCGGACCGTCTCTTCGAGCTCCATCGGGATCGTCCGGGTCAGGCCGCGGATCGGTGGTGGAGGCACCTCGAGGTGCAGAAGGCACAGCTTCTCCGGATCCGGGGCGACGAACGGGGTGTGGCCGACGAGCAGCTCGTAGAGGATGACCCCGAGAGCGTAGACATCTGTCTTGGGGCTGGGTCGATGCCCCCGGAACAGCTCCGGCGCCATGTGCGTCGGGGTGCCGACCCTGGCGGTGGCGGATCCGGCGGCGTCGCTCTGGGGATGCAACCCCAGCGTCTCGAAGATGGGGAGCAGCTCCGGAAGCGGCTCCACGCCGGGCACCGGGCAGGCGAACCCCAGGTCGATGACCTTGGCCCAGCCGTCGCGGTCCACCAGGATGTTCGCCGGCTTCAGGTTTCCGTGGACCACCCCCTGCCGGTGGAGAAAAGAGACGCCGGCCGTGATCTGGAGAATCAGGGAGAACACGTCGCGCAGCGGGAGCGGGCCCCGGCGGTAGAGCACCTGATGGAGGTTCCAGCCGTCCACGTGCTGGAGCACCATGTAGGGGCGATCCCCCGGGACCAGGTCGAGCATCTCCACGAGGTGCTGGTGCTTCAGCTGGGCCAGCAGGCGCGCCTCGGCGAAGAAACGCTCCCTGGCTTCGTTCTCGGGCAGCACGCCCTGGCGGAGGAACTTGATCGACACGAGCCGCTCCAGATCCCGCTGGTAGGCGAGATACACGGAGGGCTCGGCGCTCCGCTGCAGCGGTCGTCGGATCTCGAACTGGGCGAGGAACGACTCGCCCATCTCCCTGAAGTCCATCGGGGAGGGATC
>JACQZM010000709.1 GCA_016213885.1 Candidatus Rifleibacteriota bacterium | reverse complement strand
GACCCGGCGCCTGGCCGGAGCGGAGTCGCGCCCCGAGCGCGACTTCAGCGGGCGGGGCGCCGGGCGTCTCGGCTAGGTCTACCGGACTTCCGGCACGAGCTCGAGGGCGGTTTCGAGCTGCCACCTGGCGGCGATTCCCGTCGGTTTGGTGGGAACCGCGTCCGAGTCCTCCTCCGTCCACTCGGCCTTCAGCGTGGCGCTGGCCACCCGACCGGACGACGGGTCCACGAGCCAGACTGCGTGGGCATCCACCCGGACGACCGCGGAGGGCTCCGGCCGGAGCGTGAGTCGTGCCCAGGTGGTGCCAGCCCGCGTCTCTGTCCCGGTCAGCGTGGCGGTCCAGTTCAGCGGCAGTCTCGGCCAGCCGGTCGGCCGGCCGGTGAACGTCCAGCTCCCCCCGATGGTCATGGGCCCGTCCGGAAACCGGATCGGATCTCCCACGGCCAGCTGGTACCCCGGGTCGGCCGCGAGCACGTCGCCCTTCGATCCGATCTTCATCGAGAATCGTCTGCCCTTCTCGGTGGAAGGCACCGGGCGCCCATCCTGCGTCGTCGAGTCGGACTCGATCTCGTGCACGAGCGTCAGCTCGCCGGGCTTCACGTCGGCCACGGTGGACCGGAACGTGCGCTCTTTCACGGTCACCGAGGTGGAGGCGGCCTCCGCCCTGGAGGTCGTCACGACGCCGAGTCGCACCCTCAACCTGTAACGCGTGCTCGCGCCCTTGACTCCGCCGTAGACGAAGGCGATCGGGCCGGAGCATGCTTTCTGCCCCGACGCGGGTGACGCCGGGGCGGGGGAGGCCGCCGACGCCGGGTCCACGACCGGTGCAGGGGAGGGAGACATCGCTTCCGGGGAAGCCGGAGTCGGCGAGGCGGCGCCGGCCACACGAGCGATCACGAGAGAGAGCACCAGGACAGCCAACACAGTCAGGTCGCGCATGGGACCCATGATACACGCCTGCAAGGCCGCTGTCTCCTCCCGTTCGTCCTCGGCCGGGCTCGGGGTCTTCATCACCGTCCAGGACGGGAGTGGCCTCGCCCCTGCTCGGGGATACTCTGCCGGCCCGGAATCGTGCTATGCTCTCCGCGGCTCGGTGTCACCCTGCCGGCGGACCGACGCGTCCGGCGGTCGACGCGGAGTCGGCACGAGGCGCCGCGGCCGGGTCGCGGGGGGCGGGCCGGGCGATCCAGGGAGCTGTGATGACCATGTCGCGAGATGAGAGGCGAGACTCGGGGATCTCACTGGTCGGGGCGTTGCCCTGGGGCACCCACTTCTGCCAGTTCTACCAGACCAAGCAGGACATGGCGGACATCGTGGTCCCGTATTTCCGCGCGGGGCTGGAGCACAACGAGCTGTGCATCTGGGTCACTTCGGAGGCCTTGACCGCGGAGGAGGCCCGGGAGGCGATGGCCAGGGACGTCCCGGATTTCCAGTCTTACGCGAGGCGAGGGCAGGTCGAGATCTTCCCGCACACCGAATGGTACCTCCTGGGAGGGCGGTTCGACCTGGATCGCACGCTCAAGATGTGGATCGAGAAGCACGACCAGGCGCTCGCGCGCGGCTACGAGGGATTGCGGGTGAGCGGCACCCCCTACTGGATCGACAACAAGAAGGACTGGGACGACTTCGCCTGCTACGAGGCGCAGATCAACAAGGTCATCGGCGGGACCAAGCTCCTCGTTCTCTGCACGTACTCCCTGCTGAAGTGCGGGGTGGTCGAGATCCTGGACGTCGTCAGGAACCACGAGTTTGCCCTGGCCATGAATCAGGGCAAGTGGCAGATCGTGACCATGCCGATCTCCACGTGCACGACCCGCGGGTTCACGCGACCGTGATGGCGACCACGAGCTTCGCTCGACTCCGGGCGGCCCGGCCGCCCGGGATCCCCCGTCCGCACCACGGAGGCTGGCCCGTGATCAGGCGTCGGCCCGGAGGCCGAGCACGATCGAGGCCGGGCACGGACCGTGCTGCAAGGCCATCGCCAGCCGGGCAGCCGACGCGGCCCGGGGGCGCGAACAGGATGCGGCAAGACGCCGGATCCGGGCGGAGCGATGCAGGTATCGCGGCCTGACACGCGAGATTCGGGTCTGCCGTCCCTGGGTGTTCTTCCATGGGGCAGCCATCTGGGCCAGCTCTACGAGACGGAGAGCGACCTGCTCGACGTGCTCGTCCCCTTCTTCGGAGCCGGCCTGGAGAGCAACGAGCTCTGCGTCTGGGTGGTCCAGCCGCCGCTGGGTGTCGAGAAGGCGAAGAGCGCTCTGAGAGAGGCTCTCCCTCGTTTTCCGGAGTGCCTGGAGGCGGGGCGGATCGAGATCATGACGACCGCCCAGTGGACGGCGTCGGAACCGGAGACCGATCGGGCCATCGCGGCAAAGGTCGATCAGGCGGTCATCAGGAACCTGGACGGGCTGAGGCTCGCCTGCCCCGCCCTTCCGGGTCGTCAGGGCGCCCCATCCCGCGAAGCGCAGGGCCTGGAGGCGCTCGCCACGCTCAACGTGATCGCGATGTTCTTGTACCCCCGCGATCGGTTCGACGCCGTGGGGCTCATGAACGTGGTGAAGCGCCACCGCCAGACGCTCGTCAGGGGCGCCGACCGCTGGGAGGTCCTCGAGAGCACCGAGGCGCTGAGCGTCAAGGACTCGCTCAGGCACGCCGAGGAGAAGCTCCGCTCCCTCTTCGACAACATGTCGGAGGCGTTCGCCTACCACCGCATCGTTCTGGACCCGGCCGGAACGCCCTGCGACTACATCTTCCTCGAGGTCAACGAGGCGTTCACGCGCCTCACCGGACTCGACGCCGGCCGGATCATCGGCAAGCGGGTCACCGCCGTCCTGCCCGGCATCGAGAACGATCCGACCGACTGGATCGGAAGGTACGGCGTGGTGGCGCTCACTGGCAAGCCCGTGCAGTTCGAGAGCCACAGCAGTGGCCTCCAGCGCTGGTACGCGGTGTCGGCGTTCAGCACCCGGAAGGGGTTCTTCGCCTGCACCTTCGCCGACATCACGGAGCGCAAGCTCCACGAGGCGAAGATACGCCACCAGACCCAGGTGCTCGCGGGCATCAACAGGATCTTCCGGGAGGCTCTGGAGTGCGAGTCGGACGTGCAGCTCGGCCGGCTCTGCCTGACGGTCGTCGAGGAGCTGACCGGCAGCACGGTCGGCATCATCGACCAGGTCACGGATTCGGGCCAGCTGGCCTGCCTCGCGATCAGCGGGTCGGGTGAGGACTCCTGCCGGATGTCGACCCGGGCGGGCCATGGCGGGCGACCGGCCAGCGATCTCGCCCTCCGTGGCTTCCACGCTCGGATGCTGCGGGAGGGCCGGGCCGTTCTCTCCAACGATCCGGCCTCCCCTCCGGACGGCGGCGGCCTGCCGGAGGGCGATCCTCGCATCGAGTCGTTCCTGGGGGTTCCGCTCATCCAGCAGGGAGAACCGGTCGGCATCATCGCGCTCGCCAACCGCCCCGACGGTTACCGCCCCGAGGATCTGGCCACACTGGAGGCCCTGGCGGAACCGATCATCCAGGTGCTCATGCGCCGGCGGGCCGAGGCCGAGCGACACGGCCTCGCGGAGCGGCTGGCGGTCACGCTCAGGAGCATCGGCGACGCGGTGGTGTCGACCGACGCCGAGGGCCGCGTCACCTTCCTCAATCCGGTGGCCGCCGCGCTGACCGGCTTCAGCGAGAGCGAGGGGCTGGGCCGCCCGGTGGCGGAGGTGTTCCGGACGGTGAACGAGCTCTCGGGCGAGCAAGGCGAGGACGTGGTCGGCCGGGTACTCCGTGAGAAGCGGGTCGTGGGCCTGGCCAACCACACGGCCCTGCTGACCCGGGACGGGCGGATGATCCCGATAGAAGACAGCGCCGCGCCCATCCTGTCCAGCGACGGGCAGATCGCCGGCGCCGTCCTCGTCTTCCACGACGCTACCGCCAAGCGGCGTGCCCACGAGGCGCTGCAGCGAGCTCACGAGGAGCTCGAGAACCGCGTCGTCGAGCGCACCGCCCAGCTGAGGACCGCGAGACTCCAGGTCGAGGCCCGGGCCGCCCAGCTGCGAGCCCTGGCCAGCGAGCTGACCCTGACGGAACAGCGCGAGCGGCGGCGCATCGCCAGGCTCCTTCACGACAACCTGCAGCAGCTCCTGGTCGGCGCGAAGTACCGGGTGACCGTCCTCGAGCGCTCCGGCGACCCGGCGACCCGGTCGGCTGGCGCCGCGATCAGCGCCCTGCTGGACGAGGCCATCGCGTCGTCGCGCTCGTTGACCGCCGAGATCAGCCCCCCGATCCTCTACGACCAGGGGCTGGTCCCTGCGCTCCACTGGCTCGCCCGCTGGATCGAAGAGAAGCACGGCCTCGCCGTCGAGCTCAGCAGCGAGAAGATCCCGTCCCGGTTGCCCGAGGACATGACCGTCCTCCTGTTCGAGTCGGTTCGAGAGATCCTGTTCAACGT
>JACQZM010000708.1 GCA_016213885.1 Candidatus Rifleibacteriota bacterium | reverse complement strand
AGGTGCGCGTCCATGGTCTCGTCGCGCGCCAGGCCGAAGTCCGTCACGCGCGCGCGGCCGTCGCGGTCCACGAGCACGTTCTCGGGCTTCACGTCCCGGTGGGTGATCCCCGCCTCGTGGGCGGCCTCGAGCGCGGCCAGCACCTGGATGGTGGCGAGCATGGCCTGATCGGTGCGGGGGCGCTGACGCTCCAGGACCTGCCTGAGCGACGGGCCGTCGACGAACTCGTAGGCGATCCAGGGGACGTCGTCGTCGACCCCCTGGTCGATCACGCGCACGACGTTCCCGTGGGATATCGAGGCGGCGATCCTGGCCTCGTCGAGGAACCGGGCCACCTGCTCCGGGTCCTGGAGCAGGCCGGCATCGAGCACCTTGATCGCGACGATCCGGTCGAGCCGCTTCTGCCGGGCCTTGAACACCGTGGCGAACCCGCCGCTGCCCAGCGGTTCCAGCATGTCGAAGCGTCGAGCGCAATCTCGGGGAATGAGTCGAGTCAGAGACACTGCGGTCGCTCCGTCGATGGTGTCGACGGATCGATTGTAGCTCATTCAGGTCCTGCGCGACCGGTCCCGCACCCTGTCGTCCGCCGGAGTCTTGCCTGCACGGAGCGACCGCCTGTGTCCCGGCGCCTCGCCGGGTCCGAGCCGAGCCCCCGCGCGCGACCTCGATCCGGATCCCCTCCTCTTTCTCCTCTCTCCCGAGCACGACTTCAAATGAACTCCCTCCACTTCCTTCGTGCTCACTGCTTCGGGCAAGAGGGTGATCACAGCCCAAGCCCTGCGAAGCAGGTGGGGGATCCTGCGACGCCGCCGTCCTTGTCGGGCATCCGGGCCCCGTGCTAGTCTCGACCGTCGTCCCGGAAGGCCGTCCCAGGATCGAGGAGGGTGGCTCGAGTTGGGTCATCGCCGGTCGTTCCCGCGCTCGCGGGTTGTGCCCTGGTGTGTCGGTCTGGCCGTGCTCGTCGCCGCGGCGGCCGGCTGCTCGTTCCGCGGCCAGCCCGCCGAGGAGGACGGCGTGGTGGTCTGGCACTCCATGGCGGGCGACCTGAGGTCGGTCTTCGAGAGCATCGTCGAGACGTTCAATCAGGGGCAGCGGGGTCGGCTCAAGATAGTCCCCCGATACCAGGGCGAGTACGGCAACCTGAAGGGCAAGATCGCCATGGCGCTCAAGGCCCACAGTCCTCCCGACATGGCCCAGATGTACGAGGCGTGGATCTCGTACTACAACGCCGAGAAGGGACGGGAGGCGCTGGTACCGCTCGACCCGCTCGTGGCCAGGGATGCCAAGGAGCTCGATCTGGCCGACATCTACGAGGTGTTCATCCGGGACAACACCTTCGACGGCAAGCTGTACTCGTTCCCGTTCAACAAGAGCTTCCCCTGCCTGTTCTACAACAAGGACCTGTTCCGGCGGGCCGGGCTCGATCCCTCGAAGCCTCCGGCCACCTGGGACGAGTTCGCCGCAGCGGGTCGCAAGCTGACCGGCGATTTCAACGAGGACGGCAAGATCGACAGCTGGGGCTGGGCGTTCAACGTTGACCCCTGGCTGCTGGAGTGCATGGTGCTGCAGAACGGCGGCACGCTCGCCCACGGTGACTCGGATCTATCCCCCATCGACGCTCCCGAGGTGGTGGCGGCTGTCGACTTCTTTCTGAACGCCACGAAGGGCCCGGCGCCCTACGCGTACAGGACCAACGGCCGGGAGTTCCAGAACGACTTCGTGGGCCAGCGCGTGGCGATGATCGTGACCACGTCGGTCTCCAAGTCTTTCATGATCGACCAGATCGGCTTCCGGTGGGGCATGGCGCCGCTGCCGCAGGGGAAGAGACCGGTCTCGATCATGGCCGGCACGAACATCGGGATCTTCGCCCGGTCGCCCCGGGAGAAGCAGGAGGTCGCCTGGCAGTTCATCAAGTTCTTCACCAGGGCCGACAACACGGCGTACTGGGCGATCAAGACCGGCTACGTCCCTGTCCGTCGCTCCGCCGTGGCCAGTCTGGAGTTCCAGAAGTACCTGGAGGTGGACCCCACCCCGCTGGCCGCGATCGCGCAGCTGGACCACGCGACGTTCGAGCCCCGGGCCGCCGGGTGGTTCGACGTCCGCGACAAGCTCGGCCAGGCGCTGCTGCGGAGCCTGCTCGGCAAGGGGACTCCACGGGAAAACCTGTCGAAGGCCAACGCCGAGCTGTTGCGGATCCAGGGGCGCAAAGGCTGACGCGGGCGGTGACGGACAAGGCAGTGGCCCTGAGGCAGGCTGGTGGTCTGCAAGCCGCGGACCTTCCGCCGCATCTGAACCTTGGCGTGGCTGTCCGCCTCGAGCATCGGCGCGGTCACATCGCGCAGGAGGTGATTCTGGCAGTACCGATGGGGGGTGTCCGGGCAGACGTTGGCGATCCCCTTCACGAAGGCGTCCTGCTTGTCCGACGTCCATTGATGTCCGGCCTGGCTCGCTTGTCCGGCTTTTCCGGCGCAACCCTTCCCCAGCCTTCCGGTGGTCGTGCTCTGGCCCTGGGGCGACTCGGTCGACAGCCTGCCAGTCGGTGATGATCGCCGGAAGTCCGACGCAAAGAGCGGCGGACGAGGAGCTCCCGAGGACACGTCCCCCGGTGTGCCGCCGGCCGGTCCGATCGGCGCGAAGTGGCTCACCCTGGTCCTGCTACCGCTCCTGTCGGCCTCGGCGTGGGCCGACACCGACTGCTGGTGCTGTCCGGCTGGATCGAAAACGACGTCCCCACTTCCCGGGAGTGACCGCAATTTCCGCGACCCCTCCCCCGATAGCGATGGCGATCTGGCCCCGGACACGCCCCGTGGGCTCCGTCAGCGAGGCTCGAACCGGCGCTCGGCCAGGTCTTCCCTGGGCAGGCCCGACTCGAGGTGCGCCAGGATCTCCAGCAGGTTGCCGTGGATCACGTGCCGGGCCGCCGCCTCCAGGCTCTTCGACTTCGGCTGGAAGGCCACCGACACACCCGCCGCCTTGAGCATGCACGCGTCCGGATCGCTGTCGCCGACGGCCAGGACCTGCTCCGGGGGCATTCCGAGGTGGTCACAGAGGTGGCGCAGCACGTTCACCTTGCACAGGTTGTGCTGAGGGCACCCGTCGTCGTGCTGCATGGCCTGACACAGGGTGACCGATCCGGTCGCGATCCCCTGCCTGAACCTCATCACATGAGCGACGGAGAAGTCGGCGAAGACCCGGCGGCGGACGATCTCGGCGGCCACGAGGAAGCTGTCGGTCACGATCCCTACCCGGTAGCCCAGCTTGCGCAAAGCCACCACGGTCTCGGCGGCTCCCGGACTCAGCGGGACCGACCGGGCCGCCTCCTCGAACACGGTCTTTGGAGTACCGGCGAACAGACCCGCAATCCGGCGGGTCCGCTCGTCAGCTGAAAGCGCCGGGCTATCCAGGAATTCAGCCAGCTCCCTACTCTTGTTCACCCGCCCGGCAAGGGTCACGATGAACCGCCCTCGGAGCAACGTTCCATCCATGTCGAAGAGCGCCAGCCTCTGGACCTGACCCACGCGGCGAACGAGGACCGCGAACTCCGCAAGGGATCGACGCTCGACCTCCTCCACCTCCCGGATCTGCTGGAGGTCCAGACGACCGTACCGGCTCGCCCGATCCAGGATCACCCGCACCACCTGCTTGGCCATGTCCCCCAGCGCCTCGATCGTCTGGCTGTCGTGTTCGATGCGACCGATGTCCACCTGGGCAATGCTGGCGCCCGAGGCGGCCACATCGAGCAGAAGCCCCACGTCGACCCCGTAGTCGCTCTCGAACCGCAGGTTCCGCAGCACGGCGCGACGCCCCGCCACGATGCCGCCCAGAGGCTGCTCGATGTGGGACAGCTCCGGGAAAAAGGTGAGGATCAGTGGGCGCGCCGTGAGCATGGTGACCCGGCCTCCCGCCCGGGAGAAGCGGGCCTTGACGAAGTCGGCGGCGCCCGAGACCAACGGTGCCGTCATACGCTCCACGAGATCCTCGCACAGACCGGAGAGGTCGCCATCGAGGTAGAGCACGAGATCGTTCCTGGCAGCCCAGAGGCCATCCTCCATGGAGGCGCCTTTGCCCAGCAGGGTGCTCATGATCACCCGGGCACCGGCGCTCCGCGCCAGCTCCGGCGTCCCGTCGATCGATCCGTCGTCGACCACGATCACCTCGGTGACGCCGACGGAGCGGTAGGCCAGGTTCACCACCGTCGAGATGGTCGTCGACTCGTTCAGCACCGGTATCACCACGGAGATCATCGCTCACCGCTCTGCTGTTCACCGATGGGCATCGACGCACCGGTTCGCCCGGATGCCATTCAACAACACCCAGCTTCAGTTTGGACTCAAAGTATAGCACGTGGCCTCTCCCACAGCGTCAAAGGCTGGCTGGTTGGGGTGTTTGAACACCCGGAAGATCTTCGGGGCCACCCGGCCCCCCGCCGGCAAGACCTCCTGACTCGAGTGGCCGCCGAAGGTATGTTGAGCCCAAACGACAATCTCTGAGGGCTTGCCGCTGCTCCGAATCTCGTGTAGCCTGGAGAACCACGCCGCTGGGGCCGGATGGCGCCCGGCACGGCGTCCTGGCCGGCCCGGCTGCGCCGCGGCTGGCAGCATCCGTCGACCGTTCCCTTCCGGAGGCCCCATGCCCGAAGCGACCATCGCCGTGGTGCTCTACCTGGTGATGTTCGACATCGTCCGGCCGGGTGGAACGCTGCCAGGCTTGGCCGACGTCCTGACGCAGGCTGCGAGCGTGGCCGGCGGAGGCGTGGCCATCGGTCTCGCGGTCGGCTGGGTCACGTACCGGATCCTGGCCCACATCGATGATCACCTGCTGGAGGTCATGATCAGCGTGGTCCTGGCCTGGGGATCCTACGTGCTGGCGGAGCGGCTCCATGCGTCCGGAGTCCTGGCGACGGCGTGCGCCGGTCTGATCATCGGCAACTACGGGCGCCTCTTCTCGATGTCGCCGACGACCCGGGTGACCCTCGGCGCTTTCTGGGAGGTAATGACCTTCATCGCCAACTCCTTCGTCTTCATCCTGATCGGGATGCAGATCGACCGGGCCAGCCTTGGCCGGCACTGGCCGCTGATGGTTATGGTGGTCGCGCTGGTCCTGGTGAGCCGGGCGGTCGTGGTCTTCGGACTGACCCCGATCGCTCGGCTCGCGGGGTGGTCCATCCCGCGATCGTGGCTCCACGTGCTCAACCTGGGGGGACTCCGGGGAAGCATCCCGATCGCCTTGGCGCTGGGGCTGCCGCCGACCTTCCCCGGCCGGGAGATGTTCCAGACGGCCGTGTTCGGAGCGGTGTTCTTCTCTCTGCTCGTGCAGGGCCTGACCATCAAGCCGATGCTCACCCGGCTCGGTCTCGTCGGCGCCGACGCCCGGCAGAGCGAGTTCGAGCGCCGCATGTCCCGCGCCATCTGCCTCAAGGCGGCTCTCAGGGAGCTCCGGCGGATGGGCGAAGACGGGGAGGTCTCCCCGGCACTGCAGGAGCGGTTGACCCAGGAGATGGAACTGGAAAAGGAGCTCTTGACGCGGGAGATCCGGAAGCTCCAGGAGGGTCACGACTTCCTCACGAGAGCGCAGGAGGTGAGAGCTCGGCGGCGGCTCCTGGCGGCCCAGCGGTCCGCCATCGACGACACCTTCCGGCGGGGCCTGATCTCGGAGCAGGTCCTCGAGGACTCCCGCCGGGAGATCGACAGCCTTGCCTCGGAGCTCGAGGTGACGGCCCATCTTCCCGAGGAATCGAAGGCGGAGCCGGGTCGCTCCGGGAGCCCGTGACGATTCCCTCCGGGGCGGAGAGCTCCCGGGTCTTCTCAGGCGGCCTTCTCGAGCGGGTTACCGCAGTGCGGGCAGTGGATCGCGCCGATCTGGCGCTGAAGCGCCTGCTCCACGAACCCCGAGGCGAGGAGTCCCGCCGGCAGGGCGAACAGGCCGACACCGAGGACGGCCACGCAGGCTGTGAGGAGCTTCCCGAGCACGGTGACCGGATAGGCGTCCCCGTAGCCGACGGTGGTGAGGGTGATGACCGCCCACCACATGCTGGCCGGGATGCTCGAGAAGACCGCAGGCTGCTGGCCGTTCTCGGCCACGTAGATCAGGCTCGAGGCCACCACCACCAGCAGCAGGTTCAAGAGGAGCGCCACCCCGATCTCGCTCCCCTTGTTCCGGATCACGTGCGCGAACAACCGCAGCGTCGGCGTGTAGTGCACCAGCTTCAGGACACGCATCAACCGAATCAGGCGCAGACAGCGGAGGACCACCAGCGAAGTGATCCCGCCGGCCGACAGGTAGTACGGCAGGACCGCCATCAGATCGACGAGCGCCAGCGGCGTCAGGGCATAGCGCAACCGCCCCGTCACCGGACGACTGTAGCGAGGGTCCACCGTGCATGACCAGAGCCTGACGAGGTACTCGAGGGTGAAGACCCAAGTCGTCACCAGCTCCAGGTCCACGAGGGCTCTCCCGGCCCACTGCCGGCAGGCCTCGCTGGTCTCGCAGATGGCAGAGACCGTGCTGAGGATGATGAGGAGGACCATCGCACGGGTGACGTGTCGTTCCGGTCCGGACTCGGCGCCATCCGGATTCAGCGCCCTGTGGATCGTCCGGCGCAACGACCCGACCGACTGTCCGATCGTCCCGGAGCCAGAAGTTTGAACTCTATGCATCGGCGTCCTCTCCTCCCAGCATGTCTATCGGCAGCGCGGAGGGCTTGCAGCAGACGGTCAGGCTCCTTGGCTCCTCCCGGAAGGGCGGATCGATCCCATCGTCCCGTTCTGTTTGAGATCATATGTCTGGTATAATGAGCCGCGCAAAGCCCCCCCACCGAGATCACTATCGAGGAGTCCGACGCCCCCGGTGGACACACGCGCCGGGTGTGCGGGGTATGGGGCCGGAGCCCGCAGGATGAACGGAACCCGCTCGGGTCACGCCCCATCGAGGGAGACCCCCGTCGCCCCCGCTCAGCAGATGGCCGAGAGCGCGCCGACCGGTGACACGGCGTTGGACCGCCCGCGGGACTCGCTCCGGACGGCGCTGATCATGTGCGAGGTCCTGTGCCTCACGGTTTACCTGACCCGGGCGTTCTTCGTCGGCACCCCATCGACCTGGCTTCTGGACTGGCTCGTGTCGGCCACGGCACTGGTATGGCTCGTCCAGACGGTGGCAGCGATCCTGGAGGAGCGGCTTCGCCTGGAAGCTCTGGCCGACGAGCTGCCGGATCTCCTGCTTCTCGGGTTCTTCGGCCTGTCCGGTCCGCACGTGAACCTGGCGATGCTCATCCTGGTCTGTCATCGCGTCCTCCCCTGGTGTCAGCCGGTCCACCGCCGGCTCCGCGAGACTTCGACCAGGAGCCTGGCGGTCCCTCGGATCGTCGTCCTCTCGTTCGCCTCACTCATCCTGCTCGGCGGGTTCGTCCTGTCGACCCCCATGTGCCATGCGGCTGAGAGATCCACGGGGCTGGTCGATGCCCTGTTCATGGCGACTTCCGCGGTCTGCGTGACCGGACTGGCCGTCTACGACGTGGGGCAGACCCTCTCCCCGCTGGGGCAGTGGATCCTGCTGCTGCTCATCCAGATCGGCGGTCTGGGGATCATGACGATCACCACGTGGCTCGCGCTCGTCACGGGACGCCGCCTGAAGACCGTGGAGGAGCGAGTGCTGCACGGCGCCTTGGGGACGAAGGACCTCCTGGAGCTGCGCGGGCTCGTCCTGACCGTCGTCCGCGCCACCCTCCTGATCGAGGGTACCGGGGCGATTTTCCTCGCGGCCTTCTTCTGGAGCTCGTCGTCCGGCGCGCTGGGTGCCCTCAATCTGGGGATCTTCCACGCGGTGTCGGCTTTCTGCAACGCCGGGTTCACCCTCTTCGGAACCAGCCTCGTGCCCTACCGGGCCGCCCCGGAGGTGCTGCTGGTCGTGGCGGCGCTCATCATCGCCGGAGGCCTCGGATTCGACGCCCTCGCGGAGACGTTCAGGGCCGTGGTGGCCAGGGCCCGGCGCACCAGGCTCCAGAGCCCCCTCTCGCCGTCGTCCAAGCTGGCCCTCATCTCCACCGGCATCCTCCTCGGGGCCGGAACGCTGGGCTACTTCTTCTGCGAGCACGGCCAGACCTTCTCGGGGATGACCCTGGGCGAGAAGGTGGTCAACAGCTTCTTCTGCTCCGTCACGGCGCGAACGGCGGGCTTCAACACGGTGGACTACGGCCAGCTCGCGAGGGCCAGCCTCCTGTTGACGCTGATCCTGATGTTCATCGGAGCCTGTCCCGGAGGAACCGGGGGTGGGATCCGCGCTACCACGGCGGCGATCGCGGTGGTGACATTGCGGTCGATGCGCGGGAGCCGGGGGAAGGTGACTGTGCTGGAGCGAAAGATCCCGGTTCCGGTGATGCTCCGCGCGCTGACGATCATCGTGGCCTACGGGGGAGGGTTGCTCGCGGGAGTGTTCATCCTCACGCTCCTCGAGCCCTTTCCCCTGACGGACCTCTTCTTCGAGGCCACCTCGGCGATCGGAACCGTGGGCCTCTCCACCGGGATCACGCCGAAGCTGTCGGATCCGGGCAAGCTCGTGCTGGTGATCCTGATGTTCCTGGGGCGGGTCGGGATGGGGACCATGGTGGTGGTCTGGGACAGGGAGGAGGCGCCGGCCGACATCCTCTACCCGGAGGAACGGTTCACCACGGGCTGAGCGGCCCCTGGCAGCGGACAGCCCCGGAGGCTGACAGCGCTCCGGGTGACGGACGGGAGGAAGATGCAGATCGCCGTGCTGGGTCTGGGGACCTTCGGGACGCGGGTGGCCGAGGTCCTGACCCTTCGTGGAATCGAGGTCCTGGCCTTCGACTACGACCCGGGTCGGGTGGAAGCTCTCAAGGACCGGGTCTCCCGGGCGGTCATCCTCGACGCGACCGACGAGAAGGCGCTGCGGCGCGCCGGGATCGGGCAGGTGGACGTGGCGGTGGTGGCGCTGGGTGCCAGCATCGAGGCGAACATCGTGATCACCGCCGTGCTACGCCGGCTCGGGGTCGGCCGCATCATCGCGCGGTGCGACACTCCGGTCCAGGCCGCGATCCTGACGGAGGTGGGAGCGGGCCGGGTGATCCTCGTGGAGCATCAGATGGCGGAGCAGCTGGCGGAGGAGCTGTCGGCCCCCCAGATCCTCTCCCGGCGGGTGCTGGATACGGGGCATGTGGTCGGAGACGTGAGGGCTCCGGAGTGGATGGTCGGGCGGACCCTCCTGGAGCTGGAGCTCAGGCGGCGCTTCAGCGTGAGCGTCGTGGCGATCAGGCGCCGGAGGCCGGCGGTCTCCCGGACCGGCGCCCACTACTGGGAGGCAGACCTGATCGACGCTCCGGGAGCCGACCAGCGAATCAGCGCGGAGGACGTGCTCATCATCATCGGGCGGGATACGTCCATCCGCAACATGGTCGTCGGGGATGGCGGTGAACCGCGTTGAACACCGGAACGATCTGGCAGAGACAAGGGATGGGCCTGGCGAGGCGGTTGCAGCTCTCCTACCTCGTGGCAGGCCTGCTGGTCGGTCTGATCGGCCTCGTGGGGTACCACTACCTGGAGGAGCACCTGCGCGCGCTCAGGGAGCTGGTGGTCGGGGACATCGCCACGGGACGCGCTCTGGCAGAGCCGCACCTCCACCTGCTCGAGCTGCGTCGGCTGCAGCGAGAGCTGTACCTGCGTCCGGCGCCGCCGTCGGTACTGGCCGAGACGGATTCCAGACTCAAGCAGTTCGTGGACAGCTTCTCGAAGGTGACGGCCCACTTCCAGCACAAGGCGATCTCCCCGGTCTACGTCGAGACCCAAGGGCTGGCCACGGAGT
>JACQZM010000707.1 GCA_016213885.1 Candidatus Rifleibacteriota bacterium | reverse complement strand
GTCGGGTCCATGCTCGTCGAGGCTGCGCGCGTCGAGGGCGCGCGCGGCGGGGGCATGCGGTCTCGGCGGACCCTGCCGAAACCGGGACCGCCAGATCCTCCGCCGTTCGGGTACCTCCACGCCGCCGCCGTTCCGACCGTTCCGGACGACCTCCGGACCGGCGGAGCGAGGTGGCGGCTTGACTGTTCCGCCGTCGCTTTCCATAATCCCATGGTCCGGAGGTGCCGCCATGACCTGCAGCATTCGATTGTTCGCCACGACCCTGGTGGTGCTGGCGCTGCTCTGTCCTGCCATCGCTCCCCGACCGGCGCTCGCCATGAACCCGTATCACGGCAACGCGTTCCTGATGGCCGTGCGGGTCGTGCCCGCCCTGGCGGGTACCGTGGCGGGCTGGATGCTGGGAGCCCACTTCGGCATGGTCGGCAAGGTGGTCGGCGGGCTGGTCGGCTTCCAGGTCGGCAAGTGGGTCGGGAAGTTCATCTCCAGGCAGATCGGCGACGTGGTCTACGATCCGTACCCGTTCCCCTACGCGCCCGGCACCACCGGCTCGGTCTCCGGCCTGCTGCCCTCGAGCCCGTCCACCACGGCCCCCTCCCTGACCGCTCTCCGGGAGCGGTGGCTCAAGGCGCTGGGCGAGTACCAGACGGCTCTCGAGTCCCCGGACCAGCCGGCCAGGAGCCGTGCCCGGGCCGCCTACGATCGAGCGCAGGACGAGTACCAGCGGGCCAAGGCAGCCGCGCCCGCGCGCTGAACCGTCACCGGGCCGGCGGTTGTGTGGGGTTGATCGTGAGGGTGTCGAGCATCCGCACGGTGGCGTAGGGGATGAACCGCTCGGCCTGGCACCGCTGGTAGAAGTCGTCGACCGTGTCGGGGAACGGGAGACCGTCCGGGTTGGGTTTCGACGGCGACAGGTAGTCCACGGCCAGCACCGGCTTGCCCGAGGCCCTGAAGCTCCTCAAGGCCGCCAGCGCCGTCGTCTGCACGTCCAGCCGGTTGTTGTTCTCCCGGTCGCCGAAGTAGAACGTCGATTCCGCGCCGATGGCGTCCATGGCGTTCAGGTAGATCAGCCCCTGCTTGAGGGCGAAAGCCCCGGGGGTCGTGCCTTGCGGGAGGGTATCCGCGGGGTAGTTCGCCTCGTCGAGAATGGTCGACCCGTTCTGGGGAACGACGAGGAAGCTCGATTTGCCCCGGACGGCCCGGGCGTGCTGGGCGATCGCCGCGACCAGCGTGACCATGTCGCAGGCGGCGCTCCGACGCTCGTCGTTTCCGCCGATCTCGGTGGGCCCGAAGTACTGGAAGGCGTCGACGATGTCGAGGTAGACGCCGTCGAAGCCCGCATCGATGATGCGATCCAGGTAGCTCTTTCTGTCTCCGATGATGGGATGCGCTCCGGGATTCGAAATGATGATCCGTTGCCAGTTCGGGTCCCAGTACCTCACCTTGAACGCTCCGGGCCAGGCGGGGTTCGGGTCGCACAGGAAATCGGGCGCCGGGGGCCGGTTCACCGTGTAGCTCCCGTCGGGGTGCTCCGTGACCCAGGCCGGATCGAAGTAGAACCTCCACGTCTCGGCCTCTCCGATGCTCATGTACGCCAGCACCAGCTTGGAGCGGCCGGGATCGCCGGAGTTCTTCATGTAGGCGACCTGCTCCGCCGTGAACTCCGCGGCTTCGGACCCGTCGGAGGAGTAGCCCACGACCATCAGGCCGAAGCCGGCCTCGTGGATGGCGTCGAGCCCTCCGGACTCGTACCCCTGCAGCTGGTAGCCCCAGCTCCTGACGCCCTCGAGCATCGACGCCCGCGATGGAGCCGTCCCGCCGCCGCCGGAGTCGCCGCTCCCCGAGCAGCCTGTCACGAGAACGATGACGATGACGATCGACAGTGGGCGCAGCAGCGACGGCCCGGGCGGTGCGGACGTTCTTTCCATGGTTTGAGCCTAACCCAGCCAGCCCCTCTCGTGCCACGGGAGCCGGGAGATTCTGGTGGCCAGAGACCTCACCGGCAGCGCCTGAGAACGTTGTACACGCACATCGGGTAGAGCGCCCCGTCCTCCTTGGGGTAGACGGAGCAGCAGCGGCGTACCCGGCTCAGGTCGAAGGTGTGTACGTCCATGAACTGGTGGATGAAGATCGACTTCTTCCGACGTTCCACGATCCGGACGGTTCGCTTGGGCCCGGGAATGCCGGAGGCGTCGATCTCCTTGAAGATCCGCTTGATCGTCCTGAGTGCACCATCCCTCTGGCTCCGGTCGGCGGAGGCGGCGCTCGCCAGGGTCGCCGCCGGCTGGACAGCGCTGCCCGACCCGCGGGTCGCCCCGTCGGCGCTCCCGGGCTCCTCGGCCGGAGCCGCCCACAGGTCGTAGACCATGCCCCGGATCCGCTCCAGGTTCTCCCCGTCGGGACTCATGTACGACCGGTTCTCCAGGAGGCCCATGTAGTCGCCCTGGCGCAGCAGGCGCTTCAGCGGAAGCCACCCGCCCCCCTCGACCTTCAACAGGAAGGTCTGGCAGAAGCAGGCCGGGTGGCAGCAGGGCAGGGGGCCGAAGTCGCTGGGCCTGAGCACCCCTCGCGAGGCGGTCCGGAGCAGCTCGATCACGTCGGGGATCGTGATCCGCGTCAGCGGGTCGTGGGGGAAACCGCGACCGTGACCCGCGTGGGTGAACGGCTGGATCGTCAACGACAGCAGGTTGTCGTGGGCCAGGTAGACGTCGAGGACCTGACCGAGCTCAGCCTCGTTGACCCCCCGGACGAGCGTCATGGTCAGCGATGCCGGCAGCTCCTCCTCGACGATCTGCTGGAGCAGCTGCTGCTTGGTCCGGGCCAGCTCTAAAGGCCCCCTGAGCCGTTCGTACGTGTCGGGGCTGAACCCGTCGAGCTGCAGCGACACGACGACGTCCAGCTCCTTGTGCAGTGCCCTCAGCCCCGGCTCGCGGGCCAGCCTCACCCCGTTGGTCGACACGCTGACCCTGAAGATCCGATCGATCCCCGCGAGGTACTCCAGGAGCTTGTGGTACCCGGAGTGCATGGTCGGCTCGCCGCCGGAGAGGTTGAGGACCTGGATCGACTCCTCCGAGTCGAGCAGCCGGGCCACGATCTCCTTCAGCGTGGCCAGCGACATCTCGTGCTGTCCGACGTTCTCCACCAGACAGATCGGGCACGCGAGGTCGCAGCTGTCCGTGATCTCGATGACCGGCATGCACACGTGCTGCTCGTGGTCGGGGCAGAACCCGCAGTCGTCGGGGCAGCCGCCCGAGACGGTCCGGGCGAACTCCCGGGGACGGCTTCCTCGACTGAGGCACGAGAGGGACTCCAGGTAGTAGTCCTCGCTGGAGCTGATCAGCGCCTCGCTCTCTCCGTGGTCGGGGCAGGCGGTCACCATGAGGACCCGGCCGTCGCGGCCCACGATCCGGGCGCAGACGAGCTTTCGACACGCCGGGCAGGTGGAGCGGGTCACGTCGTAGTGTCTGTCACCGGCGATCGACATCAGGGTCACCTGCAGTCTCCACTCGAACGACGGTCCCATCGGCCGGACCCGCTCGGGACAGGGTGATCCGGCCCAGCACCTGGCCCGGCGCGATCGGCTCACCGGACTCCACGCAGATCTCCGCCAGCGTACCCGACGCCGGGGCGCACACCAGCACGACCGACTTGGCCGTCTCCACCTCGCAGAGCCCCTGCCCCTCGGCCACCACGGCCCCGACCGGGACGTGCCAGAACAGCATCATCGGCGAGCAACCCTCCAGGGTGGAGTCCTCGAGCCGCACCTGAACCTCGCAAGGTCGAGCTGGCGAGGCCGCCGCACCCATCGTCGACTCCTCTTCTGGCCGGTCCACACGCACACCCGGGGACGCTGGCCCGGGTGTGTAGAGACTGCCAGACCCGGGCTCCGGACACAAGGGGTCACCGGCCGGGCGAGGCGCCGGATCTTGGAAGTGGAGGGGATTCATTCGAAGTCGCGCTCGGGAGAGGGACGAAAGAGGAGGGGTCCGGATCGAGGTCGCGCTCGGGAGAGGGAAGAAAGAGGAGGGGATCCGGAGTGAGGTCGCGCTCGGGGGCGCGACTCGGACCCGGCGAGGCGCCGGGTCTTGCGACTCGGATCCGGCGAGGCGCCGGGTCTTGCGACTCGGATTGCATGGGCCGGTCGAGCTTGCTACACTGCCGGCCCTATGACACCAGGACCGATCATCTACAATCTCTTCCCCAGGCTCGTCGGCCCCATGAAGCTCTGGATCCCGCACATCCGGCGGGCCCGCGACATGGGGTTCGACACTGTCTACGTGAACCCGTTCCACTACCCGGGATACTCGGGCTCGCTCTACGCTCCCAAGGACTACCGGGGCTACAACCCGCTCTTCGTCGACGGCGATCCCCGGCCCGGCCACGAGCAGCTCGGCGAGGTCGTGGCTGCCGCCCGAGGGCTCGGCATGCGGTTCATGATGGACCTGGTGATCAACCACACCGCCTTCGACTGCCCCCTCGTGAAAGAGCACCCGGAGTGGTACAAGCGTGAGCCCGACGGTTCCGTGGTCCACCCGTTCGCCATCGATCCGGCCGATGCCCGGAAGAAACACGTCTGGGGGGACCTGGCCGAGATCGACAACGACGGCACCACCGATCGACCCGGACTCTGGCATCACTGGGTCGACCTGGTCCTCTACTACATGACGCTGGGCGTCACCGACTTCCGGTGTGACGCGGCGTACAAGGTGCCACCCGACCTGTGGCGGCTCATCATCGGCACGGCCCGCTGTCGCGACCCCCGGATCCGGTTCGTCGCCGAGACCCTCGGGTGCCGGCTCGAAGAGGTCGCGGCGTGCATCAGATCGGGGTTCGACTACCTCTTCAACAGCTCCAAGTACTGGAACCTCGCCGACCCGTGGTGCCTCCAGCAGTACGAGACCTACCGGCCGTTCACCCCGTCCATCGCCTTCCCGGAGTCTCACGACACGCCCCGTCTGGCCCAGGAGCTCGAGGGCAACGAGGCGGCGGTCAAGATGCGTTACGCCCTCGCCGCCTTCTTCTCCGCCGGGGTGATGTCGGTGCTCGGCTTCGAGTGGGGGTTCACCAGGGCGCTCGACGTGGTCGGGACGCAGCCCGCCGACATGGAGCAGCCGAAGTTCGACATCTCGGCCTTCATCACCCAGGTCAACGCGGTGAAACGCCAGCATCCCATCTTCAACGTGGAGGCGCCCACGGTCATGGTCTCGGGGCCGCAGGCGCCGGTGTTCATCATGAAGAAGACCTGGAAGGCCGATCGAGCCCTGGTCATCATCAACAAGAGCCTCACGACGTCCGAGCGGTTCTTCTTCCCCGACTGGGACCGCTGGCTCGACTGGCCATCTTTCGATCTGGTCGTGGACATCTCGCCGGGGAGGCGGCTCGAACGGGTCGGGCTCCCGCTCGATGTGACCCTGGAGCCGGCGCAGGTGATGGTGATCCACGCCACCGACCCGGTGAAGCCCGGATGCGCCCGGCCGGCCGACACCGTCTCCACGTGACCCGGACCACCTCGGTCAGGCTGGTGACCTCGGTCCGATCCTCACGGGTCAGGACGTATCCGGAGACCGATCCAGGTTCGTCGAGGAACACGGCGACCGTCCACCGGAACCACGTGGAGTCGGCTCCGTCACCGTGTCGAAAGTCCGCGTTGGCCGTGGACGAAGAGGTCGTGACCGATCGGCGCTTTCCACCCGCGAACGTGGCCAGGCCCCGGACGGACCATCGATCCTCCGGACGCCTCCCAGCGCCTCGAGAGCAGAACAGGCCGCCTCGTCCAGAACGTCCCCATGGAGCGAGAGACTGGCTCGCGCTCTGGCCCTGGCGGTGCCTCCACGAGTGCGTTAGGATACCAGCAACCACCGAAAGCGCTGGAGGGAGACTCCATGCCCCGGATCTTCAACACAGCCAGTCCTTGCCTGCCCAGCAAGCACTACATGCTCCCCCCGAGCCGTCGGTTACCCGAGGTGGAGGAGCTCATCGCAGGCGAGTTCTACTTCGTCCTTCACGCCCCTCGACAGACCGGCAAGACGACTCTTCTCCGAAGCCTCTCGGCCTCACTCACAGCCGGGGGCCGGTCTGCGGCGCTGACGATCTCCATGGAGAGCTTCACCTCCGACGATGTGGCGGTCGTCATGCCCCAGATCCTGCAGGAGATTGCCTTGGTGGCCCGCAGCCAGCTGCCACCGGAATCCCGTGTCGCCGATCCCACACCTTTTTTGAGCATTCCTCACATTGCCCTCAAGAGCTATCTGGGCGCCTGGAGCGCCTCGAGCGACCGACCTCTGGTCATCTTCTTCGACGAGATCGACGCCCTCTGCCCGGACGTCCTCCTCGCGGTGCTGAGGCAGCTCCGGAGTGGCTACACGGCACGACCGGCCCCGTTCCCAGCCAGCGTCGCCTTGGTGGGGCTTCGCGATGTGCGAGACTACCGGACGAAAGTCCGGGACGAAGCCGCGAGTCTCGGGACATCCAGTCCATTCAACATCAAGGTCCGCTCGATGACTCTGCGCAACTTCGATGAAGTGGAAGTGTCGGAGCTCCTGGAGCAACACACGGCCGACACGGGCCAGCGGTTCGAAGACGAGGCGAAGAAAGAGATCTTCCGTCAGACCCGGGGGCAACCGTGGCTCCTGAACGCCGTGGCCGCGCAGCTCGTCACCGATTTCGACGCGCTCGTGAGAGATCGTTCGACCCCGGTCACCCGCGAGAAGGTGCTCGAAGCCCGGGAGATCTTGATCGAGCGACGAGATACGCACCTGGACAGTCTGGCGGCCCGGCTGACGGAGGACCGGGTCCGCCGGGTGATCGAGCCGATCATCCTGGGTGAGATGTTCGCTTCGGACGTGTACGACGACGATCTGCAGTACGTCGAGGACCTTGGTCTTGTGACACGCGTGGGCGGGTCCGCACGGATTGCCAATCCGATCTACCAGGAGGTCATCCCCCGGTGTCTGACCCACGTGATTCAGGCCGGGATTGCCGAGGAACCTGCCTGGTACGTCACCGGAGACGGCACTCTGGACCTAGGTCGGCTCCTGGACGGGTTCCTGAAGTTCTGGCGCCGTCACGGAGAGGTGCTGCTTCGCGGGATGCCGGATCACGAGGCGGCGCCGCATCTCGTCCTGATGGCGTATCTTCGCCGGATCGTGAACTCCGGAGGGCGGATCGAGCGGGAGTTCGCGGTCGGCACCGGCGCCGCCGACCTGTGGGTGACCTACGGCGGGCGTGAGGACGTGATCGAGCTCAAGATCCAGCGGGGCCGCTACACACTGGAGGATGGGCTTGCCCAGGTGGCTCGGTACGCGAAGCGGATCGGGCGGGACACCGGGTATCTGGTGATCTTCGACTCGAAGAGCGAGGCTCCGTGGGATGATCGCGGGCAGGTGGAGACTCTCACGGCCGATGGGGTCAGCGTGGTGGTGGTGCGGGCGTAGGATCTGTCCGCTCCTCACCAGGACTCCGAAGAGCCTCCGCCACACGGAAACGCCAGCGGCGAAGGGCGATCGGAGTTGCACGCCCCCAAAGGTGATGAGCGCAAGCAGGCCGCCTGGCCTTGTCTCCCGTCGACCCAACAAACGTCGCAGTTGCTCATCCACCTCATCGCTTGATCGCCGGAAGCCGGACCCCGGAATCCCAACAAAACGTTGCAGCCGACCGTCGGGCCGGGCGAGGCGCCCGTCCCGCCGGCGGCTGAACTCCCGCGTTGGGCATCTGGGGTCTTGCTCCGTCCTGGCCGGCTGCATGGTGTAGGCCGGGGAACGGATCCGGCGATAAGCCGAGGGCGACGGCGATGGGGCCACGGGGGAGCTCGTGGCGCAGCCCGGAGTCGGTCGGCGTCCGCCGGCTCACCCGCCGGGATCGCTGAGCCTTAATGACGCGGTGCGTTATGGCCATCGCGGTGCCCGCGGGACCCACTGAACCAGCCCTCCCCGGCACCCGCCACTGCTGATGGTGGCACGCCGCTTGTCGGCGTCCAGAGTCCGCTTCGCCGCCGGCGAGGCGCCGGCGCTCTGGACACCGCCTGCGCGACGTGCGGTCTTCCT
>JACQZM010000271.1 GCA_016213885.1 Candidatus Rifleibacteriota bacterium | reverse complement strand
GCTGGTCCAGGAGCACCAGGCCGTCGGGCTGCCGCTCCACCACGAAATGGGTCCGCGACACGGCCGCGTCGGAGAGCAGAAGCTGCGAATCGACGCCCTTGCCGACCCGCACCGGACCTTCGCCGATGGCGACGGACAACCCCCGGTCGGGCCCCTCCACGACCCGCAGCTGCAGGATCGGCAAGCGCACTGGCGGGCGTCGACCGTCGCCCAGCCTGACGGTGGTGATCAGTCGCTCTGGCGGGCCAGCGTTGGCGGTCATGACAGGGGCGGATTATAGCTTGCCCTGTGACCGATGCGCCACTACCTCGAGGTACTGCTCGGCAACCTGGGAACTGGCCCGATTGCGGTCAAGGAAGAGAATGGACGCGTCCGGGGAGAGAAGATCATGACGTCTTTGGAGACTCTGAATGACTTGCGGTTGAAATGGTCGAGGAACGAGGTGATCGCTGCACGATCGGTGATGTCGATTTCGGGTCCCCCCGGAGCTCTCGAAAGCGCGTCTATGAGCCGAGCCTCTGTAGCCCCAGGCTGTCGAACACTCGGATCACCTCGCTGCGTCGTCTTCGGGCTCTGGACTCCTGCCACCATGGAGCATGGGCCGAGGCAAGAGGATGCCTGGCGCCGTGACTCGCGACTCCGTCAGTGGGCAGACCCTTTCTGAGGTGCCCGCTCGCCTGAGGAGTTCCCGTCTCTGACGGCCCTTCTTGATCCCCACCCCGATCTCCGCTATCCTCGACACCCGGTCGGTCCTGCTGATATCCTCTTCCCTACGCTCCCGGGCCTGGACCACCTGGGGGTTCGGGTGTGAGCTCGAGGACCCCTCGTCGCCACCATCAGCAGGGCGGTCGGGGGGTTCGTGCTTTCCTGGGGACGGATTCCCCGCAGGACCTCAGGAGCCCTGAGCAACGCCCCATGACGACCACCCACCACTCGACCTCGGCGTCCAACGCCAGGCCCCCGCATCGTCTGCAGACGAACACGAGGAGTGAACCACTGAGGGAGGATTCTCCAGGATGATCATATGGAATGCATCGACCAAGGGGGCTACTCCTCTTGGATCGCGGACCTCGATGGACTCGCCCGTGATCAAGAGCTTCGGGCGGAGGTGCGCGTCGACATGCTGACCCGGATCGAGATCGATGGATTCAAGACCTTCACGGACTTCCAGCTCGATGTGTCACCGTTCGTCGCCATCGTCGGCCTCAACGCCTCCGGGAAGTCGAATCTCTTCGATGCGCTCGAGCTTCTGTCGCGACTCAGCACCTACGACCTGGCGGAGGCATTCACGGGCCTCCGTGGTGAACCCCATGAGTTGTTCCGGAGAAGACCGGATGGCAGCTTTGTCTCCCGGATGAAGCTGGCGGCCGAGCTACTCCTGAGTCCGGAGGTCCGGGATCCGTGGGGGGGGGCCGTCAAGATCAAGCACAATCGGCTCCGGTACGAAGTTGTGATAGAGAGACGACGTGACCACAGGGAGATCGAGCGGCTGTTTGTCATTCGTGAGGAGGCTATCCCGATCCTCTCCCGGGATGACCGGTGGAGGACAGGTCACGGCACCACCGAAGCGCACGACCAACTACTCACGTATGGTCGGCGTAAGCCTCTTCTCACCACTGCAGATGAGGACGGCAAACAGGTATTCCACGTCCATCAGGACGGACATCAGGGCCGAAAACGCCCGGCCACCGCGGCGGAGGCCACCGTTCTGTCGTCCATGACGAGCGTGGACTTTCCACATCTCTTTGCACTGCGGGAGGAGTTTCGCTCGTGGCGCTACCTGCAGATCGACCCCGCTGCGGTGCGGCGCGCGAGTCCAACAACCGCCCGCGAGATTCTGGAAAGAAATGGCTCCAATCTGGCCACCGTCCTCGCGCGGATCAAGGCGACGACCGCGAGCGAGACACTCCCGAAGGGGCTCGTCTCGGATATCGCACTCGACCTGTCCAGCGTGATCCCTGGACTGCTCGACTTGGATGTCATCGAGGACAAGGTGAACCGAGAGAATCGGGTCGATGTTACGATGCGCGATGAGCTCCCATTCCCGTCGCGCGTCCTGTCCGATGGTACTCTGCGCGTTCTTGCTCTTCTCACCATGCTTCATGACCCGCAGCATGGTGGGCTGCTGTGCTTCGAGGAGCCGGAGAACGGGATTCACCCAGGCCGCCTGTCGCGTCTCATCGACCTCATCCGAGAGGCGGTCAGGGGACTCTCCAGAGCGACGGATAGGCGCGAGTGGGGTTCATGGTACCAGGTCATCGTCAATAGCCATTCGCCGGCGGTTCTGTCGAAGCTTCGTGAAGGGGAGATGCTCTTCGCCGACATGATTCGAGCGTTGCCCCAGACGGGCGCCGGGTTCGAGAAGAGAACTCGCATTCGGCCCGTACGATCCACAGACGAGGGAGAGCTACCCCTCCTGGAAACTCGAGAGTTCGTGGAGCGATTCGAGGTGCGCCACTACTTGAGCTCCGTCGAGCGACGAAACGGAGATGTTCAGTGACTGCATACGTCTCCCTGGCCCTGTTCGCCGAAGGTACCACAGACCACTTGTTCCTCCATCCTCTGCTGATCAGGACCACCGAGGACCTGTGCCGTCGACATGCGCGTGGAGCCGTTCACCTAGCGGACGGAGTCATCGAGCTTCATCCCCCGACGAGATTCAAGAGATCGCCGCTGCACATGCGTGTCCTCGAGGCCGCTCGCGAGGCATTGGGGGCCTTCAATATCCTGGTTATCTACACCACGGGTGACATCTTCGAATCCAACGCCCAGACGCTGGTGAACCCGGTGAACTGCGTCGGCGTCGGGCGGGGCTGGCGGCTCCCTTGACTCCAGAGTAAGGTGGTCTGCATGTTGAACAGCCTGAGGATTGTCGGGTTCAAGTCCCTTGCGATGAAGGCGCCGGTCGAGCTGGCCCCCCTGACCGTGCTGTTCGGCCCGAACGCCGTGGGCAAGAGCAACTTCATCGACGCCGTGCAAGTCTTCTCTCGACTGGCGTCGGAACGTACCCTAGCGGATGCGCTCTCCGAGCCGGTGCGTGGCCGAGCTCTGGAGACGTTCTCATTGCCTGCGGGAGGTCTGCCGGCTTTGCTGGAACAAGAGCGGGCCACCTTCGTGCTCGAGGCCACGATCGAGAGAAGCACGCGAAGGATGCTCTACAAGGCAGAGGTTGCTGTCTCTCCGAGAACCGGCCGCCTGTCAGTCTCCGACGAGTTCCTCGCCCAGCTCACCGGAAAACGGACTGTCCTTGGAGACCCTCGACTCGAGGTGGTGGATGGACAGATCCGTGTCCGGCGCCGCAAACGTGGGAAGCCCCTATTTGAACACCTCGGGCAGGCTTTCACGCAGCTATCCGATCGACGCTTCACCGGTCGCGACTACGACGTCATCGAGCAGGCCCGAGAGGAGCTTTCCTCCTGGAAGGCCTACTACCTCGATCCCCGCATGGCGATGCGATCGGCCAGGGGGCCCGAGGAGGTCAGTGACATCGGACCGTCAGGAGAGAGGATCGGTCCGTTCTTGTTCCGCCTCAAGGGGCAGGAGCCCAAGGCGTACGATTCGGTACGGCGCATCTTCAAGACGCTCGTACCCTCGGTCCAGGACCTCGCAGTGGACGTCGACCCCAAGCGAGGCGTGATCGACATCGACATCATCCAGAGGGGCACGCCCTTCTCCGCTCGAGTGGCATCGGAAGGCACTCTGAGGGTCCTCGCTCTTGCCTGTGTCGCCTGCAACCCTTGGGGAGGAAGTCTGGTCGCGATCGAGGAGCCTGAGAACGGCGTCCACCCTCGACGGATCGAACTGATCGCCCGGATGTTGCTCTCCCTCTCGACCGACGAACCAGGGCCGCGACAGGTCCTGGTGACCTCTCACTCTCCGGTCTTCTGCGGAGCCGTGTCACGGCTCGCCAACGAGCAGCCTGACTCAATTGCTCTCTACAGGGTGGGTCTCTCCAAGGGCTCGACGGAGCTGGTCCGTTTCCAGCCGTCCGGGCCACTCTTCCAGGATGTGGAGCTTCGTGAGGCCCTGACGACCCCGTCGGAGGAACAAGTCTTCGACGCCCTCGCACGGAGAGGATTGCTCGATGAGTAGCCGAACGACTTCGCTGCGACTCTTTGCGGAGGACACGGCTCACGAGAGCTTCGTGCAGTCGGTCGTTCGTCGAATTGCTCGTGAGGAGGACGTTGCGACAATTGTCCACACTGGCTCTGCCGTTGGAGGAGCCGGTCGCGCCCTCAAGGAGCTCAAGCTCCATCAGCGACTGGTCAGTCCCGTGAGCGGAGAGGTCCTGGTGGCCGTCATCGACGCCAACTGCAAGGGCTGGGCTGACGTATCCAGAGATATCAGGGGGACCATCGACACGGCCAAGTTCCCCGCCTGGGTCATCGCTTGCCCCGATCCTCATGTCGAGAGGTGGTATCTCGCCGATCCTACCTCGCTCGAGAACGCGCTGGGAGTACACATCACCCCGATGCGTTACAAGTGCGAGCGAGCGCGGTACAAGGCCGCTTTCACACACGCTCTTCGGGCAGCAGGTCACGTCGTCCGCCTTGGCGGCGCCGAATTCGCAGAAGATGTGGTCGAGGCGATGGACCTGTACGAGGCGTGCAAGGCCGACGCTTCTCTCAGGCATTTCGTGGATGATCTGCGTTCAGCGCTCAGGCGGACGGGCGGACCTGTGGGAGAGCCAGGTCGGTCTGCAGGTCGATGCACGGAGGCATTGACGTGAGAGTGGGTCCTTCGATGAGCCACTTCGAGCACCTTTTCAAGCCGTCGTTCCCGCACGACCTGATCAAGCTGCCGTCAGCCATCCAGAAGAAAGTCACCAAGGCGGTCGACTTCCTCCGCCAGGATCCGCGGCACCCCTCGCTTCAGGTCAAGAAGGTGGAAGCGGCCCACGAGGTCTGGGAGACCCGGGTCGACCGGGTGTACCGCCTCCCATTCACGCTGGTCGGTCGAGGGAGGTTGCTGCTCGAGTGCGAACAGCCCGTCCTCCCCGTCGACCTCGACGGCAAGCCCCGCTTGTGCATCGCCCGCGTCCCACCGCGCGCTGGGCTGATGCGCGGTCGGGTCAGCCCAGAAGATTCCAACGAGTTCGTGTCGGAGGAAGGGAGCTAGAAAGTGACACCTCCCCGGATCGTGGCCCTTCACCTCCAGAACTTCCGGAGCGCCCGCGACGTCCTCATTGAGTTTGACCGCATCACGTACCTCGTTGGTCCGAATGCTGCCGGGAAGTCCAATGTGATCGATGGGCTTCAATTCATCCGGGACGCACTCGCCGACGGTCTCGATAGAGCTTTGGATCGACGAGGGGGAGCAGGCAAGGTGCGATTCCGCGAAGGCAAGAAAGGGCGTCCGTCGGACTTGTCGTTCGAGGTCGTTGTTGCCCTCCCGCGCAATCGACACACCTACAGCTTCAGCCTGCGCGTGACGGAGGGAGGGCGCTATCGGGTGCTCTCCGAGCGCCTCATCAGAGGTGAGAGTACGACCTCGGACGCCACTGAGGTCAAGGTTCTGTTTGACCGACAGGAGCGTGAGGATGGCGGTAGCTATCAGGGACTTCCTCGGCGTGGAATTCCCGACAGCGACCAGCTCATGCTGCCGCTTCATGGATCCCGTGCCGAGATCAGGCCGCTCTGGAAGGCACTGACCGAGGTTCAGAGCTACAACATCGCACCGGACCGATTCAAGAACCCCACGGACGACTCACCCTGGAAGTACCTGGCTCGGGATGGAGCGAATCTGGCGTGGATTCTAGCACGACTTGAGAGGAAACGACCTGGCGCCCTCGTCAACATTGTCCACTACTTGAAGGGAATTCTCGCTGGCGTGACGGAAGTGGGCTCCCTGCTTGTCGGTGAACGGCGCGTCCCCTTCATCAAGCAAAGAAGAGGCCAGTCGGAGTTGTTGCTCGAGAGCGTTCAGTGCTCCGATGGGACCCTTCGCTGCATAGGACTCCTGGTGGCGCTTTTCCAGGAGCCGCGACTCGGAATGGTGGCGTTGGAGGAGCCGGCGGCAGGGCGATGATGCTTGACAGGCTCCGGTTCCCGAGCTGGACGATCAGGGGGCCCACTGTTCACTCCTCCGGATCGGCGCCGGCGCCGTGCTTCGCGAGCTGCTTCAGAAGCCGGACCGACCAGGTGGCGTCCTTGCCTTGCCCTGCGGCCCTTCTCATCCGACGGACCCAGGCGCGGTCGTCCGGCGTGGAATGCTCCACCAGCACGTCGAGGATCCGGCCGTACGGGTCGGGCGCGGCCCGGCCGGTGGTCACGACCAGGGCCTGGCGGGCCACGAACCCCATCAACCGGGGAGTGGCCCGGCTGCAGGCGAGAGCCAGCGCCGTGAGCCGACTCCGGCGCTTCGCCGGCGCGTCGGCCGGCAGCGCCTTGCTCAGGGCATCGACGAGAAGCGGCTCCGGCGCCTGCTCGATCGCCGCCAGCGCGGCCCGCTCGTCCTTCTGGGTGGCGGAGCCGTCGAGCAGATCCACCAGCTCGGCGATGCCGTCGCCGGAGGGCACGCGCCCCATCGCGTCGAGCGCCACCGCCCGGAGCGTCGGATCGGTCGATCGGCTGGCCACACGGATCGGCACCAGCGCCTCTCCGGTGTGGAGATCTCCCAGGGCGGCCACAGCGGCCCGCCTCAGCGGTACCGGGTATCGCTCCGCCGTGTACTTGGCCAGCAGCCCCACCAGCGCCTCGTCCTGCGTCGCCCCCAGCTTTCTGAGCTGCCGGGCCAGGTCGAGGTTGTCCTTTCCCTCCAGGGCTTTCTCGGCGCTCTGGACCCTCGTCGCGGCGGCTCCGCCAGGCTGGAGGCAGCCGCCCGGCACGAACAGGGCGGCCTCCGGGATGTCCGCCGGCGACTCGACGAGCTGGACCGTCAGCGACAAGACCGAGTTGGTCGTCACGAGGCCCGGCGGCAGGCTCAGCTGGATCGGCCTGTAGGCGACCTCCCGGCCCCGGATCAGGTCGCTGGGGCCGTAGTCCTTCTCGAACTTCAGGATCCGAGGGACGTACGGCAGGAACGTCGGGAGGATGCTCTTGCGATCCGCCTTCACCTTGAGGATCAGCACCATGGGCCCGGAGACCGGCATCAGCGCCTGGGGAGGCCCGGCCAGGACGACGAGATCTCGCTGCCGGAACCCCACGACCTTCCCCTCGGGCAGGCTCATCACGTACTGCCGCGCGCTCCTCACCGCTCCCTCGAACGGATCCACGGTGACGTCCTTGATCCGGTCCGTGGCCGGGTGTCGCAGCCTGAGGAAGATCTTCGACGGCCCGACGCTGGGCGGGGCCGGGGGAGGCGTCTTGCCGAGGAGAATCTGCGCCAGGTCCGCAAAGACCGGGTGAGCCGGCCCGTCCACCGACCCCAGGATGCCGTCGCGGCGGTTCGTGTTGGAGTGGTTGTACGGGTAGTACCGGATACGCCCCTGATCCATGACGCAGCGCTGGCATCGAGTCCGGCCATCGTCTCCCAGCATCACCTGGGTCAGGTTGAGGTTGGCGTTGGCCAGGTCGACCACCATGTCGTGGGCACCGGCCAGTATCCACGCCGGAAACCGTTCGCAGGCTCCGGCGTCGCCCCACCTGTCGTTGAGCTCCTCGAGGTAGTCGGAGCCCGCGGCCATGTCCTGGGCCTGCTCCAGCGGGATGCCCCCCATCAGCGACTTCACGGTGGTGTTGGTCAGGCTCTTCAACGAACGGTCGGAGAGCAGCGCGCCGGTGAGGTCCGAGAGGCTCTGCTCCAGCTCGAGAAAGGCGAACCGGACCTCGTCGGACCCCTGGTTCGGGGGGGCCACCAGCACCGCCCTCTTCACGTCTGCGAACAGCGCCCCGAGCCCGTCCTTCTCGTTCCGGTGGGCGAGGTACAGGTGTCGCAGGATGAGGCCGCCCATGCTGTGGGTGACGAAGTAGACCTCCCGGGGCCGGTCCGGGAACCGGGCAGCCACCTTCCGGGCCTCGTCCTCGATCTGGGTGCCGCACGCCGCGGCCTGCTCCGGGAGGGTGGCGTCGCGGTGGACCGGCCTGTACTCGATCGGAATCACGGTCCAGAAGCCGTCGGGCCAGAGGCCGGGCTGCGCCTCCGAGAGCAGCTTGGTGACCGCGCCGAAGCTCTCCAGGCTCCCGTTCCACCCGTGGATCAGGTAGAGCAGGCGCACCGGCTCCGCGGCCGAGACGCCGCCGGCCAGGAGTACCATCAGGAACAGGAACCAGCAGGCGATGCGCATGGGCCCGAAGGTAACACGCCGTCAGCGAGAAAGGGAAGCGAGTGGTCGGCGCCGCCACGGTCGGCGAGGCCGTCCCACCGCCTGGGCTCGTTCTTCAGGGCGAGCGTCAGCCCCCCGCCGCAAGGAACCCAGGAACCCTGGACGGCCCTGGAGCCGGCTTCTTACTCCGCGCTCGACTCGGTTGTACCCACGCCCCCGCCAGGTCTCACGACGCGCCAAGTACGCCAGAGCATTCGCGGCCCCCTGAGATCCGAGCACGACCGGACCTCCGCCGCACCCTACCTCCGCCCGTCGAACCATCGCGGAGTTGATCCCTCCGCCCGAGGGGTGTTGGCGGCTAGCGTCCCGAGGCTGGTCTTCAGACTCGGATGATCACGATGGCTAGTCCTGCCCCTTACCCTTACATTGGCCTGGACAGGTGCACGTAGTTGTCGTATCCTTGCGGCGTGGAGTCGC
>JACQZM010000706.1 GCA_016213885.1 Candidatus Rifleibacteriota bacterium | reverse complement strand
GCCCGTCCGGAGCAGGCCGGTCCGGTCGGTCCCGGGCCGGAGGCCCTCTCCCGCCGACCGACCAGGCGCCCGGCTCGGCCGCGGAGCGAGCGACGCGGGCGCGCCCGGTCCCGACCCGCGGAGACGCCGGTCTCGCTGGCTCGCCGCAGGTGTTGCGATGGTGACGCTCTTGGCGCTGTCGGTCGGCGGCCTGATGCTCCGGGGTCGGCCGGCCGGTCTCCCCTCCCCGACCGTGTCGCCGACGGCGCCGACGGCTCCGACCGTTCGCCGGCCCACGCTGAGCGATCTCGCCCCGATCGTGGGGCCGACCTGGCTGACCGTCGTGTTCACCACGCCGGAGCCGCTGGCCGCCAGGCTCTCCGTCGAGCCCGGCGGTCTGACCACCGCGGATGCTGCGCCGCGTCACAGTCATCGGCTCACGGTGCGTGGCCTCGCCCCCGGCACCCGCTACGACATGCGCCTGGTCGCTCTGGACGGCGTGGAGCTGGCGAGTCGGCGGGTGAAGGCCCCCCCGGCGGAGCGGGTGGCCGCGGAGCTGGTACGACTCCTCGAGTGGTCGATGCAGGCTCTCTCCCGGGCCACGGAGATGGCGATGGGTCCGCAGTCGGACAGGGCTGCCCGGGAGCGGTTCGGCCTGATGTGGCGCGCCCGGTGTCAGAGCTGGGCGGCGGCTCCGGACCTTCGCTTCTGGTCCGACGCTCTCGAGGCGGTGAACGACCGGATCTTCCTGCGGTTCGAGACGACGGTCGCGACTCACGAGCGGCTCGTCAGGAGGATCGAACGGCTGCTGGACCTGGAGCGTTTCTTGAAGGCAGCCTCTCCCGTCGATCCCGGACTGCCCACGGACCGCATCCGGCTCCCGGCGCCGCTGACGTCGCCTCCCGCCGCGCTGGAGCCGGTGGCGGCGCTGCGGTTCGCCGACGGCGGGGCGGCTGCGGGGCGGCCGGCCCTGGAGACCGCGGCCCGGGCCGTGGCGGTGGATCCGCCGGCCCGGTTCTCCGCCGACAAGGCGGGCTTCCTTTCGGGGGGGATGCACGATGCCGCCTCCAGGTACGACTACGAGCACCCCGCGACCTGGGGTCCCCGCCGGAGATCCCGGGAACTGTACCTGCGCTATCGAGTGAGCGGCGGCAGCCCGGTGGAGAAGCTGGTGGTGCAGTTTCTCGACGGCTCTGCCTGGATCGAGGCGGCCTGTCTGAGGGTGCCCGAACCGCCGGCTCCGTTCGAGGGCTGGCTCCGGATCGATCCCCGTCTGCTCGATCGTCCGGCCCGGGTGCGGATCGTTGCGGAGCGCCACTCCCCGGGCTTCTTGACCCGGGGAATCGTGCTCGACCACCTGGCCCTGTACGCCCGGTGACACCGACCCGGGCTCCGGCGCTGCGACGGCCGTCCGGCCGTCGGGAGCGACCCGGATCGGGGACTCACGTCATGGGGCTCGCACCAAGTGCTATGCCACCGCCTCTTCCTCGGTCTTGAAGGTGGGGATGAGCTGGGTGAACCGGGTCACCTCCAGGACGTTGAAGATGCTCTTGTTGATGTTGGTCATGCAGAGAGGCACGCCCTGTCGCTTCGAGAACGAGTAGATCGAGGCCAGAGACCCCACGCCCGCGGAGTCCAGGTGGGTCAGCCGGGTCATGTTCAGCACGATCTTCCGGTGGCCAGCCTTCACGGTGGAACAGAGCGCCTGGACGTACTTCTGGGAGTTGAACAGGCTCAGGTCCTCCGGCAGGTGGAACACGATGGAGTTGGCCCGCTCCACGTACGAGACCCTGATCGGCTGGTCCCTGGGAACCTGGATCGTGGCCTGCACCCCGGGCACCGCGTCCGCCACGGCCTGGGCCGCCTCCAGGAGGTAGACCTGCTCCCTCGCCGCCCCCATGGTGTTCGGGAAGAAATTCCGGGCCTCGAGCACGAGACTGTCGATCATGTCGTCGTCGTGGTACGGATCGTGATGGAACAGGATCAACGTCTTCGCCTGGGCCTCCGTGGCCACGGCGACGCAGTCTTTCCACGTGGAGTGGCCCCACCCCTTCTTGGAGCGGGCGTACTCCTCCGGGGTGAACTGGGCGTCCAGGATCAGGATGTCGGCGCCGGAGGCCAGCTCCAGGAGGTTCGTGTTGGGCTGGTCTCCCAGCGGCTCCGTGTCGGTGGCGTACACGACCACGTTCTTGCCGTCGTCGATCCGGTAGCCGAACGACCCCTGGGGATGGTTCAGCGCCCTGGCGGAGACCCGGGCGCCGCCGATCTGGAGCGTCTCCTCGATCATCTCGGTGAAGCTGATCTTGGAGGGAAGCTCGCGGAACTTCACCGGGAAGTACAGGTTGGACATCTGGCCTTCGAGGCACTCGTCCAGCCGGAAGTCGGCCCGGAACGCCCCGTAGATCTTCAGCTCGCTCCCGGGCTGGAAGATCGGCGCGAAGACCGGGAACCCCTGGATGTGATCCCAGTGCGTGTGCGACAGCAAGAGGTGCGCCTTGCCGTCCCACTCCGTGTCGGTCAGGAGCGAGGCCCCCATCTTGCGCAGGCCGGTCCCGGCATCCAGGATGATGACGTCCTTGCCGACGCGCACCTCGACGCAGGCCGTGTCCCCGCCGTACTTGATCATGTTCGGCTCCGGCGTCGGGATCGACCCGCGGGTGCCCCAGAACTTGATCCTCAAGGTCAAACCTCGTTCCCGTCGACCACGGACCGGCCGGTCAGGCCAGACCCGCCCGCTTCTCCTCGGACCGGCAGAAGATCAGGCGGATCTCGTTGCCCCGGTCGTTGAACTCCACCTTGTCGGCGTACTCGTTCATGATGATGAGTCCACGCCCCCGCTCCTTGAACAGGTTCTTCTTGCCCTCGGAGAACACCTTGTAGAGGTTGAACCCCTCCCCCTGATCGCGCACGATGATCGTCAGATCTTTGTGGGTCGGGATCACGGAGACCTGGACCTGCTTCTCCACGTCGAACTTGTTTCCGTGCTCGATGGCGTTCGTGAGCGCCTCTTTCAGCACCAGCACCAGGTTGAACTTGTCGTCCAGGAAGAAGCCGTTGGACTGGGCGAACGCCACCATCCGGTTGGTGTGGGGCGTGATCTCCTCCAGCCGCGACGGGAACGCGAGGTGCATCTCCTTGGACGCCGGCTTGGCCCTGATGGCGACGAACGTGAAGTCGTCGGCGAGCTTCTCTTTCTGGGTGAACTCCAGCGCCTTCTCGTAGATCGTCGTGGCCAGCTCCTCGATCGGGTTGTGCTGGTACTCCTTGATGATCCGCTCCAGACGCCTGAGCTCGAACATCTCCCCCGACGGCGACTGGGCCTCGATGAGCCCGTCGGTGTAGAGCACCAGGAGCTCGCCCGGCGCCAGCTGGATCGTCTCTTCCAGGTAGTTGTAGTCGTCCACCAGCCCCAGCGGGAACCCGCCCACGGAGAGGCTGTTGAACTCCGCCTCGCCGGACTTGAGGTAGAGCGGGTAGTTGTGGCCCGCGTTGGAGTACGTGAGGGTCATCTGCCGGCTGTCCAGGATGCCCAGGAACATGGTGATGTACCGGCACGACTGGGTGTCCTGCCGGAGCACCAGGCTCGTCTTGGAGAGCACCTCCGCCGGAGACTTGTGGATGTCGAACAGAGTGCGGATCAGGTTGCGCCCCATGGCCATCACGAGCGCCGAGGCGATGTCGTGGCCCGACACGTCGGCGATCACCACGGCGAGCCGGTTCTCGTCGACCGGGATGAAGTCGTAGTAGTCGCCGCCGACCCGGTTGGCCAGGGCGTACTTGGCGGAGAACTCGAAGCAGGGGAAGGTCGGCAGGGTGCGGGGCAAGAGCAGCTGCTGGACCTTCTGCGCGTCCTCGATCTCCAGGTTGAGCTTCTCCTGGTTCAGCTTCTCCTGGTAGAGACGGAACTTCTCGATGGAGACCGCCGCCAGGTTGGCGATGGAGGTCATGAGGTTCAGGTCGTCCTTGGTGAACTCCCTGTTCTTCTTGTTGTTCACCAGGTTGATGACGCCGATGCAGTTCTCGTTCGACATCAGCGGCACGCAGATGATCTGCCTCACGTCGGAGTCGCGGTTGAACATGTGCTTGAATCGCTTGTCTTTCGACCCCTCGTTCACCAGGATGCCCTTGCCGGTGCGGGCCACGATGCCCGCCACGCCCTCGCCCAGCTTGAGCACCACGGGCGCGCCGGGGAGCATCTTGGCGCCGTCGACGATCCGCACGACCAGCCCGCCCAGACGTTCGTCGTACATCATGAGGCTGCCGCGCTCCGCTCCCAGCAGCTCGCGGATCTTGCCCAGGATCGACCTCAGGATCGAATCCATGTCGGGCGCCATGTTCAGCGCCCGGGACACCTCGTAGAGCACCCCCAGCTCGGTCCGCTGGCGTTCGAGCTTCAGGTTGGTCTCGATGAGCTTCTCGAGGCTCCGCTGGAGCTGGGCGTTGGTCTGCTCGAGGAACAGCTGGTTCTTCTTGAGGTTGTCGGCCAGACGGGCGTTGTGGATCGCGATCGACGCCTGGTTGGCCAGCGCCCCGAAGAACGCCGCGTCCTGCTCGGAGAAGTACCGGGTGGACTGCCGGATGTCCACGTAGAGGCAGCCGATGACCTCCTCCTGGACCTTGAGCGGGGCACTCATGATCGAGAGGATCTTGTGGCTGATGATGGAGGCCGACTTGTACCGCGGATCCTCCGCCACGTTGGTGGAGATCAGCAGCTCTTTGCGCTCGATGACCTTCTTGGCGAAGCTGGCCGAGAAGGCGTAGCGCTGATCGTCGATCAGCTCGGTCTCCATGTTCCGGGCGATCTTGGGGACCAGTTGCCCGTTCTCCAGCAGCATGATGAAGCCCCGGTCGGCCCGGATCAGGGTCAGCGTCTTGTCGATGATCGTCTCGAGCACGGCCTTCAGCTCGAGAGTCGAATTGATGTGGGAGCCGACCTCGATCAGGATCTCCAGCTCTTTGACGGTCTTGGGCAGGTTCTTGTGGATGATCCGGGTCGTGTTCTTGGGCTCGACATCCCGGAGGTTCTCGTCGAGGAACTTCCGGATCTTGACGTCGTCCACCTGCTCCAGGAAGAGGATGGCCGCGTAGTCGCCGAGGGTGAAGACGACGCCGTCCTTGAGCCAGAACTTGTCCACCTGCTGGCCGTTCACGAAGACGAAGTTGGTGGAGTCCAGGTCTTCGAGGAGGAACTTCCCCTCTTTCACCACCACCTGGGCGTGATGGCGAGAAACGCCCTTCACCGGGGCCACGAGGTCGTTGTCGGGCTTGGAGCCGAGGGTGGTACGAGGCTTCGTGAGCTCGACGGTGGTGGTGGTCTTGTCTTCGTTGAGAAGAACCAGATAGGCCAAAGAGAGAACCCCCGCCCTCTCGGAGGGCTGAAGCCATCTTATCCCAGGATCACGGCTGAAGGCAATTCCAAGGCGCGCGTCCGGGGGAATCGCAAGAGCCCCGGGGACCGCGCGCACCCTTTCCCGGTCGGCGCCGGTCCCGGCAGAGAGAGCTCTGCGATCGGAGCCCGGCTGTGCTAGAATCTCCGCCGATGCGTCGCCACTTCAGGGGCCGCGGAGACGTGCTGATCGTCCTCGGGATGACCGGCGTGATCCTGACGCTCCTTTCCTACATCGGCCTCAAGATCTACTTCAAGGCCTCGGGGATCCGGCCCGGTGTCCACTTCCTCGGCTACGACCTCACGGGGCTCAAGGTGAACGACGCCGCCACGAGGATCGGACAGATCGTGGACTGGGTCTACGGGGAGCCGGTCTACCTCAAGTTTCAGAACAGCCTCTGGCTCCTCCGTGCCCAGAAGCACTTCAAGCTCCAGGTGGACCCCACGGTGCTGGCGCTGGAGGCGTCGAAGATCGGCGAGAAGAAATCGGTCTATCAGCAGCTCTACGACTGGCTGACGCTGAACTACCCCAAGGTGGAGATCCCGTTCTCGCCGGCCCTCGACCGCAAGTTCACCCAGACGAACGTGGCCGCCCGTCTCTCCAAGATCGCCTCCAACAGGATCTACGCCAGGCCGCTGGCCGGGACCCAGGTGGAGCTGACCTACGAGTCCAAGGGAGCGTCGATCGACGCCGTGATGGATGCCCTGGAGGCCTCGTTCCGGAAGGACCCGCTCCTGGAACGGAGGGTCGTGGACGTGGTGCCCCGGGATGCGGCCACGAGCCGGAGAGCCGTGCCGCTCTTCGACCCGAAGTACGGGTTCACGGTGGTTCTGGCCACCAAGAGCAGCGTCGTGGAGTCCGCGGACCCGTCGACCTTCGACAACATCGTCCTGGCCTGTCAGAGGATCTCCGGAGTGATGCTCAACCCCGGCGACATCTTCTCGTTCAACCGGGTGGTGGGCGAACGGACCATCCGCGGGGGCTTCAAGGCTTCGGGGTCGCGACGCGCCGTGGGGATCGGCGTCGGCCAGCTCTCGTCGACCATGTACGAGCCGGTGCTCCGGGTCGGGGCGAAGATCCTCGAGCGCCACCGGCACGTCTTCTGGTATCCGGAGCTCAAGTTCACGAGCCCGGGTCTCGACGCGGCGGTCACGGACGGCAACTGGGATCTGAGATTCCAGAACGAGACGGACCTGCCGCTGCTGCTCCTGGCGTCGCTCAAGGCCGACCGGCTCACCTTCGAGATCCGCTCCGTGCAGGAGCCGCCGTTCAAGATCGAGCTCCACCCCGGCAAGCCGCTGAAGATCCCGTTCAAGACCGACTGGGTGAAAGACACCCGGGTGCGATCCGGCGATCAGCGGGTCGACATCACGGGGATCGAGGGCATGAGGGTGCGGACCTACCGGACCTGGTTCACCCGGGAGGAGTCCCGCAAGGAGAAGGAGGAGCTCGTCTCCGACGACGAGTACCAGCGCAGAAACGCCGTCGTGCGGGTGAATCCGGGGTTCGTCCCGCCGCCCGAGCCCAAGGCCGAGCCCCCGAAGCCGCAGGACGAACCGGATTTCAAGCCGGTCAAGAAGCCGCCGAAAGACGAGGAGGAGCCCGCCCAGGAGGAGCCCGCGGCCGGGACCGACGAGGAGCCGCCGCCGACCCGGAAGCCACCAGCCGGCGACCCGGACGAACCGGCGACCCGCGGCCAGGATGACGCCGAGGACACGACGGCCACCGATGGTGAAGAGCGATGACCGAGCCGACGCAGCGGACGCCCCGGGTGATGATCGTCGAGGACGACCCGCTGGTCGGCGAGTGGCTCAACGACTTCCTCGAGGTGGCGGGCCTGGCGCCGGTCTGGCATCACGATCCGTTGAAGGCGATCGGGCCGGCCTGCTCGGGGGAGTTCGACGTCATCCTGCTGGACATCATGATGCCGGGGATGGACGGGATCACCTTTCTGCGCAAGGTCAAGGAGGCCCAGCCCTCCGTGGAGGCGGTGATGCTCACGGCCCGCGGCGATGCCACGCTGATCACACGGGCCATCAAGCTGAACGCCTTCGACTACCTGGTGAAGCCCACCAACCTCCAGAAGATCCTGGCCACGATCAAGGCGGCCATGACCCGACGGCTCCAGTCCATGTCCACACCGCAGGAGACGTGGGCACCCGGGTCGGTCGTGGAGGGTTTCGTGATCGCGGGGACCGAGAGCTCCAGGCTCGCGGTCGAGGCGCAGCGGGTGGCGCCGTACTTCGCCTCCCTGCTCATCCAGGGGCCGCCCGGAACCGGCAAGCGCCACCTGGCCCGGCTCATCCACCACTTCTCCGGACGACCCGCCGACAGGTTGGTGGTCGTGGACCTGGCCGAGATTCCCGCCTCGGAGGCCCAGACGCGAGTCCTGGGTGCTCTCGGGCCGTGGGCCTCGAGAGCCCCGGGCGAGGTCGGGGCGCTGAAGCGGGCGGACGGCGGCACGCTGGTGCTGGCTCACGTGGACTGCCTTCCGCTCTCCGTCCAGGGCAAGCTGACCACGCTTCTCGACTCGGGCCAGATCCTGGAACCTCCGTTCGAAGACGAGGATTTCCTGGACGTGAAGCTCATCGCCACCACGACGCTGGATCTCGACGAGCTGGTGAAGGCCGACCGGCTGCTCGACGAGTTCCACCGGAGGCTCAGGGTGGCCGAGATCTTCGTCAAGCCGCTGGCCGAGAGATTCGACGAGGTGATCCTCCTGGCGCGGCACCTCCTGGCCGAGGCCTCTGCCGGTCTGGGCAAGCAGCTCGACGGGTTCGTGTCGGCGGCAGAGCGGCTCCTCCTGGAATACCCCTGGCCGGACAACGTGGCCGAGATGAGACGGGCCGTCGAGTCGGCGGCGCGGAGCGCGCCCGGCTCCAGCGTCGGCACCGCGGATCTGCCGGCCCGGGTGCGGGACCACGGCCGCCAGCTCGGCTATCAGGCGGCGGAGCAGTTCCTCAAGAGTTGATCGGGGAAACGTCGAGGCCCTCCACGGGGAGGGCCTCGCTTCGGTGGTGCTCTGTCGTCGATCGACTCCGGACCCTGGCCGTCAGCTGCCTGGGAACTTCCGGAGCGGTGTACTAGCTCGCCTTGGCTCCTGGCATCTTGAGCCTGGTCCCGACCTTCAGCTTCGCCGCATCAGCCGCGGTCAGGCCGTTGGCCGACAGGAGCTTCTTGAGCGAGACGCCGTGGGACTTGGCGATCTTGGAGAGGGTGTCGCCCTTCTTGACCACGTACGCCCCGGGATCGGCGGAGCCGCCGGCATCGTCGCTGGCTGCGGCCGTATCGTCCACCGCTTCGACCTTCGCCTTGGCCTTCTTCTTCTTCTTCTTGCTCTTCTTCGGAGTCACGACCGGCGCGGGCTCCGGCTCCTCCACCTTCGGGGTCTCGCTCATCTCGGCCGGGGAAGAGCTGTCGCCGATGACCGACGAGGCGCTCCTCGACTCGATCCCTCCCTGGCTCGAGCCGCTCAGACCGCCCATTCCGGTGTCGCCGGCGCCGTCTCCCATCCCCTTGGAGTCGCCCCCCGGAAGAGCCGAGGAGTCGCTACCGGCGGCAGGGTCGGACGAGTACCGACTCGATCTCGAATCCGTGGCCTTCGCGTAGCTCGACTTCGCTTCCGAGCTGCTCGGATCGGAGGCCTGTCCGTCCTCGGAGGTGGAGGCCGTCGAGGCGTCCGCCTTCTCCGTGGGCACCTCGGTGGCCGTCTTCGCCTTCTTCTTCTTGACGCACCCCGGCGAGAACACCAGGCTGATGCCGATCACCGCGACCAGTAGTGCCGCACTGGGCCGCAACCTGAACTTCATACACCGTCTCCTTTCGTACCCCTTCTCTCGGATTGACCCTTGTTTCCGTCTGGCTCTCTCGACGAGTCGTTCTCTCTTCCGCACCGGATGCCCGCCTGATGGAGGGGACAGGTCACGAAGCTCTACAAGAGCACGTTGACCGATGGCCTTCTTGTCAACCCTGCGGACGCGATCCTGGATTCTACATCGGCGTGGCGCCGGCTCGAGATTAGGAACTTCGTGCAAAAAATCTCGTGAATCGCTTGGAGTTGTACGCCCGGTGTCGACGGAGCAGCGCCGCAATAGATAATGAGGAAGCCGGCCGCAGGTCCGGCGGGGTCGCGAGCGTCGCGGCCGGGCCGGCGCACCAGGAGCCAGGAATCGATGCGGGGCCGGACTGTACGGGGCCAGGATCCCCCACCTGTTTCGCGGAGTCGGGCCTGTGATCAGGCCTCGGCCTGGCTGCAGAGTCACCAAGGAAGTGGAGGG
>JACQZM010000270.1 GCA_016213885.1 Candidatus Rifleibacteriota bacterium | reverse complement strand
TCCGTACTATACCTCTCTTCTTCACCGAGACCCCGATGGCCGCTCTCACCGACTCGCCTGACCCGACCACCATCGAGGGCAAGCGTGACCGGGCCATCCTCGCCGTGCGTTGCGACACCGGCGTGCGCGCTCGTGAGCTCTGCTGTCTGCGCATCCGTGACCTCTCTCCCACACTCGCCTTCATCCGCAACGGCAAGGGCGGCAAGCAACGCCTCGTCCCGCTGTCCTCTCGTGTCGTCCTCGCCATCAAGACCTACCTCGTCGTCCATCCCCGTGAACCTGATGATAGAGAACGACCCCGTACCGCTCCGGCCGGACGCTGATGGGGTCATCCGGGTGGGTGGGTCCCGGGTGACGCTGGATACTGTTGTGGCTGCCTTCGAGGAAGGGGCCACCGCCGAGGAGATCGCCCAGCAGTACCCTTCGCTGGCGCTCTCCGGTGTCTATGCGACCATCGGGTACTACCTGCACCGGAAGCCACAGGTGGATGAGTACCTCCGACACCGGAAGAACCTGGCGGCAGCAATCCGCAGGGACAACGAGATCCGCCACGATCCCCGCGGAATCCGGGAGAGACTCCTGGCCCGTCGGTCCAAGGACTCCACCAAGGAATGCTGCGGCTGATCGGGTCATCCGGGACGGCTCTGTTCCTCCGCGGCGACGTGGTGCGACCGGATCTGATGCCCGATCTGCTCCACCCGAGTCCCGAGAGGTACCGTGCGTGGGGGAAGGCCCTCCGCCCCGTGCCAGATGAGATGCTCCTCGGCGGTCCGTTGCGACCGGACCCGGAAGGCACGCGAGGTCAGGGTGGATGCCGCCCTGCGCCCGTCAGCCCCACGGCGTCGGGATCAGTGCACCGGGTCGACCCGGTAGAACCGGTCGAACAGGTGGGGCAGGTGCTCCGGAGCGACGGTTCGAACGGCAGCTTCAGTCCTGGAGTCTCACGTCGCACGGACTCACGGCAGACCTCTTCGAAGATCGGCGCCACGAAGTCGCTCCAGACGGGGCGGATGCGCTCCTCCAGGACTCTGTCGAGCCTCCCGGCTTCGAGAGATGGAATCTCTCCGTGGACGAACCTCAGCCAGAAACGAACGAACGGATCGCGAAGCACGTAGATGCCCTTGCGGCTCTTGTGCGGACGTTCTTCGGTGATGGGAACTCGGCGTTCGATCAGCTCGAGATCATGAAGGGTCTGGAGGTAGAAGGCAGCCCGATTCGATTGGCTCGAATACCACGAGCGTGCGCTGATCACAGGAGCGTGCCCCGAGGAACCGGAACGCCGCCTCCCAGTCGCTGAAACTCGCACCCGCGGCTTCCTGTTCAAGCCCATCTTCCACGGTGCTCGCCAGGGCCCTCAGCTGAACTGCCGACGAGGACTGGGTGGCGACGTGGAAGACCCGACGCAGGTCTTTCCCGAAGACCTGGAGAAGCTCCGTCTTTCCAGCGCGGCGTCGTCCATGGAGAATCAGCAGCGCCCCCCGGGGCTCGCTCCAGTTCCGGCGCAGCCACGCCAACGGCTCTTCCCGGTCGATGAACTCCATGCAGACTATGAAACCAAGGCGGTCACGGGGCTTCGGTGTGCCCGAAAGAAGGTGAATCGGCAGACGAGCCGCCCCCGCAGCCCGAAGCGGGCCTCTCTCGAGGGGGCATGGCCGCAGTCGGCCGACCAGAGTGGTCTGTGAGCCGGAGAGCCCTGGCCCAGGCACGAGCAGCGGAGAAACTGCCTGGCTTCTTCGAGCTCGATGTACTAGAGTATCGGCGAGCAGACGCCATGAGCCACTCCGACTACGCCCTGTTCGATCGGTTCCCGGATCTCGAGCAGCGACTTCCGAGGATCGACCTGATGGCCGGCCCGAGCCCGGTCCATCGCCTGGAGCGCCTGGCCTCCGGCCCCGGGCTCCCCCAGATCTGGGTCAAGCGTGACGACCGCTGCGCCATCCCCTACGGCGGCAACAAGCCGCGGAAGCTGGAGCTCCTGCTGGCCCAGGCCCGCGCGCTGGGGTGTCGAGCGGTCCTGACCGTGGGCGGCCTCGGCTCCAACCACGCCCTGGCCACCTGCATCCACGGGGCGAGAAACGGTTTCGAGGTCCACGTCCTTCTCTTTCCGCAGCCGGTGACGGACCACGTCCGCATGAGCCTCCGTCTCTTCTCCCGGCACGCGACGAGGATGTCACTGGGCTCCTCGTACGAGGAGCTGCCGCGGCTCGTCGATCGCTACCTGGAGCGCGCGACCGCGTCGCCTGCTCCGCAGCCGAGCCGGGCGGGATCCGACATGTACTACATCCCCGCCGGAGGTTCCACGGGGCTGGGAGCGATCGGCTTCGTGAATGCCGGGCTGGAGCTGGCGCGACAGGTCCGGGCCGGCGAGATGCCGCAGCCTGCGGCGATCTTCTTCCCCGCCGGCACCTGCGGCACCGTGGCCGGGCTGGTGGTGGGCCTCAAGATGGCCGGGCTCGACGCCCGGGTGAAAGCGGTGCGCGTCGTCGATCCGACGGTGGCCAACCGGCCCACGGTTCTCGCCCTGGCCCGGGAGGCCGTGGAGATCCTCGCCAGGGCCGACCGATCGGTCCCGTCGGTGACGATCCGCGACGACGATTTCGACCTCCTGGAGGGGTACTTCGGGGCGGGGTACGGCGCTCCCACGCAGCAGGGCCTCGAGGCGATTGCAGCATGAGGCCGCTGCGGTGCCGGACCAGCAGGTCCCGGATGAGTTCCGCCGGTTCCTCGACCCGACGAAGGAGGGTGACGACCATGCCGGCTGAATGGCTGACCGAGTTTCCTGGCAGCGTGACCGTCTGCGATGCCGACGGAATCATCCTCGACATGAACGACGCCGCGGCCCGGAGCGTGGCCAGCGAGGGAGGCAGGGCGCTGGTGGGCAAGAGCCTCTTCGACTGCCACCCGGAGCCGTCCAGGACCAAGCTGCGGCACCTGCTCGCCTCCAGGGATACCAGCGTCTACACGATCGAGAAAGCCGGCGTGAAGAAGCTGATCTACCAGGCCCCCTGGTACGAGAACGGCAGATACAGAGGGTTCGTGGAGATCTCGCTCGAGCTCCCGGAGAAGATGCCCCACTTCGTACGACAGCCTCGATGAGGCTCTCCCGACGCGGCGGGCGAGATGCGGCCCCTGGGTTCCCGGGGATAGACTTTCGACAGCGATGCACTAGTACCAGAGTTGCACCATGGGCGAGGACCTTTTCTCCAGGGAGTTCCTGCGCGAGTACGAGATCGTGGAGGAGCTCGGGTTCGGGGGCACGGCCCGGGTCTTCCGGGCGCGCCACCTGAAGCTCGACCGCCATGTCGCGATCAAGCTCCTCTCACCGCTGGCGTTCTCCGAGGAGGATTCGCGTCGTCGCTTCGACGAGGAGAGCCGGCTGTCGAGCCAGCTGAAACACCGGAACGTCGTGGCGCTCCTGGGCACCGGAACCGATTCGGGCCGGCCGTACCTGGTCTTCGAGTTCGTCGAGGGAAAGACCCTGAGGTCGGTCCTCATGGAGCAGCGCCGGCTGTCGGTGCCCCACACGCTCCGGATCGCCCACGACGTGGCCTCCGGGCTCGCCGCGGCCCACGAACGCAAGATCATCCACCGGGACCTCAAGCCGGAAAACGTCCTGATCGACGGCGACGGCGTCGCCAAGATCACGGACTTCGGCCTGGCGCGGGGGGAGCGGCCGGACAACGCGTCGCTCACTCTGGCCGGGATCTTCGTCGGCACCCCCGGCTACGTGCCGCCGGAGGTCATCCTCGGTCAGCCGGCCACCGAGGCGGCCGACGTGTTCTCCGTGGGGATCCTGATCTACGAGATGCTCACAGGCGGGCTGCCGTTCACCGGGGTCGTCGACAGCAGGCTGCTCCACCGGTACTGCCGCGAGGAGTTCCCCACGGTGGCGGCGGCGGGCGTGGCGGCTCCCGAGCCGGTGGAGAGGCTGGTCGCCCTGCTCCTGGCGAGGGACCTCCGGGTCCGGCCGTCCGCCGCCGGGAGGGTCGCGGAGATGATCCAGGCGGTGCGGGAGGAGGCTCCCCTGCCGATCGGCCCGGGAAAGGCCCCTGCCACGAGGCTCGTGTCGAAGCCGCAGGGGCGCCCGGTGGAGCGGACCCGGGCGATCGCGACGGGACCGGGCTCCGCGGTGGCTCACCGGCCCGCCCAGCAGGGCCGCAGGGACGGCCGAGCCGGCCGGCGCCGGCTCGACACCTCGACCGTCGTGGCGGCCGCCGGCGCCGTGTTCGTCGCCGTGGTGCTGGCGTTCGTGCTGCGACCGGGTCGCACCCCGGCGGTCGATCCTCGCCTGGCCGGCGAGCCGAAGATCTCCGTGGGTCTCACGTCGGCCCGGATCCGGTTCCAGACCGACCTGGAGATCCCCACGCGGCTCTGGGTGTGGGCAGACGACCAGGGCGCGACCCGGGCATCCCTGTGCAGACCCGCGGGGACCGGGAGCGACCCGCCCCGGAGAGATCACGACCTGGTGCTGAGCCGGCTCGCCCCCGGAACCAGGTACCTCTTCAGGGTCGGGTTCCCCAAGGACCGGCGCAGCCAGGACTCCTACGCGTTCAGGCTGTGCGGACACGCCAGCGAGCTCGTGGCCTCGCCTCAGGTCCGGTTCGTCGTTCCGGACACCCTGGAGCTGTCGTGCGAGAACCTCTCCGGGCTCACGGCAGGGATCGAACTGGCCGGTGCCGGTGCCGCCCCGGCGATCCGCTGGGACAGCCGACCGGGCCCGAAACCGGTGGGACTCTCCACGACGATCTACAGGGCGCACCCGCTGACCACCGCCAGGGTGCGCTTCGCGGAGCTCGACCCGGACGACGCGATCCCCGTGGCGTCCCTGGGCGGCTACGACACGCTGCGTCAGGTGTTCATCGAGAGGATGAGCCAGCGGGAGAATCGTGACCTGTCGGCGCTGACGAGCCGGTTGACCCAGCTTCCCCAGAGAGACCCGGAGCTACGGCGTCACCTCCGGCCGCTGGGGCGCAGGCTGGTCGACGGGCTCGACGCCAAGAAGAAGCGGGAGCTCGAGATCGAGGCGTACAGGTTCCTCGACGTCTGGTTCCGCGACGTGCTCAAGCTCGACCGGAAGACGCTGGCCTCGGTGGTACCGCTCTGGCTCGCCGACCCGGCGCTCTCGCAAGACGAGCGTCACCAGGTCTACCAGAGGGTGGCCTGGCTCAACGACATCGACGGGGCCGGCGAGATGATCGTCGGTCGACCGCTGCTGGACGTCGAATCGTGGGCCGAGCCGTACGTTCGGTTCACCCGGGATCGACCGATCCCGACCGGCGGGTTCAGGCCGCTCCTGGGGCTGAAGGGGACCGCCGCCAAGGTCGTGCGGAGCTACTACCTGGCGCTCTGCACGAGGAAGCCCCAGGTCGACCCCGAGGGCCTCCTCGACGCGATGAACGACATGAGGGTGAAGCGGATCGGACCGATCCGGCGGTGCTGCGAGGAGATGGCGCTCGAGGAGCCCCAGGACTCCCAGGACCCGCTGGAGCCCACCAGGCCGTGGTACGACCTGGGGCGACTCGAGCCCCCGCTCACGGGGCCGTTCGACGTCCACCTGAGGTGCAGCAACCTCGAGCCTCACTTCCGGCTCTGGATGCGCTTCGGGAAGAACCGTCTCCTCTGCTTCCGCCAGCCGCTGGCCCGGGCCAAGGCTTTCGTCTCCTCGTCCACCGACCCTGACCGGAGCGTCATCGAGAGGGAGTCCACCACGATCACGGCTCATCTTCCACGGGGGTTCCTGACCGGAGCCGACCTGGATATCGCCGTGAGAATCGACAACTTCCCGGTCGACGGCAGACGAACGGATCTCGCCTACCACGTCTTCTGGTTCCTCGATCTGGCGATCCTGCCGACGTCCTGAGGCCGGGACCCCCGCAGCCGGACCGTCCAGGGGCGGCGCGCCGGTGTTGCGTCCGGTCCAGGCACGAACTATCCTCAACCATTGATGAGACGTCCTCCTCTTCGCGCGACACGATCCGTGCCGGGTCCTCCCGGGGTCGGTCCGGTCCGGTAGACCGTCGTGGACGACACCTGGCAGTGCCCGGAATGCCCTTCGACGCCAGTCGGGGAGCCCTGCCCCGGGTGCGGGTGCATCCGTGGCGTTCCCGGGGTGAGCGCCGCCGCCCTGGCCGACGCCAGTCGCACCGTCAAGCTCGGGCCGACGCCGGACCGCTACGCCAGCGAGGCACCGGCGTCGCTCCTCACGGAGCTCCCTCCGGGGCTGCAGAACCGGTTCGAGGTCACCGGACTGCTCGGCCGGGGCGGGATGGGCATCGTGCTCAGGGCCCGGGACCGTCTGGTCGAGCGAGAGGTGGCGATCAAGCTCCTTGCGGACAAGCTGGCTCCGGTGGGGGTGATGCTCCAGGCGGAGGCGATCCACCAGGCCTCCCTGGAGCACGACAACGTGGTCCGGCTCTACGAGTTCGGAATCGCCGGGCCCACGGCCTATCTCGTGATGGAGTACGTCCGGGGCGAGACGTTGCGAAGCCGTCTGGCCCGGGGCCGACCGCCCCTGTCGGAGTCTCTCTGTGTGGCCCGGGACGTGGTCCGGGGGGTGCAGGCCGCCCATCTGAAAGGCCTCGTCCACGCCGACCTGAAGCCGCTGAACGTCTTTCTCGAGGCGGGCGGACGGGCCAAGGTGGCGGATTTCGGGCTCTCGTTCAGACGGGAGAGCCGGGTGGGCTCCACCTGCGGCGAGGCGCCGGCGGACTCCGATCCGCTGCACACCCCGTTCGTCGGAGCAGGAACCGCCGGGTACATGGCGCCCGAGCAGGCCAGGGGCCAGGTGCCCTCGCCGATGGCCGACGTGTACGCCCTCGGCGTGATCATGCACGAGATGCTGACGGGACAGCGGCTGTTCACGGCGTCGGACGCCGACAGCATCTTCAGGATACAGGTCGCCGGGCCGCCGCGGCGGCCCACGTCGGTGAACCCCGGCGTGCCGTCCGGTCTCGACGAGCTGGTGATGCGGTGCCTCGACCTGCAGCCGGACGCCCGGCCCACGGTCGACGAGCTGCTCGAACAGGTCGAGCGTTGGGTCGAGCGCATGGCCCGGGCGCGACGCCACGCCGGGGCCGCGGGGTTCCCACCGCACCCCTACAAGTTCCTCGAGCACTTCGAGCCGGACGACTCGGTGATCTTCTTCGGTCGCCAGGCCGAGGTCTCGGAGCTGGCGGCGCTCGTCGAGGCGCCCCCGGTCCGGCTGGTGATGGTGTTCGGTCCGTGCGGCATCGGCAAGTCGTCGCTGCTGAGGGCCGGGCTGGTGAGGGCTCTCGACGCGGACCGGTTCGCGCCGCTGGTGGTGGTCTCCGGCCCCGACCCGGCGCGCCGCCTGGCCGACGCGCTGCTCTCTCGAGAGGGGCCTGGGCCATCTCCGGCGCCTCCGGACGCGCAGCCCCCCCAGGGTGACGCCCCGGAACCGACGCCGAGGCTGCTGGCCAGGGCTCTGCACGCCTGGCAGCGCGCCACCGGAAAGGTGCCGGTGGTGGTGGTGGACCAGCTGGAGGAGCTGTTCACCCACAACCTCCCCCACTCCCCGCGGGTGATGCGGTTCCTGGAGCTCATCAACGAGCTCGTGGAGCAGCCGGGAATACCGCTCAAGCTGGTCCTCTCGTTCCGGTCGGAGTTTCGGGGGGAGCTGTTCGCCGTGGAGACGCGGCTGGCCCGGCACGCCCAGATCTTCTCCGTCGGCGAGATGCGCGAGCCGGCCCTGGTGGAGGCGATCTCCGGCCCGTCGGATATCGAGGTCTACGACTTCTCGTACGAGAAGCGGTTCCCGGACCGTCTCGCCCGGGACATCCTCGAGGCGGTCCACGAGCGGGGCGAATCGGCGCTGCCGCTCTTGCAGATCGTCTGCCGCCAGCTCTACGACCGGGCCCGGGAGGAGCGGGTGCGGGTCATCGGGAGCGACCTCTACGAGCGGGCGCTGGGAGGCACCCGGGGGGCGCTGCAGCGCTACGTGGAGGAGCGCCTGGCCGGCGACCGCTACGGCAAGCACGCGGCGCTGGCCCGACAGATCCTGCGGGCGCTGACCCTGCGCGACGCCGGCGGCGAGCGCTACGCCCACGCCCGGGACGAGGACGATCTGCTGGTGTTCCCGGACCGGGAGGCGGCTCGCCAGACCCTGGAGCACCTGCTGGCAGATCATCTGGTGGTGCGGGAGGAGAACCCCCGCGGCGGCCGGACCATCAGGCTCGCCTCGGAGGTCGTCTGCCCGCTGGTCGACGCCTGGGGACCCGATGTCGACGAGGCCGAACGGGCCGCCCGTCTCCTCTCGCGGACCGCCCGGCAGTGGGTGGAGAACGGCCGGCGTCACGAGGATCTGCTGACCGGAGGGGCGCTGGCGCTGGTGGAGCGCCAGGAAGTCGCCCTGAGAGCGCCCGTCGCCGACGAGCTCGCGCTGATCAAGGCGTCACGGTCGGCCCGGACCTGGCGCCGGGTGCTGGCCCTCGGCGTGGCCACCCTGGTGGGTACCATCGTCGGCGGGGCGGTCTACGCCGGCCTGTTCCGCCCGGGCCGGGTGCTGATCACGTCCGGGCCGCCAGGGGCCCAGGTGCTGCTGGGCCGCCGGGTCCTCGGCACGACCCCGCTCGTCTGGACCGCTCGACCGGGAGTGCACCAGCTCACCCTCCGGAAGGCCCGTCACAGCGACCAGCCTCTCACGGTGCGGGTCTCGCCAGGTGGCGAGGTGTCCTACTCCCCGGTGTTGCCCTATCCCCACGGGGTGCTGGCCGTGAGCACGGATCCGCCGGGCGCCCGCTGCGCCATCTCGCGCGTTTCGACAGGCTCGGCCGCGGGCCCTGCCGGCGTGACCCACCCGGTGACGGCGACCACGCCGTTCCACACGGAGCTCGCCGCGGGCACCTACACGCTCACGCTCTCGGCCCCGGGGTGCCTCCCGGGCGTCGTGTCGGACGTGGTGGTGCCGGAGAACCGCATGCTCGTGGAGCGGGTGATCCGGCTCGACCGGGACACCGGCTGGCTGCAGGTCGAGAGCCCGTTCCCCGGATCGACCATGGTCCTGCTCCAGGAATCCTCCGGAGCCCAGGCGTGGACCGCCACGCTCCCGGCCCGGGCCCACGAGCTGCCGGCGGGCCGCTACCTCGCCCAGATCAGTCGTCCTGGCCATCACCAGCGGGTGCAGTCCATGGAGGTCACCCGCGGCACCACCTCGATCTACACCGGCTGGGACCCTCCCATGCGTCGGCTCTGGCGATACACCCCCTCCGCCTCGCTGAGACCGACCACGGCCGCCGCGGACCTGGATGGCGACGGCGCGCCGGAAGTGATGGCCATCGTCGGCACCTGCACCGTCGAGGCGATCTCGGGCAAGACCGGCCAGCGGCTGTTCGAGATCACGGTGGATCCGACGCCGCGGCAGCCCGACTCGATCTCGACGCTTCTGGTGGCCGACCTGGACGGCACGGGCCAGCAGGAAGGCCTGGTCGGCTTCGCGTCCGGCCGCCTGGTGGCGCTCGATCTCGCCGGCCGTCGCCAGCTGTTCGAGGTGGACGACCAGGAACCGGGCACGGCGGACCCGGTGGCGGTCGACCTGGACGGTGACAGGGCCGCGGAGATCGTCACCGTGGCGGAAGGCCGGCTGGTCGTCCGGGGGGGCAAGCTGCACCGGCCGATGTGGGCCGTGGACGCCTCGAAGAACGCTTCCCAGATCGTGGTCGCCGACATCGCATCGGACGAGGCGCCGGAGGTCGTGGTCGGCGCGTCCGACCGGGTCGAGGCGTTCTGCGGCCGCACCGGCCGGAGGCTCTGGGTGCTCGACGTCCGTGTGCGAGGGAAGCTCTCGGCGGTGCACCTCGCCGCCGGCGACACCACCGGCGACGGCCTGGCCGAGGTCGTGATCCTCGGCGAGCAGTCGGTCCTGGCCATCTCCGGTTCGACCGGACGCTCCCTCTGGACCCACTCGCCGCTCCGCCGGGCCACCGGCTGGGCGTCCGACCTGGACGGAGACGGCCGCTGCGAGGTCGTCGCGGCCACGGAGCAGTCCCTGGTCGTGCTGGACGGCCAGACCGGCCTGATCCGGTGGAGCGTGCTCAAGGACTCCCCGGTCACCGACCCGATCCTGGCCGATGTGGACGGTGACCGGTTGCCCGACATCCTGATCACCAGGGGGGCGGGTCAGCTCGAGGCGTACCGGGGGCTGGACGGGCAGGAGCTCTGGGCGCTCCCGGCGGGAACGCACGCTCTCTCGAGGCCCGTGGTGGCCGACCTCGACGGTGATACGGTTCCGGACGTGGCGCGGACCGACGACGAGGGAGCGCTGGTGGCGGTCTCGGGGTCGCCCGGCTACGTCACCTGGGCGTTCCGGATGGCCGGCCGGCTCACGTGGACTCCGGCGGCGGCCGATCTCGACGGCGACGGCGAGCCCGACGTGGTGGCCGCGGTGCAGGACGCGTACGGCGCGGCCGTGCAGGCCGTATCCGGAAAGACAGGCCGCCAGCTGTGGCGGGTCCCGTTCACCACCGGCTCCAACCCCCGGTTCGCCCTGGGCGATCTGACCGGGGCCGGTCGCGTCGACCTGGTGGTCGCCTCCGAGGAGCCCGGCTACGCGGTGCTCTCGGGTTCGACCGGAGGGGTGCTCTGGCAGGACGAGGCGAAGAAGTGGCCGTGGATGTTCGGGCCGACCCTGGCGGATCTCGATCGCGACGGCCGGTCGGAGATCGTCTGCCTGCGGGAGAACTACGAGATCAGGGAGAACAGGATCGTGGCCCGGTCAGGCCGCGACGGAGCGGTGCTGTGGACCTCCGAGCCGGTCGTGGTGGGTTACCCGACGGCGCCGCAGGTGCTCGATGCCGACGGGGACGGGCGTCCAGAGGTCGCGGCCGTGGTCCCCGGTCCATCGCCGGTCGCTCCCGGAGTCCGATCAGGCGGCGCGTCCGCGCCGGCCGCGGACCGGTCGAGTCGAAGTCTCCTTGCGCTGCTCGACGGGGCGACCGGGAAGGTGCGTCGCGTGGCCCGGAAGCCGTTGCCGGACGTACCGGTGGTCGCCATGGTGTGCGGCCGCGTGTGCCAGAACCGGTGTCCCGACATCGTGGTGATGCTCCAGGACGGCACCCTCGAGGCGTGGTCCGGCAGCTCCCTGGAGCTGGCGTGGGATACGCGAAGCACCAGCCCCACCGTTCCTCCGGACGCCGCGGCGACCGGGACCGGCGGCCTCGACGAGGAGCGCCTGGCGCTGGCCGACCTGGACCTGGACGGGTCGCTCGACGTG
>JACQZM010000705.1 GCA_016213885.1 Candidatus Rifleibacteriota bacterium | reverse complement strand
CGGGGATGTCGAACCCCTGGCTTCTCAGGAACTCGTCGACCCGGGTCTGGTTCCTCTTGTACAGGTAGATCCCGAGTGCTGTGGCGCCCACTCCGGTCACGAATCCCGTCAGATGATCGGTTGTAATCACGTGGTCGTTCTCCTTCCTTGCAGCGCTGTCGGTCAGAAGATCGGTGTTTCTCGCCGACATCCCGGTCCGATCCGGTCCGGACTGTCGAGCATCGTCGCGGGCCCGCTTCCCGGAGCCTCCGCGATCGGGGTCGGGTCAGTCGAAGCGCATCGTCACCTCGCTCCGGGCGCCTTCGAGGCCCTCGAGCAAGCTGCCGTGGGTCCTCGAGAGCGCCTTGATATCGCCGAAGAGGGTTCGCGGATCCTGACCTCCCTGGATGGCCAGTGCTGATCTCACCAGGGTCCGCAGAAAGTCGAACATCCTCGAACCACGGTCGATGGCCGGAAGAGGCTCCAACCGGACCTCGTGGATCCTCGGCTGCCCGTCGACCTCTTCCATCACAGGACGCAGCAGCGCGCCTCCATCTTCGGGGGCGAGCCAGTGTCGGACGAAAGTGGCGGCCCAGGTGATCGCGGTCGCTCTGACCCCCCCGCCTCCCGCCATCGAGCTCAGGAGGTAGAACACCGCCAGGACCTCGGGGTCGATGCTCCCCCGATGTCTGGCCTCGTGCCAGCCATGCTGGAGGATCGCGGTGACCGCGCTGAAGCCGGCGACCACGTCGAGTCTGTGCACGGCGGCGGGCGAGGCACCGGCTATCCTGCCCACTCCCGCGAGCCCCAGGGCAAGGCCGGACGCCAGGACGAGACTCGCCGAGGGAGCCGGAGACGAGGCTTCCCGGATGGCCACCGGGGAACCGCCGTGAGCCAGGGAGTGGGCGAGCGCGGCCCTGAGCACCAGCGCCCGCGAGAGCACTCGATGGGGGTCGAACCTGATGAGCAGCGACCGGGTCGGCGGGCTGTAGCTCAGCTCCACGATTCCCGGGTGCCCTTTCACCGACGTGGTGAGACGTCGGGGCGAGCCGCTTCCCGGTTCCAGCCGGAGTCGCAACCGGCCGGGAAGCTGGTGGAGCACGGTCACCGTCAGTGGGGGCCGGCCCTCGGACGCCTCCGCCGGGACCTTGCCGGTGACGCTGGAAAGCCCGGCGAAGGCCTCCGCGACCTTGACCTTGCCACCGCTATGTACCTCGAGAAAGCGGCTCATGGCCGTCTCGATCCTCTCCGCCTCGGCCAGTGCCGCGTTGGACCGTCGCAGGTGGGAGCAGACGACCTCCATCATCCGCTTGTAGAATCTGACATCCGAGACCAGGGGGAGGAAGTCCACCCGCTCGATCCTGAGCAAGACGCTGTCGCTGACGGTCCGCACCGTGGCCGTCCGGGGCTCGTCGGTGATCAGGGCGATCTCCCCGAAACACCCACCGGCATCGAGCACCTGGGCGACGGCCTGGCTCGACTCGGGGCCGGTCCCGACCAGCACCTCGACCTGACCGGACTCGATCACGAAGAAGGCGTCGCCAGGGTCACCGACCTTGAACACGCAGTTGTCCGCCCGCAGGTACTGTCTCGTGGCCTTCCGGGCCACGAGCCTCAGCGTCCGCTCGGGGAGCTCGGCCAGGACCTGGGTCCGGCGCAGCAGTCGATAGGCATCCATTCGATCGTCCATCCCGCGGTGAGGACCGCACGGTCGGAGCATCAGCCAGGCACGTCACTGGCGTCCGTGTTCATGTTACCCGACTTCCCGGACCGACGGAAGGGGCCACTCATCCATGACCTGGCGCCTCGCCAGGTCCGAGTCGCGCCCCCGAGCGCGACCTCAATCCGGATCCCCTCCTCTTTCATCTCTCTCCCGAGCGCGACTTCAAACGAACCCCCTTCAATTCCCTGGTGACTCTGCAGCCAAACCGAGTCCTGATCACAGGCCCGACTCCGCGAGACAGGCGGGGTTTCCTGGTCATCCCGGAATCAGGCGCCTCGAGATCCGGATCCCCTGGACCCGCGACGGCGATCGGATCTCGCCGACGCATGCAGAGTTCGTCTGTAACCAACGAGAGCCGGGTCGTCTCTCTGCAATCGAAGACCTCCAGCCACACCCGCACCGACATCGGCGGGCCCGGCTGGAACCGCCGGCCCGGGCTTCGGCCGACCCCGGCGGAGCGGGTCGACCTCGGGGCCCTCGAGGTCCTCGCGAGACGATCGCCCCGAAGGCGGTGGCGTTCGACACGACTCAGGAGGAAACCGCATGATGAGATCCGTGATCTCTCTCGTCGTTCTTGCCGTTCTGGTGGGCAGCGCGGTCCACGTCTTTCGCCGCTTCGTGATCAGGGGAGTCTTCCGGGCGTAGATCCGCCGCGACTCGCTGCCCCGGAGGTCTGCGGCGCGAGCGCGGTGCGCCTGCGGTTCGAAAGCGGTCGCCATCGGAGGCGGAGCGGCCATCACGGCTTTCTGCCCTCTCGACTCATGTCGTGCATCAGGAGTCTCGTCGAGTTGAGCACCACCGCAACCGTGCAGAAGTTGTGCAGAACCGCGCCCCAGAACACCGGCATCGCACCGATCGCGGAGAGGACCAGACCGACGGTGTTCACTCCGATGGAGGCGGCGAAGTTCTCGTCGATGATCGACATGGTCTTGTCCGAGAGCTGGATCAGCTGAGGGATCTTGAGCGGGTCGTCGCCCGCGATGATGATGTCCGCTGCCTCCATGGCGAGGTCGGTACGGGTGGAACCCATGGCCACACCGACGTCGGCGTACGCGAGCGCCGGGGCGTCGTTGATGCCATCGCCCACCGCCACCACGTGGATCCCCTTCGACTGGAGCTTGAGGATCATTTCCGCCTTGTCCTCGGGGAGCATCTCGGATTGGTAGCGGTCCATCGCCATGCGCGTGGCCACGATCTCCGCGTGCTGTTCGACGTCGCCGGTGAGCAGGACGATGTCGTCGATCCCGCACTGCCGGAGGCGGTTCAGCGCCTTCTTCATTCCTTCCCGAAGGCTGTCCTGGACGCCGATGACGCCGAGCAGTCTCTTCCCTCTCGCGACGTAGAGGATGTTCTCTCCCCGCTGGACCAGCTTCGTGACGGCGTCCGAGGCGCGGAAGAGATCGATGCCGTTCTCTTCCATGAAAAGACGGCTGCCGACCCGGATCACCGAGCTGGCGACGCGGGTCTCGACCCCGCGGGCGACGACCACCCTCGACTCCGAGTGGCTGGGGATGGTCGACCCCGATCTTCTCGCCCTCTCGAGTATCGCGATCGCCATGGGGTGACCCGACTTCTCCTCCGCGGCCGCGGCGGCCCCCATCAGTTCCCCGTCGGAGGTCGCGGGATCCAGAGGAATGATGCTCGTGACCTGGGGCCGCCCCTCGGTCAAGGTGCCTGTCTTGTCGAGGATGATCGTGTCCGCCTGGCTGACCATCTCGAGGTAGTTGGCCCCCTTGATCAGCACCCCCTGTCTGGCGGCGGTGCAGATCGCCGCGGAGAGGGCCGTGGCCGTGGACAGCCGGACCCCGCACGAGTAGTCGATGATCAGCATGTTCAGGGCTCTGGGGGCACTCCTGGTTATCGAGAAGACCACCCCTGCCAGGAGGAAGTGGACCGGGATGAACGAGGCGGAGAACTGGTCCGCGTAGGCCTGGATGGGAGCCTGGTGAGCCGTCGCCTCCTCGACCATGTGGATGATCCTCGCCACCGCCGTCTTGTCGCCCACCTTCTGGGCCCGGACCACCATCCGCCCTGCCTTGACCACCGTCCCGGCGAAGGCGAAATCTCCCACGTTCTTGACCGATGGCATGAACTCGCCGGAGATCGCGGCTTCGTCCACGGTTCCCGTGCCGGTCTCCACGGGGCCGTCGACGGAGATCTTGTCGCCGGTCGTGACGGCCACCCTGTCCCCCTCCCTCACGATCCCGATCGGGACGAACTCCTCGGACCCGTCTTCCCTGAGACGGCAGACGGTCTGGTCACCGATCGACAGCATGTTGCGGATCGCGCCGCGCGTCCGGTTCATGGTGAAGGCCGTCAGCAGCTCCGCGATGTCGGTGAGCAGGATGATGGTCAGGGCGGAGATGTCCCGCCCCGCCAGCAAGCTGGCGAGGATCGCCGTGGCGCTCAGGGTGTCCGCGTTCGGGCGGCCGTGGTCCTTCAGCGCATCCAGGCCGCTCTTCAAGATGGGTCTGGAGAGCCCGAGGGTCGTCAAGGCGGGGAGGGTGAAAAAGCGCCCCAGGAGCCCGGCCGACGGCCCGGCCGCTCCCCGGAGAACGGAGGTGGCCAGGACCACGGCCGTACCGAGGACCCGGGCGGCCATCGTGGAGATCGACTCCTCCTGCAGCCGTCGCTCCGTGACGGTCGACCGGCGGGAGGCCTTGCGCTCCTCTTTCAGGGCGATCAGGGAGTAGCTCCCGATGATCCCCTCGGTGTGGTCGATGATCTGCTGGTCCTCGGCTCGCCTCGGGTCGAAGCGGATGAGGACGTTCTCGGTCAGGGCGTTGACCTTGGCCTTGATGACGGCATCGAAATTCTCCAGCCGCTCCTCGATCTCGCGAGCCTCTCTGGCCAGGTAGCGGACCGCCCTGCAGCCCAGCCTCAATCGGCCCGGGAGCCTGTGTCGCGGCACCAGAGACAGCAGCGGGGTCTTCTTGATTCCGTGCGTCATCATGATGTCCGTCAACCTCTGTTCTCGGGCTTCAGCTCCTGCCAGGCCCACCAGAGGAGGGTGACCCCGCCGGGAAGCGACTGGAAGCGCTCGCTCACGACCCTGGAGAACCCTGCCCACAGCAACATGATGACCGGCAGCACCCTGAGGTCGAGGATCCCGCCGGGCCTGGCTCATACGAGCCGACTGGGGCTGCAGGCCCCGTGACCTGTCCCACGGACTCCGGACCGAGCCTGGAGGACTGACGGCCCACCAGGCTCCTGAGCGGGGCTCTCCCGCTGGGAGGATCCTATGGTCGAGACGATTTCCGGGCTGTTCTCAGCACTGTTCGGTTCCCGGGAGCCGGAAGGCCTTCCCGGGGGTACGCCGGCCTCGAGCCCCGCGCGGGGCGGGCCGGGTGCCCTGCTTCGCAGGACCGGGCCGGTCCAGTTCCGACATCAGACCCCCGGCCGCGTCAGGTTCTCCCTCCCCGCCTTGCGAGGCCAGCCGCGGCTGGGCAGCGAGCTTCAGACCCAGCTGAAGAGGCTCAAAGACGTCGACGAGGTCACGGTCACGCCGATCTCCGGCAGCCTCGTCATCAGATACCACGGTGCAAGGCTCGATGCCGCGTTGCTCGGCGAGGTCGTGGCTGGCCTGCTGAAGCTCGGGGTGGACTCTCGACCCCAGGAGCTGTCGTTCATCCGGAAGGAGCTCGGCGCCCTCACCCACGTTCTCGACCGGGCCCTGTTCGAGCGAACCGGCGGTATCCTCGACCTCAGGGTCCTGCTGGTCATCATGTT
>JACQZM010000704.1 GCA_016213885.1 Candidatus Rifleibacteriota bacterium | reverse complement strand
GAGCCGCCCGTGGACGGACTTCGTGGAAGAGGACGGCCGGGCGCAGTCGGACTCGAACCTGGCGAGGCGGCGTGCCGGGGTCCGGGAGAGCTACGAGCTCAGGATGATCCGCAAGGACGGCTCGCCCGTCTGGGTGAGCGTGTCCTCCGCCCCGATCTTCGACGCCGACGGGCGGTTCGCGGGATCCATCAGCGGCCTCACGGACATCTCGGCCCGGAAGCGGACCGAGTGGGAGCGCGAGGCGATGGCCGAGTTCCTGCGGATGGTGAACCGGAGCGCCGGGACCGACGACCTGGTCCGGCAGGCGACGGTGTTCTTCCAGGAGCGGGCAGGCTGCAGCGCCGTGGGGATCAGGCTCAAGGAAGGGGACGACTACCCCTATCGCGAGGCCCGCGGATTCCCGCCCGAATTCGTGGCGATGGAGAACCGGCTCTGCGCCCGGGACGATCGGGGCGAGATCCTCCGGGGCCCGACCGGCGACCCGGTGCTCGAGTGCATGTGCGGCAACGTGATCCTCGGCCGGTTCGACCCGTCCAGACCGTTCTTCACCGCGCACGGGAGCTTCTTCGCCAATAGCGCCACCGGGCTCTTCTCCACCACCACCGAGACCGACCGGCTCGCCCGGACCAGGGACAGGTGTGACGGGGAGGGCTACGAGAGCGTCGCTCTGATCCCGCTCAGGGTCGGGGAGGAGCGGCTGGGCCTGCTCCAGCTCAACGACCGCCGGCCGGGGATGTTCTCGCCGGAGACGGTCGGCCAGTGGGAGCATCTCGCGGATCATCTCGCCGTGGCGCTGGCGAAGTCGCGCGCCGATGAGGCGCTCCGGAAGGCGAACGAGGAGCTCGAGGCGAGGGTGCGTGCGCGGACGGCGGAGCTGTCCGAGACGGTGGACACGCTCCGGCGCGAGGTCTCCCTCCGGCAGGAGGCGGAGGCGGCGCTCGCGGAGCGGTCCAGGATCCTCGAGGCGTACTTCAGGCACTCCGCCACCCCGCTGGTGCTCCTCGACCGCCGCTTCGACTTCGTCCGCGTGAACGACGCCTACGCGAAGGCGGGGGGGCGGGACGCGGCCAGCTTCCCCGGCCTCAACCACTTCGATCTCTATCCGAACGCCGAGAACCAGGCGATCTTCTCGGACGTGGTGCGGACGAGGGTCGCGTACCGGGCCGTCGCGAAACCGTTCGTCTACCCCGACCACCCGGAGTGGGGCGTGACCTACTGGGACTGGACGCTGACGCCGCTGCTCGACCAGACCGGAGAGGTCGAGTTCCTGGTGTTCGCCCTCGAGGACGTCACGCAGCGGACCCTGGCCGACCAGAGGGTGAGGGCCGCCTCGCGTTACACCCGGCACCTCCTGGAAGTCAGTCTCGACCCGCTGGTCACGATCAGCCCGGACGGCAAGATCACCGATGTGAACGAGGCGACCGAGCAGGCGACCGGGGTCGGCCGCGACCGCCTGGTCGGCAGCGACTTCTCCGACCACTTCACGGAGCCCGGCAGGGCCCGCGAGGGGTACCGGGAGGTCCTCGCCAGGGGGCTCGTTCGCGAGTACCCGCTGACGATCCGCCACACGTCCGGTCGGACGATGGACGTGCTCTTCAACGCGTCGGTCTACAGGGACGAGGCCGGGGGGGTACAGGGCGTGTTCGCCGCCGCCCGAGACGTGACCCGGCGCAACGCCGCCGAGAGGCTCCAGGCCATGACCGGCTCGCTTCTCGCGCTGTTCGCGGAGAAGAGCTCCCGCAAGGAGTACCTGGACTCGGTGGTCGAGGTGGTGCGGTCCTGGACCGGGTGTCGGTGCGTCGGCATCCGGGTCGTGGACCAGGAGCGGAACATCCCGTACGAGTCGTTCGTGGGCTTCGCCAGGGAGTTCTGGGAGCTCGAGAACTGGCTGTCCCTGAAGACCGACGCCTGCGCCTGCATCCGCGTGGTCCTCGGCACGCCCGAGCCCCAGGACCTCCCGGCGATGACTCCGGGCGGCTCGTTCCACCTGAGCGACTCTTCGACGTTCCTGACCTGCCTCGGGGCCGAGGAGAGATCCCGGTTCCGGGGCAACTGCATCCGGGCCGGATTCACCACGATCGCCGTCCTTTCGATACGCTACCGGGACCAGACCCTCGGGGCGCTCCATCTGGCCGACGAGCGCGGGGGGATCTTGACGGCCGGGAGCGTCGAGGTGCTGGAATCGATGTGCCCGCTGATCGCCGAGGCCATCCACCGGTTCAACGTGGAGGAGAGGCTGCGCGTCAACTACAGGGCCCTGCAGAAATCGGAAGCCCGTCTCAGGGAGCTGAACGACGCCCTGGCGCTCAGGACCGATCAGCTCAGGGCGCTGGCCGGCGAGCTCACGCTGGCCGAGCAGCGCGAGCGGAGGAGGATGGCCAGGGTGCTGCACGACGAGCTCCAGCAGCTGCTCGTCGGCGCGAAGTTCCGCACGGCCACCCTGAGCCGGGGCGTTTCGCCGTCGATCCAGCGGGCGATCCAGGAGATCGAGGGTCTCCTGGATGAGGCGATCGCCACGTCCCGGTCGCTGACGGCCGAGCTCAGCCCGCCGATCCTGCACGAGGGAAGTCTGGTGGGCGGCCTGGAGTGGCTGCAGCGCTGGATGGCCCAGAAGCACGGTCTGGCCGTCGACTTGACGGTCGCCAAGGAGATCCCGGCTGTTCCCGAGGACGTCAAGGTCCTGCTGTTCGAGTCGGTCCGGGAACTTCTGTTCAACGCCGTCAAGCACGCCCGGGCCCGGTCCGTCGCGGTCGATGTCCGGGGCACCCAGGGTGGAGAGCTCTGGATAGCCGTCAGCGACTCCGGGCCGGGGTTCGACCCCCTGAAGCTGAGTACGGCGGGCGGGCTCGGAGGGGGGTTCGGACTGTTCAGCATCCGGGAGCGACTCGGCCTGATCGGCGGCGGGCTAAAGATCGAGAGCACGCCCGGGAAGGGCAGCCGGTTCGTCTTGAATGCCCCGATGGTGCGGGAGCCCGGAGAGCCGGTGACTCCGGCGCCCGGATCCGCCGAGTATCGAGCGGGCGGTCCCGCGCACGCTTCGGTGCCCGCGGCCCATGCGCGGATCAGGGTGCTCGTCGCCGACGATCACCAGGTGATGCGCGAGGGCCTGGCCCGTCTCCTGGGTCAGGAGCCCGACATCGAGGTCGTCGGTGAGGCCTGCGACGGTGAGACGGCCGTGGAGCTGGCCCGGCAGCTCGGACCGCACGTGGTCTTGATGGACCTGAGCATGCCCAGGCTCGGCGGGATCGAGGCCACGCGTCTGATCCGGCAGAAGCTCCCCGAGATACAGGTGATCGGCCTGTCGATGTTCGACGAGGACGAGCTGGCGCAGGCGATGCGCGAGGCCGGGGCCTACGCCTACCTGGCGAAGAGCGGCCCGACCGAGGCGGTGATCGAGGCGATCCGTCTGTGCGCGAGTCGACGCGAGGCCACGCCGAGCGACTCCGCGGCGGAAGCCGGCGCGGCGCGGGCCGACCGGCCCACCGGTGAGCGGGCGTGCTGACGCGGGCCTGGGTTCGCCGGGGGGAGGGGCGACCGGCGACGGGAAGCGCTGGACGAGAGGTACCGGGAGCACGT
>JACQZM010000269.1 GCA_016213885.1 Candidatus Rifleibacteriota bacterium | reverse complement strand
GATCGATCGAACCTCGGGCTCGACCCACGGATCCTCCGCGAAGAGTATCGGGTACGCGTCAGGGGCTTTCTCGACCGGCTGGCCCAGGAGTGCAGCTTCCACAAGATCGACTACCAGCTGTTCAAGACGACGGACCCGCTGGAGCTGGCTCTGTCACGGTATCTGCTGAGAAGGACGCGATTCTAGGAGGTCAGGGCACGTGACGTTCGTCCATCACTGGTACCTTCTGGGGCTGGGGGCCGCGCTGGTGCCGCTGCTGCTCCACATCATCCACACGCGGCGGATCCGGAAGGTCCAGTTTTCCACTCTCCACTTCTTGAAGATGATCCACAGGCAGCGCAGCCTGCGGATCCGGCTGAGCCGGCTGCTGCTGCTTCTGGCCCGCATGGGGATGGTGGCCCTGATCTGTTGCGCGTTCGCCCAGCCCTACTTCACGAGCCCCACGTTCGCCTACCTGAACCCCGGTCCCAGGCTGGTGGCGCTGGTGTGGGACAACGCCGGATCGACCCGGGCGACCGACGGTCGCCAGACCGTGATGGAGCGCATGCGCACCATGGCAGACGCGTTCCTCTCGACCCTGGCGGCCCGGGACACCCTGGTGGTCGTCACGACCAGTCCGGTGGCACGGGTGATCTACAGGGGTGGCGCGCGGGATTTCGACCCGGCGCGGCTGCCGGGGGCCACGGCCTCTTCCGGAGATCGCGCGCGGGCCGTCGAGATGGTCCAGGAGGCCTACAGGACCACCTCGTCCATCGAGACGTGGCTTGCGATCTTCTCCGACTTCAGGAAGGCGGCCTGGCCTCAGGAGCTCACGAGAAGCGCCAAGGCCAACAAGGTGGCGCTGTTTCCCGCGGCGCTGCACGCCTATCACAACTGGGGCATCTCGCGGGTCGAGGTGACCCCGCCGGCGGTGGCGGTGGGCGAGCCGGTGGTGCTCACGATCACCCTGAACTACTTCTCCACGGGGGAGCAGCGCAGCACCTCCCTGGGCGTGAAGGTCGACGGGAAGGTCCTCGACAACCGGATCATGGCCGCAAGCGTCGAGCCGATCCGCACCCAGCTGGCGCTCTCCGGGCTGAAGGAGGGGCTTCACCGGATCACGCTGAGCCTGTCCCCCGACGCCCTCGGCCTCGACAACGATCGTCAGACGCAGGTCCGGGTCCTGCCGCACCGGCGGATCCTGATCGTGAACGGGAAGAAACGGGCCACCCCGGCGCAGGACGAGGGCTACTTCCTGCGGCGCGTCGTGGGCACGCCGACCAGCCCCCGACGGGGCTTCCAGACCCGGGAGATCTTCGAGCTCACGGAGGGTGAGGACCTGACCGAGCACCAGCTGGTCGTGCTGGCCGGCGTCAAGACCATCTCGCCCCAGGTCTCCAAGAAGCTCTCCCGGTACGTGTCGGACGGCGGGGCCGTCCTGGTCTTCCTCTCGGAAAACGTCGATCCGGCCAGCTACAACGCGTCGGTTCTCCCCTGGTTCGGGTTCGAGCTCTCCCGACGGGTGGAGCAGGGTGGGGCCCTGAAGGTCGCCGAAGGCGTCGCAGGCCCGCTCGAGGAGATACTCGACCCGACGTTCTGGCAGTCCGTGGCGGTCGATCGCTACTACCTGCTCACCCGGAAGGCGAAGCTGGAGGGGGTCCTCGCGCCGGTGGTGCTGCCGGACGGCACGCCGGCCCTGTCCGTCTCCACGTTGGGTGCCGGGACCGCGGTGCTCGTGAACACCAGCGCCGGCACCGAATCCGGGGACCTGCCTCTCCATCCGATCTACCCGGCGCTGGTGAGCGCCTGCTCCCGGCTCTCCACCGGGGCGGGCCTGGAACAGTACCCCGCCGGGCAACGGATCGTCTTCTCTCTCGGCGAGTCGGACCTCGAGGCTCTGCTGTCCATCCAGGCGCCGGACGGCAAGCTGACGGCGCTGAAGCCCAGCCACGGCAGCACGTCTCTCCAGGTCGTTTTCGACGACACCCACCGGCCGGGCATCTACCACTTCGTGCGCCGTGCCAAGCAGCACGCCAGGACCACGCCGTTCCTGGTGGTACCACCGTCGCAGGAGTCGGACCTGACGACCATCCCCGCCGCGGAGCTGGTGACCCGGTTTCCCGGCGCCCTGGTGAGCGAGCCGGGCCGGCGGGCCAGCAACGCGGCGGCGGTCCGTGTGACAGCCTTCCTCACCCTGGCGGACATTCTCATCTTCCTCGCGATCGCCCTGGTGATCGTCGAGCTTTTCCTGGTCTGGGATCTGGAGCGCCAGATCCTCTACGGAGCGGGCGAAACCTACGTGACGCCCACTGTCTAGGATGGCGAACGGGGCCGTGGAAGACCGACTCCAACCGACATTCGAGACGTGCTCCCACGAGAGCTTCACCTACCGGGAGCTCAGGGCCAACTTCCACATCGTGAACAGCTCCCACCTGTTCATGAAGCTCCCGGACCCCGCCGACGCGGCCACGGGATTCGAGGTCTCGATCGTCTACGAAGGCGAGGAGGTGTTTCACGGCAAGTCGTTGCCAGCGCCAGCGGAGGGACCGGAGGCGGCGCCCGGTGGCGCGCCGACGAAGCTGGCGCTGCCGCTTCTGCGCGGCCGCAACGAGGTCACGGTCCGGACGCTGACCTCGCCGGCCCGCGAGACCACCTTCCCTATCTTCTACAAGACCGCGCTGAGAGACTGGATCGAGTCGATCCTGAAGGCGCTCATCATCCTGGTGCTGATCCAGTTCTTCGTGGTGCAGACGTTCTACATCCCCACGGCCAGCATGGAGCTGACGCTGCGGCCCGGCGACTACATCATGGTGGAGAAGGTGAGCTACCTGTTCACCAGCCCTTCCCGGGGCGACGTGGTGGTGTTCCAGTTTCCCGAAGACCCGCGGAAAGACTTCATCAAGCGCATGGTGGCCAGGGAGCGCGACACCCTGGAGGTCATCCGGAAGAGACTCATCGTCAACGGGCGCGAGCTGGTGGAGCCCTACACCGTCCACATGGACCGATCGGAGGACCCGCTGGGACAGCCCCAGTATCGTCCCTACCGGGATTTCTTCGGCCCGATGCAGGTGCCCGATCGGTCCATCTTCGTGATGGGCGACAACAGGGACAAGAGCCATGACAGCCGGATGTGGGGACACCTGCCTCTGTTTCGTCTCAAGGGCAAGGCGTTTCTGGTATACTGGCCGTTCAGGCAATTCGGCCTCATTCGCCACGAACACGGCCCCTTCAAAGATCTCGGCAAGACTCCACCTTGACGCCCATCTTGACGTACGTCGCACCTCCGATGGCCGGCCTCGTGACCTGCCTCGTGCTGACGCCGATCGTCCGGTCATTCGCCCTCCGGATCGGCGCTGTGGATCGGCCTGCGGCGCGGCGCGTCCACGACGGAGAGGTGGCGCGGCTCGGGGGCGTGGCGGTGTACTCCTCGTTCTGGCTGGGCGTGGCCATCTACCTGGCGGTCGGCGGGCGACTCGGCTGTCCGACCGGCCTTCTGGCGACCTTTGCCGTGGGCAGTCTGGGATTGGTGGCGATCGGGGTCTACGACGATGTGAGAGACTCGCCGGCATGGCTGAGGCTGGTCTTCCAGCTGGTGGCCGGTCACCTGGCGTGGCAGGGAGGGTTTCGCTTCGCCGTGCTGACCGGAGCCATGACCCTGGCGCTCCCGGACCCGGCGCCGGCGGTCCTCGAGTACGGGCTCACGGTGCTCTGGGTCGCCGGAGTGACGAATGCGATCAACTTCATGGACGGCCTGGATTTCCTCTGCGCCGGGTTCAGCCTCGTCGCGGTCGGCGCGCTGGCCGCCGTGGCGGTGGTCTCCCGGCAACTCTCGTTCGTGCCGCTGTACCTGGCCTTGGCTGCCGTCCTCGTGGCGTTCGGCCAGTTCAACCGGTGGCCTGCTTCCATATTCATGGGCGACTCGGGGAGCACGTTCCTGGGG
>JACQZM010000702.1 GCA_016213885.1 Candidatus Rifleibacteriota bacterium | reverse complement strand
TCTCGCCGCGGCGCTGCCTGCCGGCGGAGCGCCGGCCCCGGCAGGGCGACCAGTCGTCTCCGCGACCAGGTACGGGATCGCGATCCCCGGGGAGGTCTGCTACGTGGCCCGGGTGTTTCCGGCTCCCAGGCACAACGAGCCGGGCGCCCCGGTCGTGATGGTCCTGGCGAACCACCTGGGAGACGGTCTGCTCTACCAGCGGATCCGGGTCGAGGGCGGCGCCTACGGCGGCTTCTCCGTGTACAGCCCGTCGCTGGGGCAGTTCGCCATGCTCTCGTACCGGGATCCCAACCTCGAGAAGACCGTGGACATCTACGACCGCTGCCTCGACGAGTTCCTGGCGGAGGAGCTCGATCAGGACACGGTGGACAAGGCGATCATCGGCACCGTCGCCGACCTGGACCGTCCGATGGATCCGGCGACCCGGGGGCTCGCGGCGCTGGAGCGGCGGCTCGCCGGGCTCACCGACGACGCCAGGCGGCGCTTCAAGGAGGCGGTGCTGACCACCACCGCCGAGGCGATGAAGGGAGGCGCCAGGGAGATCCTCTGCGCCGCCGCGCCGGAGGCGCGTCAGGCCGTGCTCGCGCCACGCGAACGGATCGAGGCGGCCAACGGGGTACTTCCGGAGCCGTTCGAGATCATCGGGCTCGAGTAGGGAACCGGTCCAGGCGTGGCGTCTCCCGAGAGGACGTCAGTTCCGCTTGGACCGCCCGTCGCCAGCGGGCCTGGCCAGCCGCGCCCGGATGATCGCCACCTCGGATTCCATCATCTGTGCGTGGTCCAGGTAGCCGAGCGCCCGGTAGACCTGCGCCTGGCCCTCGAGCGCCCTGGCCGTGTCGGCGTGGTTGGTCCCGACCGTGGACCGGAGCACGCCCAGCGCCTCGTCGTTCAGCTTCTGGGCCCGGTCGACGGCTCCGACGGCGAGATAGAGCCTCCCGAGCTCCGCCGTCCGGACCGCGACCCGCGGATGCCCCTCTCCGAGCCCCTTCTTCCAGCGCTCCAGCGCCCGCTCGTGGGCCTTGAGCGCCCTCTGCCGATCGCCCGCGCGTTCGAGCACCGTGCCCAGGCGATCCATGATCTCCGCAAGCTTCAGGCAGTCCGGACCGAGCGTCGCCCGAGTCGCCTCGAACGCCCTCTTGATGAGCACCTTGCCCTCCCGAGTCTCCCCGGACACGGCGAGGAAATCGCCGAAGTCGAGCAGGGCGTGGATCGCCCGGGCGTCCTCCACGCCGATGCGGTTCCAGATGGCCACAGCGCTCTCGTAGTGGCGGCGCGCCTGGTCCTTGCGGCCCTCGACCTCGGCGAGCGCTCCGGACTCCTCCTCGGCGAGCGCCACGGCCGGGTGGTCCTGCCCGAACAGCTTGACGCGCAGCGCATGACTTCTGCGGATCACCGGGCCGACCTCCGCGGCGTTCCCGAGCCGCCAGTAGACGTTCGCCAGCTGGTGGAGCGGGACGAGCAACGCCTGTTCGTCCACCGGCCGGCCCGCGTCGATCGCCTCGACCAACGTCCTCCAGCAGCCGGCCTCCCGGTCCGCCCGGCCGGTGGCCCGGTGAACGCTGGCCAGGCCGCCGGTCAGGAACAGAGCCTCCTTGGACGCGGGGCCCCCGGCGGCGATCGCCTCCTTGACGCCTCGCTCGGCGTCCTTGGCCGCTTCCACAGGGTCGTTCTTGGCGAGGAGCAGCTCCGCCCGCTTGCCGAGACAGACCGCCAGCTCCAGACGCGTCCCGTCGCCTGGCCGATCCAGGAGCTTCAGCGCCTCGTCGTAGAGCGGTCTCGCACTGTCGAGCCGACCCGCCGCGTGATGGATGATCGCACCTCCCATGAGCCGGCGGGCCAGCTCCGGATCCTGCGGCGACAGCGTCTTGCGGCCGATGGCGATCGCCCTCTCGAACAGCGGCAGAGCCGCCTCGCCCTGGCCCGACTTCCGCCTGGCCTGGGCCAGATTCGAAACGGCCCGGCCCACGGCCTGGTGCTCCTTGCCCAGGTTCGCCTCGAGCATCGGCAGCACCCGCTCGAGCACCCGGGCCGCCTCGGCGTTCTCGTTCGCCTCGCTCAGAGCGATGGCCAGCTCGTTGAGCGTGACGGCGAGCCGCGCCCCCGCCGGGCCTTCCCCCTCGACGAGCTTCAGAGCCTCGCGGCAGGACGCGACGGCCTGTCCGAACTGTCTCCTGGCAGCGGCGGATCTCGCCCGGTCCATCCGGTCGGACCAGGCGTCGGCCCGGAGCGCATCCGGAACGATCGACCCGAGGAACAGCACCCCAAGAACCACACTCATCGCTGTACGGGACACGATGGACCTCCGTCATTCCTGTCGTTGCCGATCTCCTGGAGGAGCACCTCTCTGAGCTTTTCCAGGAACGGACGCACCTTGTCGACCGAGCAGTAGTCCTCGGTGAACAGCATCGCCTGCAGATCCTGGCCCAGGACCCAGTCGATCGCCTCGACGTAGTCCTGGAACCTGTGTCCGGAGGAGCCCCTCAGCAATCGGTTCACGTAGTCATCGAGGCGGTCCATGGGCTCTCGCGATAACTGGATCCCGTACAGGAGAGTCGCTGTCAGGAGCTCTTTCGAGAACCCGCCGGTCGTGACAGCCCCGGCGTGGCGACCATCGAACAGCATGTCCGGCCCTCCTCAGATCGCCCCGGCGAACAGCCTGTCCACCGTCGACATGTCCACGCCCAGCTGCTCGAGCCGGTTCACCGCCTGCTCCATGAAGGGGAGGCGCGGACGGTAGTGGCCGCTCTGATCCGTGATCCGGCGGAGCACGCCGTTTCTCACCTCGAGCTCTCCGGCGGCCGAGACCGGCTGGCCCGCCAGCAGGCTCGAGTGGTGGAACTTCCCCACCTCGTGCATGTTCGACGCGAACAGGTTCCCCTGCTCGTCCATCACGAAGATCGCCCGACCGTTGCCCCAGACGGAGTTCCCACGGGTCGTGTCGAAAAGGCGGCCGGCGCTATCGTAGAGCTTACCGTCCCGTATCGTCAGGCGATAGGCCTCTCGCTCGGCCGCGGTCAGATACTTGACTCCGTAGACCTGGTCCATCTTCTTGTACCTGTCGAGCATCGGG
>JACQZM010000127.1 GCA_016213885.1 Candidatus Rifleibacteriota bacterium | reverse complement strand
GCTCTCCAGGAGGTGGACCGGTTCAACGGGCGGACCGGCGGGATCGACCTGGCCTCGCTCATCGCGCGGGAGCTCTCGATGAACCTGATCTACGGGATCGAGTTCTTCGAGCTGAACCGACGACGACGCTCCGGCGGCGGCCTGGATCCGAGGTCACGATGGAAGAGGAGGGGATCCGGATCGAGGTCGCGCTCGGGGGAGAGAAAAAGAGGAAGGGATCCGGATTGAGGTCGCGCTCGGGGGCGCGACTCGGACCCGGCGAGGCGCCGGGTCTTGCTTCGTGGACTCTGGTTGCGCCGGAGAGTCCGTACCGACTAGAATCCGCTTCTCCGCCCGATCCACTTGCGAGGTGCAACGATGCGCCTGTCCCTGTGCCTCGTCCTCCTCCTGGGCCTTCTGATGCTGGCGCCGGGCCCCCTGGCGAGTTCGCCCCGCGTCCGGCTCGCCGACGTCGGCTGGACCGACGTCTCCGCCACCACCGCCGTGGCTGCCGAGATCCTGAGATCGCTGGACGTCCCGACCGACATCCAGGTGCTGTCGATCCCGGTCACCTTCATGGGCCTCAAGACCGGCGACGTCGACGTGTTCCTGGGTAACTGGATGCCGACGCAGGCCAACGACGTGAAGCCCTACCTGGCCGAGAACGCCTTCATCGATCTCTCGGTGAACCTGTCCGGGGCGCTCTACACCTTCGCGGTGCCGGATTACGTCCGGCGGGAGGGGGTGAGGTCCGCCGAAGACCTCGCCCGGTTCAAGGATCGTTTCCGCGCCAAGATCTACGGCATCGAGCCCGGGAACGAGGGCAACCGCATCGTGCTGGACATGATCGCCAAGAACACCTACGGTCTGGCGGGCTGGCAGCTGGTGGAGTCCAGCGAGCAGGGGATGCTGACGGAGGTCCGGCACGCCGTCTCCAAGAAGGAGTGGATCGTGTTCTTCGGCTGGCAGCCCCACCCGATGAACACCACGATCCCCATGGCGTATCTCGCCGATCCGCTCCAGAAGTGGGGGCCAGGAGGCGGGGCCTCCCAGGTGCACACCATCGTCAGCCGCTCGTTCGCGCAGCGGTTCCCCGATCTCGTGCCGTTCTTCCGCAATCTGCGATTCACCCTGGACATGGAGAATGCGTGGATGAGGGAGATCCTCGACAAGAAGAAAGACCCGGCCACGGTGGCGCGGGAGTGGATCGCGGCCCATCCCGCCGAGGTTGCCGCATGGCTCAAGGATGGTCCGGTGCGCAAGCGAGCCGGCGCCGGGACCGGCCAGGATGCCGCGGGAGCGGCCGACGCGGCGACCCACACGTACCGGGTGCCGCTGGGCCCCTGGATCGCGGGCGGAGTGACCTTTCTCACGTCGCGATTCTCCACCGAGCTGCGCACCGTGTCGGAGACCGCCACGCGCTGGATCGGCGCGGCGGTGACCCGGGTGGTGGCGATCCCGCCGCCCGTGGTGATCGTGGTGCTGGTTCTGCTCTCGGCGATACGCCAGCGGAGCTCGCGGCACGCTCTGGGGATGCTGCTGGGGACGCTGCTGATCTGGGACCTGGGCTACTGGATCGCCACGGTGCAGACCCTGGCGCTGGTGATCACCGCCAGCGCGATATCGGTGGCGATCGGTGTTCCGGTGGGCATCCTGGCGGCGCGACACCCGTTGCTGTTCACCTTCCTTCGCCCCATCCTGGACACGATGCAGACGATCCCCACGTTCGTGTACCTCATCCCCACTCTGATGCTGTTCGGCCTGGGAATCATGCCGGGGCTCCTCTCGACGATCGTCTTCGCGATACCGGCGGCGATCCGCCTGACGCACCTCGGCATCACCAGCGTACCCCGGGAGCTCATCGAGGCCGGAGTGGCCTTCGGCGCCAGGCCCATCCAGGTGCTGGCCAAGATCGAGATCCCCCATGCCATGCCGGCGATCCTGGAAGGCGTCTCGCAGACGTTGATGCTCTCGCTGTCGATGGTCGTGATCTCGGCGCTGGTCGGCGCCGAGGGGCTGGGCACGCCGGTGGTGCGCGCGCTGAACACGGTCAACGTCGCGCAGGGGTTCGAGGCCGGGATCTCCATCGTGATCGTGGCGATCCTGCTGGATCGACTGGTGCGCAGAAGGCCTCAGCCCCAGGGCGCGGCACACTGATAGGCCATCATGATCACCTTCGACCACGTCTACAACGTCTTCGGCCCCAGTCCCAGCGAGGCGCTGGCGCGTCTCGATCGCGGCGAGTCGCGAGACCTGATCCTCGAGCAGACCGGCAACCTCATCGCCACCGTGGACGCCTCGGTCCAGGTACTACGCGGCGAGATCCTGGTGTTGATGGGGCTTTCCGGCTCCGGCAAGTCCACGCTGCTGCGCTGCGCCAACGCTCTGGTGAGACCGGTGCGTGGCCACGTTCTCTACCAGGACGAACGAGAGACCCTGGATCTCACCGTGGTCGACGAGAAGACTCTGCGCCGCATCCGCATGTCCCGGATCTCCATGGTCTTCCAGCGCTTCGCGCTGCTGCCGTGGCGCACGCTGCGCCAGAACGTGGCCTTCGGACTGGAGGTGCGAGGCCTCAAGCGCCGGGAGGTCCGGCGCATCGTCGACGAGAAGCTGGAACTGGTTGGCCTGGGCCAGTGGAAAGACAAGTACACCCACGAACTCTCGGGTGGCATGCAGCAGCGCGTCGGGCTGGCCCGGGCGCTGGCCACGGACCCCGACGTGCTCCTGCTGGACGAGCCGTTCTCGGCGCTGGATCCGCTGATTCGTCTCAGGATGCAGACCGAGCTGCTGACCCTGCAGCGGGAGCTCAAGAAGACCATGATCTTCGTGAGTCATGACCTGGACGAGGCGCTCCGTCTGGGGTCCCGGGTCGCCATCATGGAGGCCGGCCACATCGTGCAGGTCGGCACACCGGAACAGATCGTGATGAACCCCGGCACCGACTACGTCCGCCAGTTCGTGGCCCACGTGAACCCGCTGAACGTGCTGAGGTCCAGCGCGCTCATGCGGCCTCACGCCGAGCTGGATCGGGACCGGGCCGATCCCACGGTGATCCGCCTGGAGCCCACGGGTCATCATCGCTGCCGCGTCGACGCCGAGGGCCGCCCGGTGAGCGTCTGGGCCGGCGAGCGCCCTGGCCGCATCGTCGCCTACGTCGACGGGATGCGCCGGGATGAACTGGTCGACGGCGACCTGGTGGCGGGGTCAGCCGACCTGCCCATGCGGGCCGCCATCGAGGTGAATCACGTCACGGGCCGGCCGCTTCTGGTGGTGGACTCCAGGGGCAAGCTGATCGGAGTCATCTCGGCCTGGGAGATCCTCCGCGGTCTGCTGGAGCGTCCCACGGTCGGCAACGACCCCGGGGCCTGACGCCGACGCTCTCGAGGCAGGGGAAGAAGCCTGTCGGACCGGGGATCGTCCCGCCTCCACCCTCCTGGTCCGGACCAGGGGAGTTCCTGTCCGATCCTGATGGGACAGCTGTCAATTTCTGCCAACCCTCCGGGCCCCCTTCCGGAGAGAATGTCGATCCAGAGCCATTCTGCATGTTGGCACGCGAGCTGCTTGGTCCTGAACCAGCTAAGGAGGCCAAGTGAATATGAACAGCCCATACAGGTCCAGCCGGAGAAGCCCGTTCGCCCGAATCCTGATCGGTCTGGTGCTCGTGTCGATCCTGGGGGCACAGAGCGTGGTGCTGACCGGCTGCGGAGGCGGCGGCATCCTGTCCGGAGCGGCCAACGCCGTGGGCGCCGTCGGCAGGGGCATCGGGGCGATCGCCCGCACGGCCCTGCAGAACGGGCCCGCCCTGGCCGGGTCGATCGTCAACCTGGTCGGCGCCTCGATGAGCGGCAACCCCGCGGCGATCGTGGGCGCGGCCGGTCGGTGGTTCTCCCGTCCCGGCCGTTTCGGAGCCGGACTCTCGGACCCGGTCTTGCGAAACCGGGTCACTACAGCTCCAGCGCGCAGCGGATCTCCGGAAGTCGGCCGTGGGTGAACTCGTACCCCATCTGGACGAGGTTCTGATCGATCTTCATGAAGCTGGCGGACTCGATCCTGGGGTCGTAGATCACGTAGTCGGCCAGGCGCAGGTTCTCGTGGATCTGGGCTCGGGCGATGAAGTTGACGGCGTTCATCGTCACCGCAACGATGTGGTCCACCTGGTCGAAGAGCGGCATGTAGCCCAGATGGACGGCCAGCACCTTGCGGCAGCCCAGCGCCCTCAGCGGTTTCACCGGCACCTGGTCGCAGATCCCGCCGTCGTTGAGCATGCGGCGCTTCACGTTCCCCGAGAGGTCGGGACAGTCGATCGGGAGGCTCGACATGATGCCGGGGAAGCAGGAGGATGCCCGCGAGGCCACGCCCACGTCCTCGAACGGCGCGAGGACGTCGTGAGGCGCCCAGATGTTCTGCCAGCTCTGTTCGCCGGGCTCTCGCGCCAGATCCAGATAGCCGGTGGAGCCGGCCAGCCTCCGGGCCACCTCCGGCGACGAGAACAGGATCTTCTCGCCGGTGACGATGTCGCAGGCGGTCAGGACGAGCGGCTTCAGCTGGGAGAACGTCCGGCCGCCGATCAGCCGGTTGATCAGCTCGGGCACCCGGGAGCTCTCCAGGACGCCGGGGGGGACCTTCTTCTGCAGCCGCCTGAAATAGCTCTTCAGGGCGAAGGCGAGGTTGAGGAACGTCTCCTGCATGTTGAAGACGTCCTGCTTCCACTGGACCGTCGCCCCCAGCCTCTCCAGCTTCTCCACGGGCACACCCGCGGCGAGGGGAGCGGCGACGAGCGCCCCCACGGACGTGCCGCACACGCAGTCGGGGACGATGCCCGCCTCGGCGAGCGCCCGGAGCACACCCAGCTGGAAGTACCCGCGGGCGGCGCCACCTCCGAGCGCCAGCCCTAGCCGGTAGCCTTGCCCTCTCATCGTTCCAGCCCTCCCAGACCCGGCGCCTCGCCGGGTCCGAGTCGCGCCCCCGAGCGCGCCCTCAATCCGGAGCCCCTCCTCTTTCTTCTCGCTCCCGATTTCTTCTCTCCCCCGAGCGCGACATCGAATCAGTCCCCTCCACTTCCTTCGTGACTCCGCAGCCAGGCCGAGGCTCGATCACAGGCCAAGCTTGGCGACGCTAGAAGAAGAGATTGCGGCCCTGGGCGGGCGGGGGCGAGGCGGGGGGCGACGGCGGCGACAGCGACGGCCAGTTCCAGCGAACGACCTGGGGCAGGTCGGCCAGGTTGCCCCCCTGCTTCGCCTGCTGCAGGCGCTCCGTGAGGCTCGACTGGTGGTAGACCAGGCTGGCCACCAGCAGGATGAACACGATGATCATGCCCAGGTGTCGCGGCTGCTTGGCGTTCATGGCTTCCTTCCGAGGAGCTCGATCTGCACGTCCCCGGCGACGAGCCCCTTGTCGTCGAATCGACCGATCGAGAGTTCGAGAATCGGGATCGGCGTGGGACGACTGGCCTCGGGGTCGGTCTGGAGCTTCCAGAGGAACGACCTCAGGTCCGGGTAGGTACCCTTCAGGTTCACGGTGGCCCGGGTCCTCACGAGGTCCGGGATCCTCTTGTCCATGGGCACCGGTTCGACCCTGACGCTGGTGATCGTGCACCGGCTGTCGCCGGCCAGCCGGTGGAGCACCCAGACCATCCGACCGGGGTCCTGGGCCGACGGGAGCTTCTCCACGAACCGTTTCACCTCGCCGATCATCTGGTCGTACTTCCGCTTCTCCTCCATGGTGACCGTGTGCTTCTGGCGGATCTGACCCATGCGGCTGGACCGGAACTCCGGCTGGCCCCGGCCACGACTCTGGATCACCAGCTCCTCCCTGGCGGCCACCTCCTGGCCGTAGACCAGCACCAGCCGCTCGAAAGCCACGTAGGCCAGGACGCAGGCCAGAAGCGAGTACGGCAACAGCTGCAGCAGGGAGGTCGACTCCCCTTCCCGGAGCATCCCTTACCTCCCCACGTCCATGCGCCCCGCCGCCTGGAACAGCAGGCTGCCGGTGGGACCCAGGTTCCAGCTCGACACCTGCACTCCGTCGCTGCCCAGCTCGCTGAGCCTGGTCGCCACCTCTGCCAGCGCCCGGGCCTCGGCGGCCGAACCGGTCAGCGAAACCCCCACGGCGGTCGCCTCCCGCTTGAGCGTCAGCGTGGACAGCTTCACCCCGGGCGGCACGATCCGCTCCAGCTTCCCCAGGGCGATCCTCGGGGAGTTCTTCTCCAGATCGGCGTTCCTGTTCAACAGGTCGATCTTGGCCCTGAGGCTCTCACCCTCGCTGTTCGACACCAGGTTGGCCTTGATCTGCGACAGGAGCTCCGCCTCTCGCTGCTGCAGGTCCTTGAGCTCGGCGGTCACCTGTCCGTCGTCCATCCCCAGCCAGAGATGCTTCATCCCGGTGAGAACGAAGGCGACCAGCGGAACGACGATCATGATCAGCCGCACCGTCCGGTAGAGCGTGCTGTGACGATGCTTGCCCCGGAAGTTCGGGCGGATGAGAGCCTTGATCCTCACGGAGCCCTCCCTTCGAGCGCCTTCACGGCACCCAGGCACGCGGCGTACCGCCCCTCGTCTCCCTGCGGCAACCCCAGCCCCACGAGCAGGGTGTCCAGGGTGGAACAGGGAGCCTGGAGCACCGACCCCAGGAGCGACTCCATCCCGGGCAGCTTGGCTCCGCCGCCGCTCAGGATGACCTGGGTCAGGTCGGACCGCCCGGCCTGCCTCAGATGGAACTGGACCGTGGACTGCATCTCCTGCAAGAGCGGGACGATGGAGTCGCTCACGGCGGCCACCTCGTTCCCGCCCACCTCGGTCGGCCTGGTGAGGCTGCCCCCCTGGAGAGTCGCGGACACATCCTCGAAGGAGCGACCGAGATGGACGGCGGCCCGCTGGATCACCTGGTCGACCCCCCAGGAGGTGAACCTGTAGAACGTCGGGACTCCGCGGTCGATCAGGAGCAGCCCGGTTCCGGAGGCGGCCATCTGGATCCAGGACACCAGGCCGGGGCGCGACTCCAGCTGCTCCGCCATCGTGTTCACCGACGCCAGAAGTTCCGGCAGAAACCCCAGCGGCTCCACTCCCAGGTCTTCGAGAATGTCGGCCAGATCCTCGACCAGGTCTCCCCGGGCCACGAGCACCATGAGTCGAAACCGACGAGCCTCCTCCGATGGCGAGGTCTGGACGTGCTGGTAGGCCAGGGAGTGGCCCGTCTGCAGCGCCGTCGGGAGCGACTGGCTGAGCCTCCACAGGGTGTAGGCCCGTTCACCACGGTGGTTTCACGCCGCCGCCGGGGCCCCTGCGCGAAGAGCTCCGCGAGCGGCCCGCGGAGCGCTCCGAGGTCGTCGTGGGTGATCTCCCGCTCCTGCAGGCCGGCGGCGCCCCACGGCGAGGCGACGGTCCGGGCTGCGTCCACCTCGCCGGAGGGCAGGGTCCAGACCGCCTTGAGGTAGCGGTAGCCGATCTCCAATCCGATCATGGGCTCCTCACGATGCCACCGTGACCCTGCTCAGCTCCTCCAGGGTCGTCTGACCGCTTCTGACCAGCTCCCACGCGGCCTCCCGGAGGCTCTTGAGACCGCGGGCCCGGGCGTGTTGCCGGAGCTTCACCGGCGACGCCCCGGAGATCATCAGCTCCCTCAGGTCGTCATCCACGGGCAGCACCTCGTAGATCCCGGTCCTCCCCACGTAGCCCGACCGGTGGCAGACGGCGCAGCCCCGCCCCACGTGGGTCACCACGTCGGCGTGCTGGTCGAGGTCTTCGATGACCTCCCTGAGCTCGCCGGGGATCGACGGGAGCGGCTCCTTGCACGACGAGCAGACCCTTCGCATCAGACGCTGGGAGAGGATCAAGTTCAGGCTGGAGGCGAAGTCCCGGGGCTGGATTCCCAGGCCGGTGAGCCTCAGGATCGCCTCCAGGGCGTCGTTGGCGTGAATCGTGGTGAGCACCATGTGGCCGGTGAGCGCCGCGTTCACCGCTATCTTGGCCGTGTCCAGGTCGCGGACCTCCCCCACCAGGATCTTGTTCGGGTCTTGCCGCACGATCGACCTGAGCCCCCCGGCGAACGTCAGCCCCTGCTTCTCGTTCACCGGCACCTGCACCACGTCCATCATCTGGTATTCCACCGGGTCCTCGATGGTCATGAACTTGAGCCCCGGGCTGTGGATCGCTCTCACGGCGCTGTAGAGCGTCGTGGTCTTCCCCGACCCGGTGGGCCCGGCCACCAGGACCATGCCGTACGGCCTCGAGATCGCCCGCTTGAACGTCACCTTCTCCTTGTCGGGGATCCCCAGGTTGTCCAGATCGAGCCCCAGCTGGGTCTTGTCGAGAATGCGAAGCACCGCGGTCTCGCCGTAGATCGTGGGCAGGGTGCTCACACGCATGTCGATGGGCCGGCCGTCGACGCGGATCTGCAGCCGACCGTCCTGGGGGAGCCGCTTCTCCGAGATGTCCATCCGGGAGAGCACCTTGATCCGGCTGATCAGCGGTCCGGAGAGCCGCGACTCCAGCACGCCCATCTCCCTGAGCACCCCGTCCAGGCGGATCTTGATCTTGAGGAACGGCCCGTAGGGCTCCAGGTGGATGTCGGACGCCCCCTTGCGCACGGCCCGCCCCAGCACCTGATCCAGCAGCTCCACCACCGCCCCGGATGCCAGCTCCGACGCCGCATCACCGGTCGCTCCCGGCGCCGCGGCCACGGCGGTCACCGTCACGGTGGCCTCCAGGACGTTGTTGATGACGCGCTGGATGTGGGCTGCCGGCGCCACGACGAACTGGACGGCCGGACCCATGTGAGATCGGATCTCATCGACCCGGCTCACGTCCCCCGGGTCGTCGATGGCCAGCACGGTGCGGCCCTGCTCTTCCCGGATCGGCAGCACGTTCACCCGCTGGAGCAGACCGATGTCGAAGCGTCGGAACAGCGGCTCGTCCGCCGTGAACTCCGACAGGTCGACGGTGGGGAGGCCATGGAGCTCCGCGATGGTGCGCGAGAGCGCAAGCGGCGTCACGGTCCCGCTGCGGGACAGGTGCTCCGCCAGGCTGATCCTCTCCACCACCGCTTCGGACCCGAGTCGGGCCAGCTCTTCCGCGGAGAGCAGCCCCTTGGAGAGCAGCGCCTCCTCCAGCGTCGGCACCCGGGCCAGCGACACGATCAGCGCCTGCAGCGACTCACGCGGCAAGAGGTTCGTGGAGAGGACCACGTCCTCCACCCGTTGCCCCGACGACTGGGCCCGGGACTGGAGCTCGTTGGCCGTCGCCTCGGCAATGCGGCCGGTCCGGGCCAGATGCTGCAGGAGGGGGTGCAGGCCGCTCATAGATTCTTGATCATCTCCATCATCGGGATCAGGGTGGCGCTCACCATGGCCACGACCACGACTCCGGCGACGACCAGCAGGATCGGTGGCACCAGTGCCGCGATCCGGTCCGCCAGGTGGGCCATCAGCCGTTCGTTCTCCGTGGCGATGCGCCGGAAGGCCATCCCGAGCTTGTCCGTCTCCTCGCCGGCCCGCACCATCCGGATCGCATCGGCATCCATCAGGCGCGCTCCCTCGAAGGCGGTGGAGGGCGAGTTGCCGAATTCGAGATAGCGCCGCGCCAGCTCCAGCGCCCGGGCCATGGCCGGGCTGGGCTCGCCCCTGGAGAGCACCTCCAGCGCCTCCGGCAGCGGCATCCCCGACTCCTTCATCAGGGCCAGGTTCCTGGCGACCGAGCCGAGTCGGTACGCCCGGATCTGCTGTCCCAGCATCGGAACACCGAGGACGAACGACTCCAGGAGCGCCCTCCCGTCCACCGTCGAAGCCAGCAGGTAGACCCGGTAGACCATAAGCGAGACGAGCAGGATGAGCAGCAGGGAGTTCTGCCAGACGAAGTCCACAGCCGCCATGAGGGTGCTCGTGAACTGAGGAGGGGAGACGCCCATCTGGCTGTAGAGCTCGAGAAAGCGGGGCAGCACGAACACCACGGACAGGACGAAGAGCGCGATCGTGGCCAGGGCCAGCATGGCCGGGTAGATCATGGCCTGCAGGAACCGCCCGGTGAGGTCTTCCTGGGTCTCCAGGTCCGTGGCGAGACGCTCGAGAACCGCGGGCAGGGAGGCCGATCTCTCCCCGACCTGGACCGAATGCACGTAGTGGGCAGGGAACACGTCGGTGTGGCGGGACAGCGCCTCGTGGAGGTCCTGTCCGCCTTCGAGCTGGCGTCCCACCGCAGCGTAGACCTCCCTGGCGTCCGGGTCGTTCTCGCGCAGGGTGACCGTGCCCAGCGCCTCCAGGATCGGGATCCCGGAGTCGAGAAGCACGGCCAGAGACCGGGTGAACCCGATCAGCGACCGGGTCGGCACGCGGCCCTCGAACAGGTTGGACCAGAAGGCGACGCTGAAGACGCCACGGGAGATCTCTTGCACCTCGATCGGGAAGAGCCCCAGCCTGCCCAGCTGCCGGTCGAGCTCCTCCCGGGACCGGGCGTCCATGGTGAACGGCCGGGTGATGCCGCCGAGGTCTCCCGCCTTGCCGAAGAAGAGGGGCATGGATGCTCCCGGGTGGTGACGTGGTGTCGGGCCTGGAACGTCCACTGTACATCACGCAGGGCGGCCGGACAAGGAACCGCCGGCGGCCCGGCATCCCTGCGGAGCCGGGCCGCTCCGGTCCCGGGAGCCCGGCGTGCTTCTTCTCCGGTCCAGAGCCCCCGTTCCACCGGCAACGGACCCGGAACCGACCCGTTCACAGGGCCTTGCCGCAGACCGGGCACTGCTCGAACCCGCCCGGCACCGCGGCGAGGCACGACGGGCAGTTGGCCGGCCTGGAGCCGCCGCGCTTCTTGCCGAACTCCGCCCCGGCCACGGGCGATCCGCACGACGGGCAGAACGCGTCCTTGTCACCCACCGTGGCCTTGCAGTAGCCGCACAGCGGCTGACAGGGGCGGTACTCGAACGACTGCCCCCAGGTGTTGATCTCCTTGGCCCTCAGCACCGGGATCGGGTGACTCAGGTTCACCTGCTGCAAGAACTTGTAGGCCTTGTTCAGGGTGCTCTCGTCCAGAGCGTCGTACTGGTCCGCTTGCTTGAGAAACGCCTCCTGGTTCATGTTCTGGGTCCAGCGGCTGGCGCCTCCTGCCAGCTTCATCAGCGTCGAGACCATGATGTTCGGGTCCTGGACCGTCAGGAGGCCGGCTCTGTCGGCGGTGTACTCGGACTTCCGGTACCACTCCAGGAGCGCCAGCACGAGGCCCTGGGAGAGGAGCTTGCCGATGCCCAGGGTGGCCTGGCCGATCATGGTCGTGATCGTGGAGATGTTCTCGGCGACGATCCGGTAGAGAACGTGCCGGCACAGGACGTGACCCAGCTCGTGGCCCAGCGCTCCCAGCAGCTCGTCCGGCGTCAAGAGGTCCAGCAGCCCGGTCGTCATGATGACGAACGGCTGCGACACCCCGTAGGTGTAGGCGTTGGGCACCGGGTTCATCTCCACGTAGAGCGGCACCGGCGGGAGGTCCAGGACGGTGCAGGCCGTGCGCATGAGGTTGTGCAGATCCGGCAGCTGGGCAGGGCCGACCTGCACGCGATTGCCGATGTTCTCGATCTGCATGATGCGCTCCATCCCGTACTCGAGGATCTTCTTGCAGATGTAGTCCAGCCCCTTGAAGGTCTGCAGCGTCTGGAGCGCAAGACCCGGCGCCTCGCCGGGTCCGAGTCGCGCCCCCGAGCGCGGCCTCAATCCGGATCCCCTCCTCTTCTTCTCTCCCCCGAGCGCGACCTCCAACCTGATCCTTACTCTCTTTCCAGCTCCCGGGCGCGATTCCAACCGGGACCCGATCGGGCATTATACAGCGCCGAGCCGGTCGGCCCGGGAAAGAAGAACGGGGCGCGCGACCCGGAAGACGGTCGTGCGCCCCGACATATGCGAACGGACTCGAAAGCCGGAAGAATCGATGCAGCCCTCTATCGCCAGGGGCGGGATCGCCGGACGATCGCCGGACAGCCTCTGCCCCGCTCAGGAAGGAGGCAAGAACCGGAGGCTTCGGCTGCCACGGGAAGGTGCTCGCCCCACCTCGATCGATCGGTGGCCCTGGAGAACCCTCTCGACCCGCCCTCTCGTCGGACAGGGCATGCAACCCCGGTGCCAACGACAGGTGACCGATCGATCCGACGGTGGCCGACCGGACTCCGAAGCGCTGCTGATGGGCTCGAAGGGCGGTTCGCCCGCGACGGTTCGAGAGCGGCCCCCTCGGTTCGAGCGGCGCCCCGACGGCTCGATTTGACCCACCAGGCCGGTCAGCAGTACCAGATTGGCCCAGCACCCGACGCCTCCTGGCGGCCGGTCAGCTCTCCTCGGCCGGGCACAGCGACTGGAGGATCGGTCTGACCAGATCGAACTCCCGCTCGAGCCTCTCGATGAGCTCGGCGGCCCCGATCACCGATCGCTCGGTCGCCAGATCTTCCACGGAAGCGCACAGGGTCGCCATGAGTCGAGCTCCGATGTTGAGGCTGGACCCCTTCACGGAATGGGCCGTCTGGGTGAGCACCAGGTAGTCCTCGTTCGCCACGGCCTGGCGCATGACCTTCAGGCCGTCCTCCGAGTTCTTGCAGAACAGCAGCACCAGCTTGCGGAAGAAGGTCCCTCCGTCATCGGCGAACTCGCTCTTCAGCGCCTCGATGTGCGCCATGTCGAGGTCAGGTTGCTGCCCCAGCGATGCGTTCTGATCCGGAGTCATGCCCGGTTACCCCTTCTTCGATCGACACGTCATGGACGAGCCCCGACTCGCGTCAGACCGGCGTCACACCCCGGGCATGGCCCGTTTCAGCGGCCTCAGGATCATGAAGAGGAACAGCCCCATCCCGATCGACAACAGCCCGAGAACTGCGAAGAACGACGAGTGGAGCCAGCGATCCCAGTAGATACCGATCATGGTGAGCTTGGCGCCCACGGAGTTGGCGATGAACCACCCCCCCATCATCATGCCCCGCATCCGGGCAGGCGCCACCTTGGTCACCAGCGACAGTCCCATGGGCGACAGCAGCAGCTCGCCCAGGGAGACGAACAGATAGGAGACCACGAGCCACATGGGCGACAGCCGGAACGCGTACGGACTGCCCGGGGGTGCCGACGCCTCCCCCACCTTGGCCGCAACGTACAGAACGAAGAACGACAGGCCCATGAAGAGCATCCCGAAAGCCATCTTCGCCGGTGTGGATGGCTCCAGCCCACGCCGGTCGAGCCACTTGAAGAGCCAGACCAGCGGGAAGGTCAGCGCAACGATCCAGAACGGGTTGATGGCGTTGGAGATGATGCCGCCGAGCTTCTCCGACGGCCAGGCGGTGTTCCGCTCGGCCCAGTAGGTGAGGGTCGATCCGTTCTGGTAGAACACCATCCAGAAGACCACGGCTATGGCGTAGATCACGATGAGCGCCGTGATCCGAGCGCTCTCAGGCACCTCGGCGATCGATCGCTCCGGAGGAGCTCCGTCCTTGGCTGCGGTCCGGGCCTGCCTGGCCTGCATCGCCTCGAGCGCCCGGGCTCTGTACTGGTCCACGGCCGGGCCCTCCACGTGCTTCTTGAAGAGGGCGAGCACCGCGAGCCCGATGAGCATGCCGAAGGCGGAGACGCACAGCGCCGGACGGAAGCCGAAGTACGCGGTCATGAACTGGGCCACGATCGGCGCCAGGAAAGCGCCGATGTTGATGCCCATGTAGAAGATGCTGAAGGCGCGGTCTTTCAGCGGACTGCCGTCGGGGTAGAGGTTGCCCACCAGGATGGAGACGTTCGGCTTGAACAGGCCGTTGGCGACGACCAGGAAGCCCAGCGCCACGTACACCCCGGTCAGCGACGGGGTGGACATCAGCAGGTAGCCGGCCACGAAGACCGCCCCGCCCATCATCACGGCCGGTCTGTGCCCCAGCCACCGATCGGCCAGGAAACCACCCACCACCGGCCCGGCGTACACGCACATCAGGTAGGTCGAGTACAGGCGCGTGGCCTCGTCGGTGGTCCATCCGAAGCCCTGGGTCTTGTCCTGCAGGTAGAGGGTGAAGAGAGCCATCATCGAGTAGAACCCGAAGCGCTCCCAGAGCTCCGTGGCGAACAGGACGTACAGCCCCGTGGGGTGTGTCGCCTCGCTCGGATCCGGTGGCAGGGCATCACCGCTTCTTTCCGGCACTTCATCGGACATGGGGACCCACCTCGGCGCCTTCCGGACCAGACCGATGAGAGTATGCCTCAATGACCGGCGGACAGCGAGAAAAAAAAGCGCCGCGAAGACGCCGGGAGCCCGGCGGATTCCCGGCTCGACAGGCTCTCAGATCCGGCAGGCGATGAACGGCACCCACATCTCCTCGGGCCTGAGCGCACCGTGGTCGCCGAGGTGGCAGAGGCGCACTCGGCCGACTGGAGTGGTCCGTGGGCCCCCGACCGCCCCCCGATCGGGTCTGCGGCGCCCTGACCCGACCCCAAAAAGGGATGTCCACCTAGCCGGATACGGCCGGGGCGACGGGAGCCCGGTCATGGCCTCGTGCCGACACAGGTCGGGGATCCGCGGACGCCCGGCATCGGATCAGAGGACTAAGGGGAGCTCACGCATCGAAAGCCGCGGAAGGAGTACCTGCAGGCTGGGCCGTAGCCGCTGCGGTACGCACAGCGGAGGTTGAGGCCGTCGTTGAGCCAGGAGGCCCCCCGCACAACTCGACTCTGTCCCACGGATGGCCCCGCCGGATTTCTCGCCGGACTTTGCCGATAGCACTCCCCGCCGTACCAGTCCGCGCACCACTCCCACACGTTCCCCGCCATGTCGTAGAGGCCGAACCCGTTCGGGGCCCAGCTGCCCACAGGTGTGGGCTGCCCAATGTCCAAGTCGAGACCGTAGCACGCCCGGCCGTTCGAGTCGTCGTCGCCCCACGGGTACCTCTTCCCATCCAACGCTCCTCGCGCTGCCTTCTCCCACTCGGCCTCCGTCGGCAACCGCTTGCCAGCCCACCTGCAGTAAGCCACAGCATCGTCCCAGGAGACGCCCACCGCCGGCTGCTCAGGCTGGTTGAACCTGGAGTCGGTCCACTTCGCGGGCGCCCGATACCCGGTGGCCTCCAGGAACCTCCGGTGCCGCCGATTCGTCACCTCGTGCTTGTTCATCGTCTCCGCCAGCGTCCACGGCTTCACGTCCTCCCGCCCCAGCTCCAGCCGGATCTGCCGGCGCTCCAGCCTACGACCTCCACAAACGTCCAACCCCGGCCGGCGAAGCGGAAAGCTCCAGGGCCGATTCGGGTTGGCAGGGCGGGCGGGTCCGGAGTTCAGCTGTTCCCCACCCGGGTGCTCGCATCTGCTAAACTCGGAGCCGGAGGGATTCTGAGGGGCCTTCGTGCTCGACGAACAGAGAGCTGGTGAGACCATCCCGCTTCCGGAGCTGAACGAGTGTGGGGATCTTCCCGTAGCAGTCTACGAGGTCACGCTCTCGGAGCTGTTGAGTCGTTTCGGGACCGGCAGCCCTTTGCGTCGCCTCGTTGGCATTCGTCTGGAGCGCATCCATCGGTTGGCAGCGGCAACCGGGCAGGTGGCACGATTCATCGTGTTCGGATCGTTCATCACGGGGAAGATCGAGCCCAATGATGTGGACGTCTTCCTTCTGATGGACAACGAGTTCGATGTTGAGACCGTTCCTGGCGAGTCTGCGATGCTGTTCGACCATCCCACAGCTCAGGCCCACTTCGGCGCCAGCATCTTCTGGATCAGGCAGGTGGCATGCCTGGGAGGCGTCCAGGCGACGATCGAGGATTGGCAGGTAAAGCGCGACGGTTCTCGAAGAGGAATCGTGCACGTCACGGGAGACTGATGAGCGTGATCAAGAGCGACAGGGAAATGGAAATAACCCTGGCCCGGGTGGCGAGGTTTCAGGCGCAACTCACCCGACTGCGCCGAACTGAGACCATCGCAGCCAATTATCACAAGGCAGCTTCTGGCTATCTGAGCGAGATTGATCGGATGCAACTCGAGGTCCGGGAGTACCTGGAGCTGCATCCCTCGGAGATGGACAAGGCCGCCTGATACCATACGGTGGCTGGCAACGGGGACCGTTGCGCGCCGTCAAGTCCGGCTCTCAGGCGGCTTCAGCCACGTTTCCCGCATCTCAACCGGAACATAGGAACTTCGATCATCCTACAGGGCACTTGGTCCATCACGGTGGAGCGAGCACATGATGAGCTCAAGAACGACCTCGCGGCTGGCGTGATGCCCTTCGGCCGCTTCCAGGCCAACGCGGCCTGGTTCCGTTTCAACGTTCTGACATTCAAAGTGCTGTCGGCGATGAAGCTCCTGGCCCTGCCCAAGCGCATGGAGCTCTGGCGCCCAGCGACGATTCGGTTCCGACTGTTGAACCTTGCGGGCCGCATCATCCACTCCGGCCGCACCCTGACGCTTCGGCTGCCCTGGATTCGTGACCTGTTCGATGTCTATCG
>JACQZM010000695.1 GCA_016213885.1 Candidatus Rifleibacteriota bacterium | reverse complement strand
AGCTCACCGCCTGAAGGCATGGCGTCGCGGGCGTTCAGCGCCAGGTTCAGCAGGGCGTTCTGGATCAGCGTCGGGTCGCCCACGATCACCGCTGACCGGGCGTCGAGAGTCTGTCGGATCCGGATGCGCCTGTCGATGGACCGCTCCAGGATCGCCGTGACCTCCCTCACAAGATCGTGGACGTTCACCGGTGCGGAGAGGTTCTTGCCCCGGCGGCCAACCGCCAGCAGCTGCCGGGTGAGGTCGGCGGCGCGTTGAGCCGATCTGACGATGTCCTTGGCGAACTGCCTCAGCGGTCCGGGCGCCAGACGCTTGACCAGAAGGTCGGAGAATCCCAGGATCCGCGCCAGCTGGTTGTTGAAGTCGTGGGCGATGCCTCCGGCCAGCTGGCCGATGGCGGTCAGCTTCTCGGACTGACGGAGCCGGTCTCCCAGCAGCTTCCGTTCGGTCACGTCGCGGACCACGATCGTGACACCGGCGTACCGTCCGCTCCCGTCTCGCCGCGGACCCACGGTGGCGCTCCACCAGGTGCGCCTGCCCTGGATCTCCATCTCGTAGTCCAGTGACCGGACCGCCCCCAGGCGCTCGGTATCGGCCAGGGCGTCCTCCAGCTGCTTCGGTACGTCAGGCGGGAGGACCTCCCGGAACGACCGCCCGAGGAAATCGTCCGGAGACCGATACAGCTTCTTGGGGTCCGGTGCATGCCAGTCCAGGAACCGGCCGGCGCTGTCCAGAACGAAGACCATGTCGGTCATCGACGACAGGGTGGCCCGGTGCCGCTCCTCGCTCTCCCGGATCGCCTTCGCAGCCAGCTTCTGGTCGGTGACGTCCTGCATCAGCGCCAGGATCTGCGGGCGTCCGTCCTGGATCGAGACCACCGAGGTGGAGAGCTCGATGATCCTCCGGGCGCCATCGGCCCGGGTGATCTCCCACTCTTCGCCCCGGATGTCCTCTCCCTCGCTCATGCGCTTCATCCGGGCCATGGCGCGTCCTTGCGCTTCCGGATCGGGATGCAGGCTCTGGTACCAGCCGCTCCGGTTGATCTCCTCCAGGGAGTAACCGGTGAGCTCCCTCATCCGCTCGTTCCAGATGGTGAATCGCACGCGGGGAAACTCGGGGATCTCGTGGCAGACGCAGAGGCCCTCGGCGGCTCTTTCGATCACGGCAGTCTTGAAGGCGGACTCCTGGCGAAGCGCCTCGTCCAGTTGCCGGCGCGACGTGATGTCGCGGACCACCGAGAGGACCATGGTCCGGCCCTGGACCAGGAAGCTCTGGACGTTGATCTCCACGGGGATACGGCGCCCGTCCTTGGCCACGTGGATCTGCTCGAACAGCCTGCTCTCGCCCCGTTGCAGGGACTCCGTGATCGACCGCACATTCACCGTGGACTCCGGTGCGTCGATGTCCAGCGGAGTCAGCTGCAGAAGTTCCTGTCGGGTGTAGCCGAGCCGGCGGCAGGCCAGATCGTTGACGGCGACGAACTGGCCGGGCAAGCCTTCGTCGGTGACCCCGTGGACGAACACCGCGTCCGTGATGCCGTTGAAGAACAGTCGGTAGAGCTGCTCGCTCTGCCGATGCGCCTCCTGGGCCTCCCGGCGCGTCGTGACGTCCCGGAACACCCCCAGCAGACAGGGTCGGCCGGCCACGGTCACCACGGTCGAGTTGACGTCGGCGTAGATCACCGCGCCGTCTTTGCACAGGATCGGGATGTCGTGGGCCAGCTCCAGAGCGCCGGCCGCCTGCTGCTCGAACTGATCCAGCACGTGGGCCAGGTCGCCGGCCGGGTGGATGTCCGTGATCAACAACCGGCGGATCTCCTGGAGGGTATATCCGAGCATCCGGCAGAAGGCGGGGTTGGCGTCGACGAATCTCCTGGTCGAAACGTCCGCCAGAGCGAGCCCGTCCAGGGCGTTCTCGAAGACCGCTCGCAGCAGATCGTGGTCGCGGGCGGTCTTGCTTCGTGTCGGCCGCTTCCGCCTCTTCGAGTCCGGCTCCGTCCGTCCGGCGCCGGTGAGTGCACCGGTCATCTTCTTGGCCATGGAGTCCCCTTGCGACCCGGCGATCACCGGGCGTCTGAGAGATTCTACCGCGGGTGGTTCAGGATGCAAGGATCGAGCTCGGCTTCTCAACCCCCAACACTCGGCCCCCAGCTCAGGACCCGCACCACGCACCGCCCCTGCGCGGGACGTCCGTGGCTCACCCCGCTCGCCACCCTCGCCACCCTCCTGTGTTGACGGAAGACGCGCGGCGCGGCGCGTCGACCAGCTCGGTGGAGTACAGGTTCGACCCGGCCACCTCGACCCTCGTGAGGCTGGAGGCCGGGTCGAGGACGCCGCTGGCCAGGGGGTGCCTCGTCTCGGTCGAGGCCATGACGTGACCGCGACCGGCCAGGGAGCCAGGAGCCTCCCGCTGGCTGCAGCGACCGGGATCCGGCCGGGCCGGGTGTGGGTGCGGCTTGTTCTTCGGAACCGGCTTCCTCATCAACAGCTACATCACGTACCTCGAGGTGACCACCGGCACGATCCAGTGGCACTACCCGCTTCTGGTGCTGGGGGTGCTCCTGCTCATCATGAGGGTGCAGTTCGTCTGCACCGGCCTCCTGGGCGAGCTCATCAGCAAATCGACCCGCCGGGAGTCGGGTCGGTACGTCATCAGGGCCCAGCTGTCGCGGTACGAGCCACCCGCCGGGTTCACCGTCAAGAAGAGGAATGGCGTGCCGGCGTGACCGGGCTGGGCCCTGCTCGCGCAGGGGCATCCGCCCTGGCCCGTTCTCGAGCGACGCGGTCGGGTTGACGGCGATTTCGCCCGCTCGCTAGAATGATCGTGTGGAGAAGCCGCTGGATCGCTTTCTGAGAGAGGCCACGCTCGCGGTCGGTGACCGGCTGCGCCGGGTGATCCTCTACGGATCGCGGGCCAGGGGAGAAGCCCGGCCGGGCTCCGACTACGATGTGCTGGTCGTCGTCGACCGTCGAGAGCCGGAGCTCTGTTCGCGGCTCTACGAGATCACAGCGCGGATCGAGCTCGACACTCTGGCCGACGTGTCGCTCAAGAGCCGACGCATAAACTCCCGTTGATCGGCGGAGAAGGCCTTCAATTCAGCATCGTTGTGCGCAGGAATCCAGGAAAGCCATCGTGCAATTTTGGGTACCGAAGGCGGGGTTGGCACCGGCCACCGACAGGAGAACTGGT
>JACQZM010000694.1 GCA_016213885.1 Candidatus Rifleibacteriota bacterium | reverse complement strand
CGCCGGGTCTTGTCGGACGCCTGGCGGATCGGTCCCGGATGAGTTATCGTGCTCATCCCGCGACGACCGTTCCCGGGACCGAGGCGTCACCCGGACGATCCGGCGACGGTCTCTTCCGAGGAGGCGACGGCATGTCCAGATTCGAGGCGTTCGGCGTCCTGGTCGCCCTCGTGCTCGGCACGACCGCGGCGTTCTCCGCCGGGCCGACGGACCCACGGGCCGCCTTCGAGGCCGTGAAGAGGGCCGTCGCCTCCGGCGCCACCCATCGCATGGTGCTTTCACCGGAGGGGCAGTTCGTGGCGGTCTTCAACCGGGACGTCGAACCGTGGGTCCGCCAGAAGATCGACCTTCCTCTGCTGCTCAGGATCCGGGCCAGGCTCGCGCCGCACCTCGTCGTGAAGCTCACCGACCGGGGGTTCGCCCGGGCAGCCGCCCGGGAGGTCTCCGGCGAGAAGGACGAGACCAACTACGACGCCGTCTGGGTGAGGGATTCGGTCTGGATCTTCTACTCGTTCGTCGACGACCCCTCGCGCAGACAGGATGCCAGGAAGCTGCTGCTGGCGCTCTGGGACTACTACGCCACCGATGCCCAGGTGGCGCGGTTCGAGGCGGTCATCGACGATCGCTCGTCGAGGCTCGACGCCATGGCCATGCCCCACATCCGGTTCGACGCCAGCTCCAGGGAGCCCGGCGACGTCATGGTGGGGGGAAGGCCAGAGACCTGGAACCACCGCCAGATGGACGCGCACGGCCTCTTCTTCACCGCCCTGGGCGAGGCCGTGGAGCGAGCGGTGGTCGGGGCAAACGACCTGACCGGTCCCCGGTTCAAGCTGCTCTCGCTCTACCCGCGGTTCGTCGAGGCCGTGGAGTTCACCACCTACGAGGATGCCGGGGCCTGGGAGGAGCTTCCCCGGAAGAACACGTCGAGCATCGGGCTGGTGACCCGGTCCCTCCAGGTCTGGAAGGGCGTTCTGACCGGCGGGACGGGCGCCGCCGCAGCGTCGTTCGATGACGCCTTCAGAAAGCGGCTCCGGACGATCGGAGCGCCGGCGGCCCGGGCGTGGAGCGAACGATCGCTGGACGCGATGATCTCCCGCGGGCTCCGGACCGTGAAGCGCCAGCTGGCCATCGGCGGGGAGTCGCCGGACTACGCCCCCGGGGACGTGCGCTTCCGGCTCGCCGATGCGGCGCTGCTGGCGCTCCTGGTACCGTCGCCCCTGGCCGGCCTGACCGAGGACGAGAGACGGAAGGCGCTCGGCGTCGTGGAGACGCTCCGTCGGCCCATGGGCTTCTTGCGCTACGAGAACGACAGCTACCAGTGCGGCAACTACTGGATCAGGCAGCCCGACGAGGATTCCGGTCGGAGGCCGACCCTCACCGGCGATACGTCGTCCCGGGAGGCGTTCCTCTGGCGGCTGGGCCAGCTGACCCCGGGCTCCGAGGCGCAGTGGTTCTTCGACAGTCTCCTGGCGCTGGCGCGGCTAGGTCTTGCCCGGACCACCGACGATCCGAGGCTCGGGGAGCAAGACGTCCATGCCGCGGCGGTCCACCTGAAGCGGGCGCTGGGCCAGCTGACCGGCGATCCGGCCGTGGCGGCCGACGGGAAGAGCGTCCGCCCGCTCCAGCCGCCGGAGAGCATCAACACGGTCATCATCGATGGACATCGCTACCACCTGCCGTCGCCGATCACCCCGCTCAACTGGGCCAGGGCCGGCCTGAGCATGGCGCTCGGGGAGTACGAGCGCTACCTGAAGGAGCCGCCGGCCCCGGGCCGCGGGCCGTGAAGCGCCGGGCTTCGCCGACCCCGGTGACGCGGTGCGGCAACACCGGTCCCCGGGCCCCCGGAACGATCCGGCTCGACAGCGGCTGGCGGCTGGCGTCCTCGCTGGAGGTCCGCCAGACCGGCCAGGCGATCTCGACCCCCGGCTTCGAGGCGGCCGGCTGGCACCGGGTGCGGGTGCCCACCACCGTGGTCGCCGCCCTGGTCGAGGAAGGGGTCTACCGCGATCCGTACTTCGATCTCGAGCTTCGGGCGTTGCCCGGAACCGGTCACGCGGTGGGCGAGAACTTCGTCCACCTGCCCATGCCGGACCACAGCCCGTTCGCGAGCCCCTGGTGGTACAGGGTCGAGTTCCGCGCGCCGGAGAGCTGGGCCCGCGGGGCCACGACCTTGAGGTTCGACGGCATCAGCTACAGGGCCAACGTCTGGCTCAACGGCCGACGGATCGGGCACCAGCACGAGCTCGCCGGGACGTTCCGGATCCACGAGCTCGACGTGACCGGGGCGCTCGGGGCCGGTGAGCTCAACGCCTTGGCGGTGCAGGTCTTCGCCCAGGAGCCGGAGGATCTGGGGATCAACTGGGTCGACTGGAACCCCATGCCGCCGGACAAGAACCTGGGCCTGTGGCGCGCCGTCACCCTGGTCCACACCGGCCCGGTCCGGGCGCTCCACCCATGGGTCAAGACCGATCCGGAGCTTCCCCGCTGCGACCGGGCCCGGATCGTCGTGAGCGTCGATCTTCACAACCGGGACGCCGTCGAGACGACCGCCGTCGTGACCGTCCGGGTCGGGGAGACCCGGCTGGAGAGGACCGTCGTGGTCGGCCCGGGCCAGACCGTCCCGGTCCGGTTCGACCCGGACGCTCACCCGGAGCTCCTGTGGCTCGGTCCTCGACTCTGGTGGCCCGCCACCATGGGAGAGCCGCACCTGTACCCCGTGACGCTCGCGGTCCGGGTGGACGGCCGGCTCTCGGACCGCTGGCGGTCGCGCTTCGGGGTCAGGTCGATCAGCTCGGAGCTCACCGACCAGGGACACCGTCTCTTCCGCGTCAACGGGCGGCGGACGTTGATCCGTGGCGGCGGCTGGGCGTCGGACATGCTGCTGAGGCATTCTCCGAGCAGGGTCGAAACCGAGGTCCTCTACGCCCGGGACCTGGGGCTGAACACGATCCGTCTCGAGGGGAAGCTGGAGTCCGACGAGTTCTTCGACTGCTGCGACAGGCACGGCCTCATGGTGATGGCCGGCTGGTGCTGCTCGGACCGCTGGGAGCAGTGGGACCGGTGGACCGAGGCGGATCATCGGATCGCCATGGCGTCCCAGGAGGACCAGCTGCTGAGACTGAGAGGCCATCCGTGCATGCTCGCCTGGCTGTACGGGAGCGACAGCCCGCCGCCGGCCGCGGTGGAGCGGGAGTACCTGGAGGTGAGCCGGCGGACCGGGTGGCCGAACCCGCTGCTGTCTTCGGCCACCGCGAAGCCGACGGAGCTGGCAGAGCCGACCGGGCTGAAGATGACCGGCCCGTACGACTTCGTGGTGCCCTCGTACTGGTACCTCGACACGACCCGCGGCGGCGCGTTCGGGTTCAACACCGAGACCGGCCCCGGCGCCTCCATCCCGCCCGTGGAGAGCCTGCGGCTGATGTTCACCCGGGAGCACCTCTGGCCACCGGGCCCGGCGTGGCACCTCCACGCGGCCGGCACGGCGTTCAGGGACAGCGAGCTGTTCGACGAGGCGCTGGCCAGGCGGTACGGTCCGCCCAGGGACCTCGACGACTACGTGGCCAAGGCGCAGCTCCAGGCCTACGAGGGCCGCCGCGCCATGTTCGAGGCGTACGGGAGGAACCGGTACGTGGCCACGGGCGTCATCCACTGGATGCTCAACAACGGGTGGCCCTCCCTGTTCTGGCATCTCTACGACCACTTCCTGCGGCCCGCCGGGGCGTACTTCGGAGCCAGAAAGGCCAACGAACCGGTGCACCTCCAGTTCTCGTACGACGACCGTTCGATCGTGGCGGTGAACGGCACGCTCCGGCCCATCACCGGCCTGGTGGCGACCTGCCGCCTGTTCGATCTGTCGGCCCGGTGCCGGTTCGAGCGATCCGAACGGGTCGATCTCCCTCCGGACGGGACCGTCCGGCTGTTCGAGGTGCCGGAGCCTGCCGATCTGACCGCGACCTACTTCGTCAGGCTCGACCTCGAGAGCGAGCGCCGTGTCCCGGTGTCCACCAACTTCTACTGGCTCTCCACCAGTCCCGAGGTCCCGGACTGGGAGCGGGCCGACTGGAAGACCACGGCGACCGGGTCGTTCGCCGACTTCACGGCGCTTTCGACCCTGCCGGCCGCCGTCGTTGACGCGACGGTCGGAGTGCGGCGTCATCGATCCGGCTGCGTCATCCGGGTCGAGCTCTCCAACCCCGGTCGGTCGCTGGCGTTCTTTCTGAGGCTCAGAGTGCTGGATCCGCGCGGCGAGGAGGTGCTGCCGGTGTTCTGGCAGGACAACCTGGTCTCGCTGCTGCCCGGGGAGCGACGCACGCTCTCGGCCCGGTGCCGGCTGGCCCCCGGCCCGAAGCGGCCCGTCGTGGAGATCGGCGGGTGGAACGTGCCGATCCTGGTGGTGTGACGGGCCACGATCCAGCGCCTCTCCGGGGCCGAGTCGCGCCCCCGGGAGCGACCTTTCTTCTGTGGTCGGCGCTCGGCGGCTCGCCCGAAGCGCCCTCGCGGATGGTATACTCGCCGGGATGGAGCCCAACGACGCCCCGCCGGTCCCACCCGTCACGGCCAGCTACCGGGAGATCTTCGGCTGGTGCATGTTCGACTTCGCCAACTCGTCGTTCACCACGATCATCGTCACCGTGGTCTTCTCGGTCTACTACACCAAGATCGTCTGCACCGGAAGGACCGACGGCGACACCCTCTGGGGCCTCGGCAACATGGTCAGCCAGTTGCTGGTGCTGCTGGCGGCGCCGTTCCTGGGCGCCCTGGCCGACTTCTCCGGGTCGAAGAAGCGGTTCCTCCGCATGAGCTGGGTCTCGTGCTGCTTCGCCACGAGCCTCCTGTACTTCGTGAGACCCGGCGACGCCTGGCTGGGGCTGGCGCTGTTCGTGCTGGCGAACCTGGCCTACTCCGCCGGGGAGAACTTCAACGCCAGCTTCCTGCCGGAGCTCGCCAGTGCCGAGGACATGGGCAAGGTCTCGGGCTACGGCTGGGCGCTGGGCTACTTCGGCGGCCTGTTCGCCCTGCTGCTGTGCTACCCGTTCACCCAGGGGGCGTTCGATCTGGCCAACGAAGCCAACCTCAGGATCACCAGCCTCGTGACCGCGGCGTTCTTCTTCGTGGCCGGATTGCCCACGTTCATGCTCCTCAAGGAGCGCGCCGTGGCCCAGTCGCTTCCGCCGGGCTCGACCTACCTGCGCGTCGGATTCTCCCGGGTGATGAGCACCTTGGGCGAGATCCGGCGATTCCGGCAGCTGTTCCGCTTCCTGCTCGTGTTCGCGATCTACAACATGGGGCTCTGCGCCGTCGTCGCCTTCGCCTCGATCTTCGCCGAGAAGAACCTCGGGTTCGGCCCCCGGGATCTCCTGGGGTTCTTCCTCGTGCTCCAGATCAGCGCGGCCCTCGGGGCGTTCGCCCTCGGCTACTTCCAGGACCGGTACGGCGCCAAGGCAGCCCTGAACCTGAGCCTGGCCATCTGGATCGTCGTGTCGGTGGGGTGCTACCTCGCCACCGATCGGTGGAGCTTCATGATCGTGGGCAACCTGGCCGGGCTGGCGCTGGGATCGGCGCAGTCCGGCGCCAGGGCGCTCGTGGGGCTCATGGCTCCGGTCTCCCGGTCGGCGGAGTTCTTCGGCTTCTGGGGCCTGTTCTGGAAGCTCTCCAGCGCCCTGGGACCGCTGGCCTTCGGCATCGCCAGCACCTGGTACGGCCAGCGGTGGGCCGTGCTGGCCAACGGGCTGTTCTTCGTGGCCGGGCTGGTGCTGCTGCAGACCGTCGACGTGGACGAGGGCCGGCGGGCGGCGCAAGAGGCGGACCGTTGACCCGGCGGCCGGGCCCGGTGCCGCGGTCGTGGCCTGGCAGAGCCACGGGATCCGATCGGGAGGTTCGTCGTGAAGACGCTTCTGCTGCTCAGACATGCCAAGTCGAGCTGGGACCGGATCGGGGTCCCGGACGTGGAGCGCCCGCTGGCCCCCCGGGGGCGGCGCGACGCCCCGCGGATCGCCCGGGCGCTGCAGGCCCGGGGCCCCGTGCCTGATCTGATCGTCTGCTCGCCGGCGGTCAGGGCTCGCCAGACCGTCGAGCTCCTCGTCGAGGCCGTGGCTCTCCGGTCGACGCTGCAGGTCGACGCGTCGATCTACGAGGCCGGTCCGGGCCGGCTGGTGGAGGTCGTCCAGGGACTGCCGGACGCCAGCGACCCGGTGATGCTGGTGGGCCACAACCCGGGGCTCGAAGAGCTGGTGGAGCGACTCACGGGGATGGAATCTCGCATGCCCACGGCGAGCCTGGCCCGGATCGACCTGGCGATCGAGCGATGGAGCGAGGCCCGGAGCGGGCAGGGCAAGCTCGCGTGGTTGCTGAGGCCCAAGGAGCTCTGACCCGGAAAGTTCCGCCCCGGCGACGCTCCCGTGGTGGTACAATCTCGGATCGTGCCTAGATCACGCCCCCGGATCTTCCCGGGAGCAGGAGGAACGCAATGGACAAGAAGCCAGTCAAGAAGACCGCGAAGAAGACGACGAGCCGCACCGCCGGCCCGACGCTCAAGACGAAGATCATCAAGGCGCTCACCGGAGGCAAGGGCCCCAAGCTCGCGGCGCTCGCCACGGTCACTCCGGACGGCAATCCCTGGGTCAGGACGATGATGGTCCACGCCGACGGTCTGACGCTCTACTCGGCCACCTCGCTGGACTCCCGGAAGATCGGCCACATCAAGAACAACCCCTCGGTGGCGCTCACGATCTCCCTGGACCCGACCGACATGGCCTCGCCGTATCTGGTCATCGACGCCCTGGCCGAGATCCTCACGGACCGCAAGGTCAAGAAGGCCCACTGGTCCAAGGGCCTCGCCGAGTACTTCGAGGGCCCCGACGACCCCAACTACTGCATCCTCAAGTACAGCCCCAGGGTCATCGAGTACATGGGCGGCAAGGGGCCCGAGATCCTGAAGGTGAAGTGACCGGGCGGTGGTGTCGGGGCGGCTGCGTCACGGCGCCGTCGCCGGGTCAGAGTCCGACCAGGTTCCAGTAGAGGCAGAACGGCACGAACAGGGCGGCCAGCAGCGACACCACGACGTAGCCGATCCGGCCCGGCAAACCCGCTCCTGACCGATGCCAGTAGTGGAGGGCGACGGCGGGTAGCGAGAGGTCCAGCGCCAGGGTCACGAGACCCAGGCGCTGGAGAGCCTTCACCCAGGCGTCGACTCCGAACAGCAGCCGGGGCAGCACCTCGACCAGCGGGAAGATCGCCAGGAGCGGGGTGACCAGAACCACCAGGTTCAAGATCCCCACGACCACGAGGTGGGCCCGGTGCCGACCTCCTGCCCGAGCCGGGCCGGACCGCCGACCCGCCAGCGCCCGGATCGCCGCGATCGCGGGCTCGACCGCCCCGACCCACAGGAACGTCGCCCAGAACAGCGCCAGCAGCACCCAGTTCGTGCTCCGCCATTCGAGCCACGACAGGCGCTCGAAGGTGAACGGCATCACGGCTATCGGCAGGAGCGGATGGGTGACGAACCCCTTGACCACTCCCCGTTCGTCCCGCTGGAACGCCACGGGGCCGTGGCCGTCGGTGCGCTCGAACAGGTCCCGGCCCTTCCGCGTCAACTCCCGGCTGATCGGAAGAACCGTCTCCTCGAGCTCCAGGCGGTCCGCTCCCCGCGGGCGGACCACCATCTCCAGGGAGATCGGCGACAGCATCCCTATCTTCTCGAGACCCCGCTTCGAGTGGAAGCGCAACCGGTAGGTCCCCGCGAACTCCTCCAGCGACCGGGCGCCGGCTGCCGGGTCTGATCGGATCCCCCAGTCCAGAGTCTCGGGGAAGTACCGGTGGAGGAACCGGTGACGCAGTCGCCCCATGAGCAGCATTCCCGGCACGGCGTCCGTGGCCATGAAGAGGCCGACCCTGGCCCCGGGCACGAGGAGCACCAGGCTCGCGTGGGGGAACGGTCCGCCCACGCACTCGACCCATCCTGGCCCCCTGAAGAAGCCGTAGGCCACGCCCGGGAACGAAGGGTGAGGTCTGTGCTGCGCCGCGTGTTGCCGCTTCAACGTCCGGGGGCTCACCACCTGTCGCCCCCGGAACAGACCGCCCTCCAGGTGAGCGATGAGAAAATGGGACATGTCCTGCGCCGTCGTGTGCAGCACTGCCGCCGGAGCGATCTGGGTGTGGAGCCGGCCGGTCCGTCTGGGCCGGTCGTCGCCGGGGTTCTGCAGGTAGCCCCAGGCCAGATCCGGCTCCTGGGCCCTGCTGAGCCGGAAGTCGCTCCGGGTCATCTCCAGCGGGTCGAGCACCAGCTGCCGCATCAGCTCCGGATAAGGCTTGCCGGCGACCTTCTCCATCACGTGCCCGGCGATGGCGAAGCTGTAACCGAGGTCGTACTGGCACAGCGTCCCCGGCGGGTCGACCCGGGGCACCGGATGCTCTCTCAGAAACGTCAGGAAGGGCAGGACCGCGTCGCCCCGCAAGGCCAGCAACCCCTCGAGCGTCTTGTCCAGGCCGGTGGTGTGGGTCAGGATCTGGTGCAGCGTCATCGGCTCGCCGTACGCCTGCGGCACCGCCAGCTCCGGGGCGTACTCCCGGACGTCCCGCGCCAGATCGAGCTGGCCTCTCTCGACGAGCGCCATCACCGCCATGGCCGTGAACGACTTGGTGACCGAGAAGACCGGGAAGACCGTCGTGCCGGGATCGACGGGTCGGCGGGCCTCGACGTCGGCGTAGCCGTACCCCTTGGACAGGACGAGCTTTCCCTCTTGCACGACGCCCAGCGCCACGCCGGGGACGCCGGCCAGGCCGCAATGCTCCCCGATGATGCCGTCGAGGAAGCTCTCGAGGTCTCTGGCATCGATGAGCCGCCGCGCGGTCCAGCCTTCGACCTGGCCCTGGGCGATCCGGGGCAGCAAGAGCAGCAGCGCCGTCAGGGCGATCGTCACCCCGATCGTGGACCGGCTCACGTTCCGTCAGCCTCCTCGGTGCCTCGGCCCTGACCCGACCTCTGGCGTGTCGATGGTATGACGGCCAGGGCCGGTCTGTCAAAGCCGGAGCTCTCGGAAGGTCGCCGGTGCCGAACGAAGGTTCGCGGACCGGCGAGGTCGTGGTGTAGAATGGTCGTGCCGGCGCCCGCTCCGACCCCGCGACCGGTCCGGTGCCTCATGGATTCGAAGAAGCGCTCAGACGACGACGGACCCACCGACGAGCTCCTCCTCGGCGGATCGAAACCGACCCGGAGGTTCGGCCGGCTCGACCCGACCGAGCTTCTCCCCGGCCGCATCCTCGTGGTCGAGGACGACGCCCTGCAGGGCAGGATGATGGTCGAGGCGATCCGGAGGCTCGGCGAGGACTGGAAGATCGTCCACGTCTGCACCGCCAAGGACTGTCTCACGGTCTTGGAGAGCACCACCTTCGCCGCCGTGGTCATCGACCTGGTCCTTCCCGACGCCTCCGGGATGGACATCCTGCGGGAGATCCGGAGCCGGGGATGGGGCGTCGCCACGGTGCTGGTCACGGCCCACGGCAGCGAGCAGATCGCCGTGGAGGCTCTACGGCTCGGCGTCTCCGATTACGTGAAGAAAGAGGAAGGCTACCTGGACCACCTCACCCAGGCCGTCGCCAGGACGGTCACGGAGTACCGCCAGCGCCTGAGAAAACAGAGTTCCTACAGCCGGCTCAGGGTGGAGCTGGCCCGGCGCACCCACGGGAGCCTGCTGGACAGCTTCGCGGCCCCGATCGTCCACGACATCAAGAGCCCGCTCACCTACATCACGGCGGCCGGCGAGTTCCTCGACTCCGGGATCGGCCGGAACATGGAGCCCAAGCAGCTGTCCCGGCTGGTCCTCAAGGGTGCCCGGGCGATCCGGCAGCTCGTGGATCGACTGCTGAAGTTCGCCCGGCAGGAGGGCGAGGAGCGGGTCAGCCTGGATCTGGCCACGTTTCTCGCCGGCCTGGTCGACACGGAGAGCGAGAACCTGGAGCTCCAGAACGTCCGGCTGACCAAGGAGCTGTGCGCCGGTCCAGTGCTGGTGACGGCCGGCCCCAGCTCCATGGAGCAGGTGTTCTTGAACCTCATCGCCAACGCCAGCGAGTGCCTGGGCATCTGCAGCGGCGGGGGCCAGATCGTCGTGGCGCTCACCCAGGAGGAGAGCCACGCCGTGGCCAGGGTCAGAGACAGCGGCCCCGGGATCCCCCCGGACGTCCTGCCCAGGCTGTTCGTTCCGTTCTCCACCTTCGGCAAGGGCGGCCGGGGCACGGGCCTGGGGCTGTCGATCATCGCCGGGATCGTCTGGGAGCACGGCGGTCGGATCGCCGCGGAGAACCTCCCGGACGGCGGGGCCTGCTTCACCGTGCGGCTGCCACTCAAGGGGCACGGCCCGGTGGCGCTGGTCCTGGAGGACGAATCGTACGTCCAGGACCTGATGCGCACCCACCTGGACGCTCTCGGCGTGCGGATGGACCTCCACGCCGACGGGACCGAGGTCCTGGCGAAGCTCGACGGGGGCAAGTGGGACATCGTGATCCTCGACCTCAGGACTCCGGGAGCGAGCGGGGTCGAGGTCCTCGAGGCCATGGTGAAGAGGCGACCCGACCTGATGAACCGGACCATGGTGGTCTCCGGGGGCCTGGAGGACCGTACGCTCCAGGAGCTGGTGCTGACCCACCCGGTCCCGTGCCTGCCCAAGCCGTACACCGTCGAGGAGTTCAACGACGTGGTGCTGTTCTTGCTCAGGGCGTCGTCGAGCCGCTAGCCTTCCCGGCCGGCAGCACCACGGAGAACGTGGTGCCCTGGCCCTCCACGGAACGAAAGACGATCCGGCCGCCGTGGTTCTCCACGATCGACTTGGATATCGTGAGCCCCAGGCCGGTCCCGCCCTTCTTGCCGGAGGTGAAGAACGGCTGGAAGATCTGGGCCTGGTTCGCCGCCGGGATGCCTGAGCCCGTGTCTTCCACCGTCACGACGATGTGGGTCGCCGCCCCGCCGGGCGGCGCTCCGTCGGGGAGCTCCGACCGGGACCGCACCGTCAGGGTCCCTCCGTCCGGCATGGCCTGCACGGCATTCATGATCAGGTTCAAGAACACCTGCTGGAGCTGGCGCTGATCCATGGTCACCGGCGGCGCCGCAGGGTCGAGGTCCGTGGCGATCCGCACGTTCCGGTGTCCCACCAGCGCCGGCCGCCCCAGCTGCAGGGTCTCCTCGATGACCTGGTTGATCGAGCCCGGCTCCAGCTGGAGCGGCCCCTTGCGGGCGAAGCCGAGCAGGCCGTCCACGATGTGGTGCATGTGGGAGACCGCCTTCTCCACGACCCGCATCTGGGCGTAGAACGGCGCGTCGGGCTTGAACAGCCTGAAGTAGATCTCCACGTAGCCGGCCATGGCGGTGAGCGGGTTCCGGATCTCGTGGGCGAGACCTGCCGCCAGGTGCCCCATGGCCGACATCTTCTCGGCCTGCACCAGCATCTCCTGCTGTCCCTGGATCTTCTCGAGGCTGGCCTTCAGCTCCGCCAGCAACAGCGAGTTCTCGATGGCGATGGCGGCCTGCTCGGCGAAAGCCTTGAGCAGCAGGAAGTCCGACGGGGTGAACGAGTCGGAGGTCCTCCTGTTGTCCGTGTAGAGCACGCCCCTCCGGCGCTCCCGGAACGACAGCGGCACGCACATGGCGCACCGGATGTTGTAGATCTGGATGGACTTCGCGCCCGGGAATCGCTTGTCCGCCATCGCGTCGTTCGTGAAGATCGCCTCGCCGGTCTCGAAGCACGACTCCGCGATCGAGTGGGAGAACGAGAGCCCCCCCGGATCGTCGTCCTGGTCCAGGGTGCCCTCGCCCGAGGCCTTCAATCGGTAGACCCTCGTCTCGAGCTTCCCGTCGGGGTTGACCAGCATCACGAACCCCCGGTCCGCCGACATCACCTCCAGCGTCAGGTCCACGATCTCGTGGAGAAGCGTGTCGGTGTCGACGATGGAGCTGACGATGCTCGAGACCTTGTACAGGATGAGCAGCTTGGAGACCAGGTCCTCCTCACCCGGTCTCTCCTTGATCAGCGTGTAGACGTCCTTCTCGATGGTCCGCTTGAGCAGCTCCTCTCCGGAGGGTCTTCGTCGGAGCGACCAGGTCGAGACGGCGGCCTGGTCCTCCTGGGCGCCCGGGTCCACCGGAGGCGCCGCCCCGGCCGAGGCCTGGCGGGCCGGATCGGCGGCCTTCACGGCTGTCGCGCCGGGAGTCTGGAGGCGGTCGGCCCGGCTGACGGTCTGGACGAACTCCAGCTTGAAACCGCCGATGTCGACGATCTGACCGGTCTGGAGCCTCGCCTCGACCAGGATCCGTTTCCCGTCGATGCGCACGCCGTTGGACGACTTGAAGTCGTAGATCAGGAAGTGGTCGTCGGCCCGGATCACCAGGGCGTGGTGCCCCGACACCTCGGGACCGTCGATCGGTATGTCGGCCTCCGGGTTGCGGCCGATGGTGATCACCGGCTTGTCCAGCGGGTACTTCCTCTTTCCGAGTCTGAGATGACCCTTCATGAGCGGGCCGTCACGGTGCGCAACGGCGGTCCTCTCCGTTCTGTTCGACGACGGTGAACCGCAGCGGCCGGCCATCGGCTGGGTAGAACCGGAACCACACGAGCCGATGGATCCTCTCCCCATCGTCCCCGCAGACCAGGTACCGGCCCACGGTCTGGCCGTTGTTGACCAGCGCCACTTCCATCTGGCGACTGTCGCCGGTGCCGAGGTAGCGGAGCTCGTGCTCCACGTTGTTCAACCTGTACGTGCGGGAGGGCTCGTCACCGGGCCCGGGGAACGGCATGAACTTCACGAAGTACACGAACGGTACCAGCGCCTCGATCTGCTCCTGGTACTTGATCGCCTGGTCGTTGTAGCTCCTCCGGCTCTTCTGTTTCACGAGGTAGAGCCGGTTGCGGTCCACGAGGAACGCCATGTCCACGTCGATGGAGTAGACGGTGCTGTTCCGGGGGTCTTTGATGCTGGCGGAGGCGGCCACCCGGAACCCCCCGCGCTCCGCCGGGGCCGCGCCCACCGTACCCTTGCCCAGGTGCTGGTACTTCTGCTCGTTGAGCCCCTCGACGCCCACCCGGAACGACTCCGTCGCCGGTTCCCGGGCGATCAGGGGGCTCCCGGCGAGAGCCGTCAGAGCGGCTCCGGCCACCACCGACGTCACGATCAGTCGCCACATTCCGATCCACCCTCTCTCGAGCAACGACGCATGGGACCCTGCAACGTCGGACCCTCGAGTCCGCCCCGCCGTTACGCCGGCGCCCGACCGTCCGCCTCCCGGCCCGATCCCGGGCTCACAAGGCCCCCGGTATGTCTCCGGTCCGGCCGGAGAGCTTGGGCCCGTCCACGAGCCAGTTGTCCCCACCGCACCGCGGACAGAAGCGCTCCCCGGACAGCATGGCGCCGCAGCGGCAGGGGAACTTGTTCGAGGGGAGCGCTCGCAGCGCCGCCTCGACCTTGGCCCTGACCTCCTGGAGGATCGTCGCCGCCTTGGGGTCCTTCTTGATGTAGGCATCCTCGGCCCGGGCGAGCCCGTCGGCCAGGTGGGACGCCGTCCTGGGATCCACCGGCTTGATCCGGGATTCGATCCTGTAGCGCGTTTCGTTCAGCTCCGGAACGCCCTCGGGCAAGAGGTCGGTCTCCCGGTCCAGCTCGTCGACCTTGACCCTGAGCTGCTGCTCGTCCGTGCCGCTGGCCAGGGCGGTCACCTCCGCGGCGAGCTTCCTGAAGAAATCCGACCGATCCGGCCGGAACGCCCAGGAGTACCGGTGCAAGATCCAGAGGGCGTAGTTCACCAGCATGGTCGCCCGGGACTTCAGGTCCGACGAGCTCTGGCCCTGGGCCTTCGCCAGCGCCATCAGCTGCTCGGCCTTGGACAGCGCCCCGCCGAAGTCGCCGTCCCTGATCCGGTCGAGAGCGTCGTTCCGGATGTCGTCGAGCTCCCTCAACTGGCTCGGCGTCAGGGAGTTCCGGTTCTTCTTGGAGGCGATCACCTCGTCGGACAGCTCGATCGCCTTGAACGCCCTGGCGTCGGTCTCACCTTTCATGATCCACGGCTTCAGGTTCGTGCCGTCCTCCAGGTGGGCCGACAGGCCGAAGACCCCGTCGCCGTCGAGCCAGAGCTTGATCCGGATCGGCGTCTCCTTGGGCAGGCCCGAGGGCAGGATCCCGAACGCCTCGCCGGCCTTCTCGTTCCGGCTGGCCTTCTCGAGGTTGTCGCCGCAGTAGACCGGCAGGCAGAACATGCGCTGGTTGTCCGTGTGGGTGAAGAAGGCGTGGGAGCTGGGGACCTCCGTGGGGTACGGGTCGCTCTTCTGGATGAACGGCGTGAACCGGTCGCCGAACGACTGGATGCCGTAGTGGAACGGGGCGATGCCGCCGTGCACGAACGGCTGGGCGGAGCCGGAGGGCGCTCCGACCACCAGCTCCCGCCCGCAGGCGGCGCACACCGCCGCTTCCGGGGCGTTGGTGTGGCCGCAGGCGCAGTGGATCCGGGGCCCGAGACGGTGGGCGAGGATCGCCGCTCCCATGGCCACGCTGTGCTTGGGATGGACCAGCCTGGAGATCTTGTGCTGGCCGAACAGCTGCTCCATGGATCGCTGCACCAGCGGGATCGCCGTGGCGTTCCCCGCCATCAGGACGTTGTCGATCTGCTCGGGCAAAAGGTCCGCGTTGACCAGCGCCGTCCGCACGATGCTCATGGTCCGGTCCACCAGCGGGTGGATCAGCCGCTCGAACTCCCCGCGGGTCATCTCCATGGAGAAGTCGACGATCTCCCCTGCGGCGGTGCGGAGCAGGCCCGGGACCACCAGCTCGGCGCTCGCCGAGGCGGTGAGCCTCTCCTTCAGCACCTGCGCCTCCCGCCGCAGCGCGGCCATGAATCGCAGGTTCTGCCGAGGGTCCAGGGAGAGCTCCTTCTTGATGCGGTCCAGCGCCTTCTCCATGATCAGCTGGTCGAAGTTGTCCCCGCCCAGCCACATGTCCCCCTCGAGGTTCAACGGGGCGAACACCTGGCCGGACCACACGAGGATCGACACGTCGAACGTGCCGCCGCCGAGGTCGTAGACCAGGAAGTACCTGGTCTCGTCGCTCTCGGGAGTGTCCATGCCGAAGGCGATCGCCACGGCCGTGGGCTCGTCGAGCAGCCGGATGACCCTGAGCCCGGCCTGCATCCCGGCCTTCCGGGTGGCGTCGCGCTGGATCTGGCTGAAGTACGCCGGCACCGTTATGACGGCGTGCGTCACCGGTTCGCCCAGCCTGAACTCCGCGTCCTCCCTGAGCTTCGCGAGGATCATCGCCGAGATCTCGACGGGGCTGTACGGCTTCCCCCCCATGACGACCCGGACGCTGTCGTCGGTCCCCTTCTCCGGCGTCACGATCGGGTACTGCGCCCAGGCCTTGACCTTCTGGACCTGTTCGTCCGCCACCCCTCTGCCCATGAGGCGCTTGATCGAGATGATCGTATCGGCAGGGGCGAGCGGCCAGTGGTCCATCGCGGCATCCCCGACCAGGATCTCCTCGGGGCGCTGGTCCGCAGAGCGGGACTGCTTCAGGCTCACGACCGAGCGGGTGTGGCTCCGGGACTCCCGGTTCTCCAGGATCCGCGTCTTGTTTCCGTCGGTGATGCCGATCACGCTGTTGGTCGTTCCCAGGTCGATGCCTACGATTCTTCCCATGGTCGTTCCGGGCGCCGGGCCCACCTCGACTTGAGACTGCCACGACCCGGTTCATCCGTCAAGCGACGGACCCCGGCTGCCGCCGCTCCGCGGTCCCCCTTGCGGACCCCCCGGCCCGGTGACATAAGCTGTAGGACGATAGGCCCCGAGGACCCGACATGAAAGATCCCCTGGCGCTCGAGCAGACTCCGTACGACGTCCTGGGGATCGACCCTGCGCTTCGACAGGCGATCGCCAGGAGCCTCCAGGACCTCCCGGCGGCGAACCAGGGGAACCTTCAGAGCCGGGTCGAGCAGCAGTACCGGGCCCAGGTCGACCAGGCGTTCACCCGGGCGCTGAAGGAGCGAGTCCCGCATCAGAAGGCCAAGCGAGCCCGGGACACGCTCTTGAAGGCCACGGGCCGCGCCGCGGTGGCGCTGTTCGAGTACCCCGACGACGCGCTCCTCCGGATCACCACGGGCCAGGGGCCGGCGGCGCTCTCCCCGAAGGTCCGTCTGACCACGGCGGTGGACTGGGAGACCCATCTCAAGGGCCATCTCGACGACGCCGAGGCCGCTCACTGCCTGGCGCTCCTGTGGGTCCACTGGGTCCGGTACGAGGAGACCCGCTACCGGGCCATGGTGGGAGCCATCCCTCCGGACGATCAGCAGGGCGCGGTCGCCGGCCGGAACAAGGCTGCGCTCCTCGAGCGGGTTCACCGGTCGTCGGGCCGCCGGTTCGCCCCGGACCGCGACCGGTGTTGCGCCGACGAGGACTGCCCGTGGCGGGGCGACTTCCTGTCGTCGGCGCCCGACGTGACCCGGATGTGGTACTGCGTGATCGGGTTCTGGAGCCTCCTGGCTGCCCGGCCCTCGTATCTGACCTCCCGGTTCGCCCTCTCGAAGACGGAGGCTCACTCCCTGATCGACGGCCAGACCCGGGCGCTGGGAGACGAGCTGCTGGACCACGCGGAATCGCTCGAGAACGCCCCGGAGGCCACGAGGTACAGGGTCCTCGAGCTGTTCTTGATGGAGGAGATCAGGTCGGCCCGGACGCTGGGCGCAGCCGGCCTGAAGGTGAGTGGCGTGACCCTCCCGGCCGGGCCGCGCCTGCTGGCCCATCTGGGCCTGAGGGAGGAGCTGTCCCGTGGCCTCGAGACGCTGCGGAAGGGTCCCGGGCGGCCGGAGGTCCTGGAGGCTCTCGGTCTCGACCCGACCCCGTACGGAGCGCTGTCCCGGCTGGTCCGGGAGGGCAAGCCGGACCGGGCGCTCAAGGCGATCGAGGCGCTGCCCGAGGACGAGCGGCGAGCGCCGGAGCCGACGCGCCTGACCGCCGAGGTGTTCAAGACCCTGGGCCAGCGGCTGGACCGGGACGGGAAGTTCGACGAGGCGCTCGCCGCCTGGTCCCGCGGGCTCGCGGCGGCCCCTTCGGACCGGGGCCTCGAGGAGGAGATCGTCCGGGCGACCCGGGCGCAGGTCCGCTACCTGATCGAGACGCAGCGCGAATCGGAGGCGATCGCCACGCTCGACCGGGTCGTGAAGATCCTGCCGACCGCGGCGGAGCTGAAGACAGAGCTGGCCCGGCAACGGTACGACCGCGCGGCGCCCCTGCTGGCGGCGGTCAGGGGCCGGATCGCCCGGCACCCGATCACGCTCGCGGACCTGCAGACCGTCAGCGAGCTCGTGAGCGATCTCGAGAGCTCCGTGGAGCTCGGCCTGGACCGGGCCCGGGCAGACCTGGAGTGGGCTCTCGGGGTCGTCGAGGAGATGAGCCCCGGGGGGCAATCGAACCAGAGGGCCCGGTCCAGGCTCGATGCACAGAAGGGGCGACGCCGGCGTCTCGGCTTCCGGACCGACGACGTGCCACTGCTCCTGGACCTGCTCTCGGAGTTCCAGACGGCGGCCCGGCACGGATCGCGCCGCGCCCGGATCAACGTCCTGGAGGTCGAACGACTGCTGGCCAGGGTGCGAGCCGCCCCGGGCGACCGGTGCGCCCTGGCCGCGGCGGATCGGGAACGACTCCGGGAGGCGCGCGGCGCCGACGGCCCCGGCGTCGACGACATCGACGCCCTGGAAGAGCTCCTGGGCGATTTCGAGCTGTGCCGCACCGGGGGCCACCGGGGCGCCTATACCCGGACCGCCGAGGTCCGACAGCTCCTGGCCCGGCTGCTGGTGACGCGGGCCGAAGGGAAGCTCACCGTCGCGTTCTCCGGGCCGGTGGCGCAGCACAGGATGGTCGCGACGTTCCTCAAGAGGCGACCCTCCCGGAAGACCGCCCTGGGTGTCTGTCCGCTCTGCCTCAAGCCGGAGCGCGCGGTCCCGGGCCGCTGGACCCCTCTGCGACTGCCGGACGGCCAGACCGTGAAGGTCTGCCCGGTCGACGAGAGGGTCCTCCGGCTCTGCAGCGCCCTGCCGTCCCGGTTCGAGAGCGGAGTGCTGGCGCTGGTGTGCCAGGCGCAGAACGATCTGGCCCGGGCCATGACGCTGGATCCGCTCCTCGAGACGGCGGGTCGCCGTCTCATCGAGGTCCGGGAGATCCTCGGCCGATCGGGGCGGATGACCGCCGGCGCGGCCAGCTACGAGACGCCGGCCACGACCGGAGGGTCCGGATCGGCGATCGTCGCCAACCTCGCCATGGTCGCCTTCGTCCTGTTCGTGATCTGGCTGATCTACCGTTCGTTCTGGTGGGCGGTCGTGGCGCTCCTGGCGATCTTCCTCCGCGCCTTCGACCCGGGCGACAGATAGGACCGGAACGGGCGAGGACCGCCCCGGCCAAAGGGATCGACATCCATGTTCACCGAGAAGACCCAGACCCTCATCGATCTCGCCAAGGACCTGGCCTGCGCCACCGGGGCCTCGGAGCTCTCGGTGGCGTGCATCCTGGCGGCGGTCTCGAGCCGCAAGGAGGCGCTGGCGCTCCTGTCGCGGAGCACCGGGCTCGAGCTCGAAGAGCTCAGGCGGCGCTGTCCCGCGTTCCCGGCCCCGGTGGCCTGTCCGGGGAAACTGGCGCTCGCGGAGGAGCTGAAGGAGCTCCTGGCGTGCGCCAGGGACCTGGCCGCGGAGGTGCGGGACCCGGCTCACCCCGGCGCCATCGATCCGAGACACCTGGCCGCCGCCCTGGCGGTGCTCCCGCAGTCCTGCGCTCTCCTCAAGACGACCCCGATCTCCCGGCCCAAGGCGATCGAGCTCCTGGCCGCATGGTACCAGGAGGACATCCCGGTGCCGCGGCTCACCGAGCTCGCGGCCAGCCGGGCCGCGATGCGCGCCCAGCTCCTGGACAAGGTGTTCGGCCAGGACCACGCGGTCCTGGCGTTCGTCGAGGGGCTGTTCAACGCCGAGGTGCTGGCCGCCGCCGACACGGACCGGCGAGCGCCCCGGGGGGTGTTCGTCTTCGCCGGCCCGCCCGGCGTGGGCAAGACGCTTCTGGCCGAAACCGGCGCGGTGTACCTCGGCCGGCCGTTCAAGCGGTTCGACATGAGCTCGTACGCCAACAACCTCCAGTGCGACGCTCTGGTCGGAGACGCCCCCATGTT
>JACQZM010000268.1 GCA_016213885.1 Candidatus Rifleibacteriota bacterium | reverse complement strand
GGCCGATACCCGATTCCCCGGATCCTGACCACCTGCCCGTCGACTTCGGCCCTGGCGCCCAACATCCGTTCGGCCAGCCAGATCCGTGCTTCCACATGATCGGTTGATTGAGGAATCCGATATTGGGTCATTCCATCCGCCAGGGCCGCAAAAGGGATGATCTGGTCGGCCAGGTGACGGTCCACCGCGGCCCCTGATTTCATGTCCTCCAACAGGAACCGGGCGGTCTTCTCCCCGATCTGCGGCACGGTCACGAGCTCATCGACCGTCGCCGCGAGGAATCGTTCCACGGTCTTCAGATGCGACGCCAGGACCCGTGCGCCGGTGAGACCCACGAAGTCGATCCCGAGGGCAAAGACGAACCTTGCCAGCGGGATGCGGGACCGGCTCGCCACGGCCGCCGCCAGCTTGGTCGCCAGCTTCTCCTTGGTCTCCTTGAGGCGCAGAAGGTCCGCCTTCTGGAGCCTGAAGAGATCGCCGAGTCGCCTGACCAGGCCCAGCTCGATGAGCTGGGACAGTATGGCCGGACCGATCCCCTCGATGTTGGCAGCGTCCCGGCTCATGAAGTGGTCGAGCCGCCGGGCCAGCTGACCCACGCAGGCCCGGCTCGTGCACTTCAGCGCCACCTCGCCGGGCGCCCGGCGCACCGGAGATCCGCAGGTGGGGCAGCTCTCCGGCTCCACGATCTCTCGTCGGTCCCGGCCCTCGGCCGGGCCGATCCGCGCCACGACGGCCGGTATCACGTCGCCGGCCTTGGTCACCAGGACCCGGTCCCCGATGCCGATCCCCTTGCGGCGGATCTCATCCATGTTGTGCAGCGTGGCCCGGGAGACCGTGCTCCCCGCGACCTCCACCGGCTCCAGCACGGCCACGGGCGTGATCGTTCCGGTCCGGCCCACGGAGAAGATCACGTCGTCCAGGGTGGTCTCCTTCTCCTCGCCGGGGAACTTGAACGCCACGGCCCATCGGGGGCTCTTGGAGGTGGCGCCGAGGGCGTCCTGCAGGTCGAGCCGATTCAGCTTGACCACCACGCCGTCGATCTCGAACGGCAGCGTCCGGCGGCGCTCTTGCGTCTCGGCCAGGTATCGCTTCACCTCATCCAGCGACGGCACAAAGCGATGGCCCGGCGAGACCGGGAGGCCCAGCTCGAGGAGATAGCCGAGCAGCCGGTCCTGGGATCCGATCTCGGGAAAATCCCTCCGGTTCAGAATGTCGTAGGTGTAGATGTGGAGCGCCCGTCCCGCGGTGATGCCGGGGTCCAGCTGGCGGACCGACCCGGCGGCGGCGTTCCTGGGATTGGCGAACGGCTCCTCGCCGGCCTCCACCTGCTCCTCGTTCAGCCGGACGAACTCGTCCTTGGGCATCACGATCTCCCCGCGCACGCTGATGGTGACCGGTTGCGAGAGGACCAGCGGGAGGTTCCTGATCGTCTTGACGTTCGGGGTGATCTCCTCGCCCACGGTGCCGTCTCCGCGGGTGGTCCCGTGGACGTAGCGACCCCGCTCGTACGAGACCGCCACGGACAGACCATCCATCTTCGGCTCGCAGGTGAATTCGAGCGGTCCGGTCGCTCCGAGGGCCCGCCGGACGCGGAGCTCGAACTCCTCGAGCTCCGGAACCGACAGTGCGTTCGCGAGCGACAGCAGCGGAGCGATGTGGGCTCTCTTCTCGAATCGCTCGGAAGGCTGTCCGGCGACCCGCCTGGTCGGCGAATCAGGCTCGACGAGATCCGGGTGGGCGCTCTCCAGATCTGCGAGCTCCTTCATCAGAGCATCGTACTGGGCGTCCGTGACCTCGGGCCGGTCGAGAACGTAGTAGCAGTGGTCGTGATGCCGGATCCGGGTGCGAAGGTCCTGGATGCGCCTCTGGGCGTCGCTTCTGTCCAATGGCAGAACCTCCCGTGGGGGAAGGGGGTGGAGAATCCTACCATGAGCCGGCTGGACAGGGCAACCCTGCTCGAGCGCCGGACGGTGCAGGCCTGGCGCGTGATCTTGATTTCCTGTCGGCTGGCAAAGCATCATGGTAGTCCTCCGGAAAGGGCGGCACTCCCGACCGGTGGAACCGGAGGCCGTGTACCGCAGCCCTTCGACCAAGGAAGGCACTCATGGTCAAGACACGAAAAGCGACGAGCTCTGTCCCGCGGCTCGAGAAGTGCCCCACGGGCATCGCCGGCCTGGACGAGATCACCGAGGGCGGACTGCCGCGCGGGCGGCCGACGCTGGTCTGCGGGGCCGCCGGTTGCGGCAAGACGCTGCTGGCCATGGAGTTCATCGTCCGCGGGATCGTCGAACGCGGTGAGCCGGGCGTGTTCCTGTCGTTCGAGGAGACCGCCGAGGAGCTGGCCAAGAACGTGGCCTCGCTGGGGTTCGACGTGGACGACCTCGTCCGTCGCAAGAAGATGGCCATGGACTATGTCCGCATCGAGCGCAGCGAGATCCAGGAGACCGGCGAGTACGACCTGGAGGGGCTGTTCGTCAGGCTCGCCGCGGCGGTCGACTCGGTCGGCGCCAAGCGGGTCGCCCTGGACTCGGTCGAGGCGCTGTTTGCCGGACTACCCAGCGAGGCCATCCTGAGAGCGGAGCTACGCCGTCTGTTCCGCTGGTTGAAGGATAGAGGGCTCACCGCTGTCATCACCGGAGAGAAGGGCGACAACGCTCTGACCCGTCACGGACTGGAGGAGTACGTCAGCGACTGCATCCTCTTCCTGGACCACCGCGTCATCAACCAGGTGGCCACGAGGCGGCTCAGGGTCATCAAGTATCGCGGCTCCAAGCACGGAACCAACGAGTATCCGACTCTGATCGACGAGCACGGCCTGTCGGTGCTGCCGATCAGTTCCCTGGGGCTGAGCTTCCCGGTCAGCCAGAAGCGGGTCTCCACCGGGGTCCCACGGCTGGACACGATGCTGGGCGGCCACGGCTACTACCTCGGCGCCAGCGTGCTGATTTCGGGCATGGCCGGCACCGGCAAGACCAGCCTGGCCGCAGCGTTCGCCGACGACACCTGCCGCGGCGGCAGGCGCTGTCTGTACTTCTCGTTCGAGGAGTCTCCCGAGCAGATCGTCCGCAACATGCGGTCCATCGGCTTCGATCTGGAGAACTGGCGGAAGAAAGGCCTGCTGCGGTTCTGCTCGGTCCGCCCGACGCTCTACGGCCTGGAGATGCACCTGGCGGCCATTCACAAGCTGGTCAGGGACTTCGAGCCCCGGGCGGTCGTCATGGACCCGATCACGAACATGATGAGCATCGGCCAGATCGACGAGGTCAAGGCGATGCTCACGCGGGTGATCGACTTCCTGAAGGGCCAGGGGATCACCAGTCTCTTCACCAGCCTCACCGGCGGCGGCAGCTCGCTGGAGCAGAGCGAGGTCGGCATCTCGTCGCTGATGGACACCTGGCTGCTGGTCCGGATGATGGAGTCGGCGGGCGAGCGCAACCGGCTGCTCTACGTGATGAAGAGCCGGGGCATGGCCCACTCCAACCAGATGCGCGAGTTCGTGTTGGCCGACGACGGCATCAGCTTGATCGATGTCTACGTCGGCCCGGGCGACGTGCTCACCGGTTCGGCCCGCCTGATGCAGGAGGCCAAGGACCAGGCCGAAGCGCTGGCCGCAGGTCGTTCGGAACAGGCCCGCCAGCGCGAGCTGGAGCGCGAGGCCGCGAGCCTCGAGGCCCAGGCCAGCAGCATCGCCGCTCGCCTGGCCGCGATCGAGGCCGAACGGCGCCTCGCACGGGAGGCCGGGAGGGAACGCCAGGAGCAGGCCGAGAAGGAGAAGCGGGGGCTGGCCGCCGCTCGAAAGGCCGACCGGGCGAGGAGCCAAGCATGAGTCCGAAGAAGACGATCCAGAAGGGACCCGAGGCGAACGAGCGATGGGACCTGCGGCTCTACGTGGCAGGCCAGACGGCGCGCGCGCTGGCCGCCTTCGCCAATCTGCAGAAGATCTGCGAGGAGCACCTGCCGGGCCAGTACCACATCGAGGTGATCGACCTGCTCAAGCACCCGCAGCTCGCGAAGGGCGACCAGATTCTCGCGGTGCCGACGCTGGTCCGGAAGCTGCCGGAGCCGGTCCGGAAGATCATCGGGAACCTGTCCGACACCGAGAAGGTCCTGGTCGGCCTGGACCTGCGACCCAGGAGCTGATGCCGTTGGCGAGGAAACCGGCGAAGGGCCACACCACCGAGGAGTTCGAGAATGCGGTCAAGACCGCTCGCCCTGTCGAGCGCTACGTCTTGCGACTCTACGTGGCCGGCATCAACCCGCGGTCTTCGGCAGCCATCCGCAGCGTCACCGCGATCTGCGAGGAGCACCTCAAGGATCGCTACGAGCTGGAGATCGTCGACATCTACCAGCAGCCGACGCTGGCGAAGGGCGAGCAGATCATCGCCGCCCCGACGCTGATCAAGAAGCTGCCGTTGCCGCTCCGACGGCTGATCGGCGACATGGCGAGCAAGGACCGGATCCTCGTGGGGCTCGACCTGCAACCCAAGACCTAGACCTTATCCATGAGAGCAAGGAACAAGGGCGCCGGGCCTCAAGAGAAGCCGCCTCGAGAAGCGGGCGAGCTCGACCTTCGCCCCGCGGCACCGGATCGCCGGGCCGGACCCGGCCCGGAACCGACCGACATCCCGGTCGTCGGCCTGGGCGGATCCGCCGGTTAGCAGACACTACGTTCGACGGTCCTGCAGGCCGATCCTGACCGTCGGGTCATCGAACTGGACTTGGGTCACTGTATGGCGAAAGCAAGCAAGGACGAAGTCGAGCGCCTCCGCGAGCAGAACGAGTCTCTGAAGGCCCAGCTGGCCGAGGCGCAGGAGACGCTTCGAGCCATCCGGGAGGGCGAGGTCGATGCGTTGGTCGTGTCCGGCCCGGGCGGCGACCAGGTCTACTCGCTGGCCGGAACGGACTCGATCTACAGGGTGATCGTCGAGACGATGAGGGAGGCTGCGATCACCCTCACCCTGGAAGGCACGATCCTGTACTGCAACGCCCAGTTCGGGCTGCTCGTGAAGAGATCCATGGAGCAGCTCGTTGGCCACCGGGTGCATGCGTTCGTCGATCCCGACAGCCGGGCTGCTGCCGACCAGCTTCTGACCTGCGGTCCGGAGCGGGCGATGAAACGACGGCTGCTGCTTCGCGACTCGGAGAACCGGTGCGTTCCTGTTCACGTCGCGGCCCACCTCCTCGATCAACCCGACGGACCCAGCGTCTGCGTGGTGGCCGCCGACCTGACGGAGCTCGAGAGCTCCACGGAGGTCATCCAGCGGCTCCGCGCGCAGCAGGAGGCGCTGCAGGCGGCCAACCAGGAGCTGGCGGCCACGGAGGAGCGGATGCGGGTCCAGAACGAGGAGCTCGCTGCCTCCCGGCTGGGGCTGGACCGAGCGCGGGCCCGCTACCAGGACCTGTTCGAGACGGCACCGGACGGCTATGTCGGCACCGATGCCGAGGGGATCATCCAGGAGGTCAACCAGGCGGCGGCTCGACTGTTCGGCCGGGCCGCCGGCGATCTGGTGGGGAATCCGCTTTCGGCGCTCGTGCCGAGGGGGGAGCGAGAGGGTTACCTCGAGCTGCTGGGATCGATGAGCGCCGGGCAGATCGCCCGGCCGGGTTGGGAGGTGTGCCTGAGATCGGCCGAAGGGACGACCTTCTGGGCGGCGATCACCGCGGCGGCGTCGCGCGACGAGGAAGGCAACATCGTCGGCCTGCGGTGGCTCGTCCGGGACGTCTCGCAAACCAGGAAGACGGAGCAGGCTCTGCGAGAGAGCGAGTCCCAGTTGCGAGCGGTCTTTCTCGCGTCTCAGGATGCCCTCATGATCTCCAGCGACGACGGCATCTGCGTGGGCGCGAACCCTGCCGCGGAGAGGATCTTCGGCAGGCCGGTGAGCGAGATCATCGGTACGCACGCCGCGACCCACCTGGAGCCGGGTTTCGACTGGGCGGGCACCTTCACGGCTCTGAAGGGGGAGGCCTGCAGCCAGGGCGAGGTGCGGCTGGTCCGGAAAGACGGGACATCGATCGTCACCGAGTTCTCCGCGGTCGCCGACATCCTGCCGGGGCGACACCTGACGGTGATTCGCGACATCAGTGGCCGCAAGCGAGCGGAGGAAGCGCTGCGCGACCTCAATACCCAGCTGGAAAGGAAGGTCGGCGAGCGGACCGCCGAGCTGGCGAGCGTGATCGAGAAGCTCCAGGCAGAAGCGGCTCAGCGGAACCAGGCCGCGGCTCAGATTCGGCGAACGAACCGGGTGCTGCGGATGCTCGGCGACTGCAACGAAGCGGTCGTTCGAATCGAGGACCAGCAGCAGCTGATGCACGAGATCTGCCGGATCGCCGTCGAGGTCGGAGGCTACAGGATGGCCTGGGTCGGAATGGCCCAGGACGACCCGGACAGGACGATCCGGCCGGTCGCCTCCTTCGGTTTCGAGGCCGGCTATCTGGACTCGGCGCGAGTCAGCTGGGGGGACCACGAGAGAGGTCGGGGCCCGACCGGCACTGCGATCCGGACCGGGCAGATCCAGATCGGCAGCGACTTTCAGAGAGACGGTAATCTCGCACCGTGGCGCGAGGAGGCACTGGCACGCGGCTACCGTTGCTCCATCGCCCTGCCCATTCGCCAGGATCAGGCGGTCGCCGGAGCGCTCACGATCTACGGATCGGAACCGGAGGTCTTCGACGAGACGCAGGTGGAGGTTCTGAAGGAGCTGGCGGAAGACCTCGCTCTCGGCCTCGATGCGCTGCGAACGCGAACAGCGCTACGCGAAAGCAGGGACCGTCTGCGAGCTCTGGCGGGCGAGCTGACGCTGGCGGAGCACCGCGAGCGGCGTCGGGTGGCCGGAGTGTTGCACGACCACCTCCAGCAGCTCCTGGTGGCCGGCAAGTTCCGGCTTGCGGTGCTGATTCGCCATGGAGATCCGGTGGTCGAGGAGACAGCCAAGGAGCTGGAGAAGCTGCTGGATGGGGCGATCCAGGCATCTCGTTCGGTGACGGCGGAGCTGCGTCCACCGATCCTGCAGGAGGGCGGCCTGGCTGCTGGTCTGCAGTGGCTGGTCCGTTGGATGGCCGAGAAGCACGGTCTCTCTGTGGACCTGGCCGTGCAGCCGGACTGCTCTCCCGCCGCCGAGGACATCAGGCTGCTGCTGTTCGAGGCTGTCCGCGAGCTGCTGTTCAACGTGGTGAAACACTCCGGCGCGAAGTCGGCCACGGTGTGCCTCCGGCAGCTGGAGGGCGACCTCGTTCATATCGTGGTCTCGGATAGGGGCCGTGGTTTCGATTCGAACGCGCTCAAGCCGGCAGGTCTGGCCGGAGGTTTCGGTCTGTTCAGCATCCGTGAACGCCTCGAGCTGGTCGGCGGACAGATCCAGATCGACAGCACCCCGGGCCAAGGCAGCCGGTTCTCGATCACAGCCCCTCTGGGCAAGCGGGTCCCGGCGGCCGATGCACCTGTCCGTCCGGCCGCGCGGGTGGAGCCCGCCGGCGTAGCCCGCTCGTCCGCTGCGCCGGTGCCACGTGCGAGGATCCGCGTGATGTTGGCCGACGACCACGCGGTGGTGCGCCAAGGCTTGGCCCGTCTGCTTCAGGCCGAGCCGGATCTGGAAGTCGTCGGCGAAGCCGCCGACGGTGGTCAGGCCCTGGCTCTGGCGCGCGATCTGCAGCCGGACGTCATCCTGATGGATGTGAGCATGCCGGGGATCTCCGGCATCGAAGCCACTCGCCTGATCTGCGGGGCCGTGCCGGGCGTCCGGGTGCTCGGCCTGTCGATGTCCGAGGAGAAGGACCGGGCTGACGCCATGCTGGCCGCGGGGGCGTGCGCCTACCTGAGCAAGAGCGGCGTGGTAGAGGATCTGGTCGCGGCAATTCGATCGTGCATGGTCGGCCGTCGAGGTCACTGACCCACGCGCTCTGGCCCGCTCACCTGCGCGGGGCCCGGCTCCAGCCAGCCGATCTTTCCGCGGTGGCGAGCGCACCATCTCGGAAGGCCGAGGCCGGAGGAGGGGACCTCGATGGGCAGGTGGACGCCGCTTCGAGGGCGGACCGGGCCTCCTCGGGAACCACGTGTCCAGACACGACTTGCGCCGAAGGGCGTTGGCGACCTCGTGGAAGACCGAGGATGGTGCCGCCAGAGAGTGCCGCTCTTCGTTCCACTCCTTCCGGAATCGTCCGGCGGATGTCCTTTCAAGTCCTTGGCGTCGAGGCGTCGTCGAGGCGTCGCCTTCCTTCATGATGCTGCGAGCGGCGGATACCATCGGACGCTATACTACGATCCCTGACCAGGACTCCAATGAGAGTGAACCACGTCCCTGACCTCCGATCGGATCTCGCCAGGAGGTGCCGGCCCGGCCCGCGGTCCGGGCCGGTCCTGCTGCTGTGCGTCGCCCTGTCCTTGTCGTGGGCCCCGTCGCTCCTGGCCGGCCCCGGCTCGCCCCAGCGCCGGTGCTGCGCCAACCTGAAGACGATCAGCGGCGCCCTGGAGATGTGGGCGCTCGACAAGAACCGGAGGCCCGCCGATCTCTTTTGCGATCCGGAGTGGCTCGAGACGCTCCGTAAGGATGGGTACCTCCAGCAGGTGCCCCGCTGCCTCGGGGCCTTCTACCACTACGGGAACCTCTACTTCCGCGGAGGGCCCGGGCTGGTGGAGCGCGTCCTCCCCGGTCTCTACAGGGTCGAGATTCCGATGGAGGGCCCGCTCGAGTACCGGCTGGATCGTCTCGGCAGACCGAGCTGCACCGCCCACGGCAGCTTCGACGAGGTGAACTCCCTGGCAGCCCTGTCCTGCCCCTGGTATCTCTCCCGCCTCGACTGGGCCCCGCTCGGAGTCGGACTCGCTCTTCTCGCTGCCGGAGCGTGGGCGATCCGTCGCGCCCGGACGCCTTGAGGGCGGGCCCGCGAGGTCGCCGTGCGGTCCTGGGAGCAGATCCAGTCCTGCTGGAGTTCACGTACGGCCCAGTACCTGGAGTTCCTTGGCCGAGGCGAGATGGCCCTTGAGGATTCCGCCCAAGGCAAAGAAACCTCGCTCGAACTCGCCAGAGCAAACGAGACCGATGTCCTCTGCCACCTTCTGCTCGATCATCGTCAAGGGCGTGCCGGTCGAGACCAGCATGCGGAGCTTCCGGGACTTTCCACGTGGACCGACACCAACGCCATCGACCTGAATGGTCCCGCTCGGATCGCACGGTCACGACGTCGTTCTTCCTGCTCGTGTCGATGGCGGTCCACTCGCCGCCGATCCTGGCGATCACGAACTGGTGGCCGTTCATCGTCTTTCTCGTGTCCTTGGCGAACTGCTCGAACTCGTCAGCCTTCACCGAGATGGCGTACCGGTGGTCCTCCGGCTTCGCCAACTCGAGGTAGAAGGCCCGCCTCGATCTCCTCCACCGTGGGCAAGCTGCCCCGGAGGCCCTCCGGGAGCTTCTCGACCAGCCTCGTCTCCCACTCGGCGACCCCGACCGGCCTCGCCAGGTCGAGCCGTGTTCCAGGTTCTTGCGGGCGTACCAGAGCCGCGTCTTTGGCTCTGCCAGATTCTCGAGCAGGGCGATACTGTGGAGCCAGGTGATTCGTGCAAGAGGCTCATGCACGATTGACCCGTTCGGCCAGGCGGCGGCGAAGGCTCGCATGTACTCGAGGTTCCTGGGGGAGAAGCCCTCGAGGCCCGGGAACTCCTCCCGGAGGTCTTCTGACAGCCGATCGATGATCTTGGCCCCCCAGCCGGCGTTCCCCTGCCGGTCGAGGATCATCCTCCCGATGTCCCAGCAGAGGCACACCATCGCCGAGTTCGCAGCCAGGACGACCCGAAGCCGCTCGCTCTGGATGCGCTCCTTGATCCGGGTCAGGGCGAGGATCAAGGATGGCGGAGGAGCCGCGGAGAGAGAGGGCTCGACTCCCTCGCGTCGATGAGAACCTCACCTGCCAGACACGTTCACGCACGGCCCCCATCAGGGAGCTTGCTTCCCGCAGCACTTCTTGTACTTCCGCCGGCTTCCGCAGGGGCAGGGGGCATTTCGGGCCGCGGATACGGTGGGAGCTGGCCTCGATGGGGCGGTCGGTGGCCGGGGCGGGCTGGTCGGTGCCGGACCACCCGGGGGGCGTGCCGGTGGAGGAGTCGACCCGGTCACCGGGCCGGAAGCCAGCTGCAGGGTCTCGGGGACTTCCTCAGCCTCGGACGTGTCCTTGTGGATCTCCGACGAGATCAGCCGGTCGGTGACCTCGGTCAGGTACTCCTGGAGGAGCGAGGAAAGCTCCTTGAACTCCGGCCAGAGAGTGGTCTCGACGAACGAACGGGGTACCCGGACCATGACCGTCGTCCGCCTCTGCCGGTGGTAGCGGAAGGGCTTGAGCCCGTACCGGCGGCAGAGGGCCGAGAACACCTTCACCGCCCAGGAGTCATTCAATGCGAACTTCCACTCCGTGGCAGGGTCCTGGGCCTGGAGTTCCTCGAGCCGCAGGAGGATGCGTTCGCGGGCGGCTTCGGCTGCGTCACGTTCTCCGGGGGTGGCGGCGCCGGAGAAGAGCGCCTCGATCCGGCGGAGCTTCTCCTTCAGGCTGGCTTCGTCCACGGGTGGGATCCTCTCCAAGACTGCGGGTTGCAGGAGCACGGTACTCCTCCAGACGGGAGGAGTTCAAGTTCGGGGGCGTCCCCGGCAAGAAGGGCCCCACGACGGGATGATCCACCGGGCCCAGGAGATCATCGACGGCAGCGCGATCGGGCGACATCGTCTCCTCCCGTCCGAGGGTCATGACGTGTCCTTCGAGCTGGTCAAGACCAAGAAGGGCGGCGAGTTCATGGACTTCCCGCATTGCCACCTGGCCACACCAGCCGGGCCGGTGGAAGTGTCGGTGTACCCGCGGGAGGATCTGAAGCGGCCCCAGAAGAGCTCGATCACCCACAAGCGGATGGAACGGGCCACGATCTCCAAGGTGCGCCGGCTGATCGCCGCGATGGAGGCGACCCTGCCCACCAAGGAGGCATGTGGCTGCGCGTCCACTCGGACCTCCACCTGGAGACCAGGAGCTTCTCGCCCCCGCCGGGAAGCTACGATATCGTGGTCCTGGCCGGAGACGTCCACGAAGGCACCGAGGGAGTGCGCTGGGCCAGTACGGCCTTCCCGGAGACGCCGGTGGTCTACGTTCCCGGCAACCACGAGCACTGCGGTCAGACGCTGCCCGAGGTCGCCCGGCGTTTGCGGGAGGCCGCTCTGGGATCGAGCGTGTATGTCCTGGACCGCCAGGCCTGCGCGGTGGGAACCGTTCGTTTCCTGGGCTGCACGCTCTGGTCGGACTTCGACCTGCTGCACGATCGGGGCATGTCCTCCCGAGAGGCCGCTGCACGGGGCCTGGTGCACCCGTTCACGAGAATAGGCAGGGTGCCGGTCGCCGCCAAGAGCGAGGAGGCCCGACGATCGCGGCAGGCGGGGGAGGGCGCCACCGCCGAGATGGAGCTGAACGATCTCCGGAGATCAGAGGGTAGAGTTCAAGTCCCAGGAGACCCCAACGCTCCGATCCCGCACCTGGAAGGGGCCGGAGTGGCGGGGTGTCCGGGACGTATTGCGAACTCTGGTACTGGTCCCACCGGCCTACTTCCTCCGGACTCTGGCTTGCGTGGATCGTCTCCTGAAGGCCATATGGGCCCTTGCGTGGGCCATCGGGCCTCCTGGTCCCCGATTTCGGCGGGGCTCGAAAGGGGCTCATCGCCGGTGAGCCCTGGGGATGACCGGCGGGTCGTGGTGGAAGCCAGTCGTTCCGGGCTATACTCTGGGCATCATGAAGGAACTTCAGGCCACCATTCGATACCCCGAGGCCCTCCTCGTGGGACTCAAGACGACTGCCGAGCGGTTCGAGAAGGAAGCGGCCCTGATGCTCGCGGTGAAGTTGTATGAGCTCAGGCGGATCTCCTCAGGGATGGCCGCGAGGATAGCCGGACTGGATCGCGTCACCTTCCTGTTCACCCTCCAGCGGTACGATGTGCCCGTGGTGGACCTCACGGAAGAGGAGTTCACAGAGGAAGTGCGGAATGCCTGAGCTGGTCGGTCCGGTGATCGCCAACACCGGGCCGGTGTCGGCTTTGGCTCTCCTCGACAGACTGGCGATCCTCTCCCGCCTCTATGGGGAGGTGCTCATTCCCGAGGGCGTGATGCGAGAGCTCCACCAAGGCCCCGGTGCCCAGCTTCGTGCAAGCAGGGTGAGCGGACAGGAGGGCGTGCGCGTGGTCCAACTCGCCCGACCCGCCAGCGCCAGACTCCTGATGGAACTCGACCAAGGGGAGGCGGAGGTCATCTCCCTCGCGGAGGAGAGAGGAGCCTCCCTGGTTATCATCGACGAGGCGTTGGCTCGTGAGTACGCCTCCGTGCTTGGATTCCGCGTCACCGGCACCGTGGGGGTACCGCTCAGGGCCCGCAGGGAAGGGCTGGTGTCGGCCGTGCGCCCGCTGCTCACACAGCTCCGAGACGGTGGGTACCGCCTGTCGGAGCGCCTGGTGGCGTGGGCACTGACCGAGGCCGGCGAGGGCTGAGCTCGACCCGGACGAATTCGCAGGCTCTCGGCCGTGGCCCGAGTGCAGGACAGATCTGGCGACAGAGCTCCCAGTCGAAGAGTGCCGCCAGGACCGGTCGTTCGTCCGAACAGTGAGATCGCTGGCCGCCGGGCCGGCACGAGCTGCCTTGCGCGAGACGGAGACTCTGCTGGAGAGCGCATGTCCCGCAGGGACTCCTGCTTCTCGAGGTCGGTCCAGAGTCCCGGGTACGCCGACCGATCTTGCGCCGAGGGGGCCCCTGCGAAACCTGCTCGCCTCCGGGGACTGCGAAACCTGCTCGCCTCCGGGGACATTCTCCGCGCGGGGTGGACACTCATTATACTAGTATGCTACTATCTTCGTGAGT
>JACQZM010000267.1 GCA_016213885.1 Candidatus Rifleibacteriota bacterium | reverse complement strand
GATCCGGGGCCGAAGGAGGGACGGCGTTCGAGAACTCGCGGGAGTCCGGGACCCTGGGCCCGAAGACCGCCTCCGAGAGCACCCGGGTCAGCACCTCTCGCTGCTCGCTCAGGCAGACCACGGTCACCTTCCGCCCCTTGAGGAAGAAGTTCCAGTAGGCCGGAAACTCCAGCTCGGCGAGGCTCACCGCCCGGTCCGGCGAGAGCAGCCGGGGCGGCACCACGAAGACCGTGGGCACGCCGGTCGCCATCGTCATGGTGTCCTTGATCGTCTCGGGCACAGCCCCGTACTGGATCGGACCCCGGGAGCAGTCGAGCAACACTCCCCCGCGGGGGAGCCTGGTGATTCCTTCGGTGGTCTTCTTCTTCATAGGATCCTGGCAGCCCTCACGCTCGGCTGGAGCGCGGGTTCTTGTGGCAGACAGTTCGAAAGCCGACCCACGACAGAACGAAGTCCGGAAACCCCTCGTAGCGGGCGCTGCACTGCTGATGCGGTTCGAACGTGACGGTGCTGCCGCCCTTCTGGGTCTTGTACGGAGTGTCCGTCGACCAGTCGCTCTGCGTCCACTCCCACACGTTGCCGGCCATGTCGAAGCAGCCGTACGGGCTCGCGCCCTGGGGGTAGGCGTCCACCGGCGTGGTGCGCCTGAGGCCCGACTCCGCGGAGTTCAGCTTCGTCGGGTCGAACTCGTTTCCCCAGGGGTAGAGCAGCCCCTCGGGCCCCCGGGCGGCTTTCTCCCACTCTTCTTCGGATGGGAGCTCCTTGCCCAGCCACGTTGCGTACTCGGTTGCATCATACCAGGTCACGTACACCGCCGGGTGGTTCCCTTCCTCGGGCGGATAACGGTGCAGGTGGGCGGGCCTGAACTCGGCGAACTCGTCGTTGGTCACCAGGTGACGATCGATCCAGAACTCGTCGATGTCGACCCTGCGGAGCGGACCCTCGGAATCTATCCGGCCGTGGAGGTCGGGCCTCAACCTCGACTTCCGCGCGGCCCGGTTCTCGTCGGTCGAGCCGATCACCGCCACGTCGGCCGCCACCCGGGTCATGTGGAGCGGGCCGAAGAACCTCTTGTCGACGCACCAGCGCAGATCTTTCAGCAGCTCCGGTCGGGGCGCCTTGTGGATCGTCTGTTCCAGGTTGGCCAGCAGGGTCGGGTTGCCCACGACGATGGTCGCCTCCACCATGGCCTCCACGGCGCCGGATTCCACCGGAAGGGTGAACAGGCACTCCAGGACCCGGCGCTGACACCGCGGGGACACGGTCGGATCCTCGAGCAGTTTCACCAGCACGTCGATTCCGGCGCTCCGGGCGTCCGGAGAGGCGAGCCAGAGCGCCAGGGCGCGTTCGTGGACCGTGGCCGCCCTGAGGAGCAGCTGGTGTTCGTCCGTCGAGGGGTTCAGGCGGCTGGACTCCCGTTCCAGGATGGCCAGGCGGTCGGCTCCCATGAGACTTCCGAATCGTTGCCAGTTGTCCAGCTCCGACCGCAGCACCATCCGCGCATGCTTCAGCGCGAGCTCCGAGTCCGAGACCCAGCTGTTGACCTCCTGGATCAGGTAGTCGTGGGCCAGTTCGAACAGGTGGTCGCTGTCCTGGGTCAGCTCTCGTAGAAGCCGGGCGTGGACCAGGAGCAGCACGACCTCTCGCACCTGTGCCGGGTCGTCGTCGACCTGTTCGGCCAGCCCGGCCAGCGACGTCACCTCCTTGGTGCCGCGGGGCGAGACCAGCTTCGAGAGCACCTTCCGGGCCAGGTCCTTCTTCGATCCCAGTCGCTCGTCCAGCGTGGTCTGGAGATAGCTGACCAGGATCTGTCGGACGCCGCCGAGCCGCTCGTAAGTCTCCAGGGTGATCCGGCCCGTGACCGCGTCCCGGCTGGCGTACAGGCGGTCACAGACGATCTGCAGCTGGGGAGGGTCGATGCCCTCCTCCAGGAGCTCCGACAGCAGCGTCGTGACCACCGTCTCGTCGTACCGGATCCCGAACAGCTCCGCGGGTCCGCAGATAGCCTTCCGCGCCTGCGCCTCGGGCAGAAGGGTGAGGCGGTAGCGGTTGTCGAGGATGGACGGGATCTGGTCCTCGAAGCCCGACAGCTCCGCCAGGAAATCCTCCCTCAGGCTGATGAGCAGATGGGTGCGAGGAGGTGGCTTCCTGAGCAGATCGGCCACCTCGTGAATGAACGGCGATCTCTGCTCCGGCGTGTGATGGACGAAGAACTCCTCGAACTGGTCGAGCACCACCACCAGGTGTCCGGAGATGCAGGCCGAGACTTGCGAGAACAGCTCGGCGAGCGAGCGCTCCGGGTGCGGCCCGCCCTTGCCGTCAGGGGTGAGGTTCTCCAGCTCGGCCTTGATCTCCTTCAGCGGCTCGCCGAACGACCTCAGACAGAGCGTCAGGTGCCTGGGCCTCGGGAACCGGGAGAGGATCCCCGCCTTGATGAGCGACGTCTTTCCCGCGCCGGAGCGACTGAAGAGAACCATGAGCGGGTAGGAGAGCAGCCGGGTGGTCACCTCCACGACCTCTCGCTCCCTGCCGAAGAAGATCGCCCGATCCGCGGGACCGAAGAAGTCCAGGAACTTGTACGGTGTGGCCCCGCCCGTGAGCGAACGCTTCAACCCGCCGGTCGGCGGCCGCGCACCCACGGCCCTGGGCGGCTCCCGTACCAGCGCCCCTTTCAGCTGCTCCAGGAGCCGGTCAGGGTCGTCCTCCAGCACCCGGACGCCGCGCCGCTCCCACCAGCGGGCGTCCCCCTCGGCCAGCTTGCCCACCAGGAACGTGAGTTGCGAGGGGTCTGACGGGATGGCGGTCTTCAGATCCCTGAAGAACGTCCGCAGGGTCGGGTCCGTCAGGCTGCCGGCGAGGATGAGCGTGGTCTGCTTGGCGAGCCGCTGCCGCACCTGGGCGTCCAGACCGGCCAACCCGGCAAAGAGTCTCTCGTAGTCGGCTTCGGTGAGCACGAGCGTCCCCGGGTTGCCGGTGTGACCGGCAAGGCCGAGCACGATGGGGCGATCGCTCGCATCCGCCACGTCGGCGGCCACGGCCGGCTGCCCCGCGAACGGCGAGTCGCAGGACATAGAGGGGCCGGGTTCCGTCTTGCCGCCCATGAAGCCAGGCTCCGGGGCCAGCAGCAGAAGAAGAGACCAGGGCAGGGCGTGGACCGGCCGGGCCAGCGGATTCTCCGGCAGTCCGTCGAGCCAGGCCCGGTAGCGGCCGACCAGTTCGTCCCTGCCGAGCAGCTCCTCCGCCTCCTCGGCGATCTGGGGGAGCGTCAGCGCTCCGGCCGACACCTCCAGCTCCCGGGCGAGATCGGTGGCCTGTTGCCTCGCCGCGTCCTCACGACCTGCCGTCGGGCCGACGACCACCGTGAGCGCCCTGCCTCTCACGGCGTCCTCCAGGGCTGCCAGCCTGGCTCGGCTTCCCATGTCCTCGACCCACTGGTGGGCCTCCGAGACGGTGGCCACCTCGACGACAGGTACCCCCGGGGGAGCGATCTGCTTGAGCCCCTTGGCCACGATCAGCACGGCGGCGTCCAGGTCGGCCACCAGCTCAAGACGCTCCCGGGCGCCCTCGGGCGGATGCACCTTTCCCTCCCGATCGACCTGGCCGAGGCCCACGGTGTGGATCGGAAGCTGGTGGCCGGACAGCGAGGCCAGAAGCGCCAGGGCCACCCCGAGACCGACGCCGGCGTCGACGGCGAGGATCTGAGCGGTCTGTATCCCGAGGATCAGAGAGCTCCGTCCCCACACCGGCGAGACATCGGCCAGCGCCCACCAGAGGTCGGCGAACGACCCGTCCACGCCGTAGGCGGAGAATCCGCGATTGACGCCGGCCACCAGGTCGACCGGTCTGATGCCCTCGGCACGGGTCACGGACAGGGCGGTCCGGGGGTTGTTGGTCAGCGAGAGCCTCCCTGGCCGACGATCCGGGGGCAAGACCCGGTAGACGATCATCTCCCTGGGGGACGGCAACAGACCCGCCGGCTCCAGGCCCAGGCCCAGCCCGGAGGAGAGGTCGAGCCCGGCAGCGTCGGTCATCAGGGTCACGTCGCTCTCCCTGCCGGTGGTCCGCAGCGCCAGCAGAACATCTTCCACCGCCTCGCCGAAGAGATCCTCGACCTCGCCGCCTTCGCCCCGCCTGGTCAGCACCTCCCCGTAGTGGAACACCCTCCTGGGGCCGGCCAGGACGCTGGACCTGATCAGCTCCCTGACCGGCGCGTCAGGATTGAGCACCAGCATGAGGACTCCGTCCTCGCCCCTGATGAGGTGCCCTCCGAGTCGGAGGGCGTGCCGCAGCGCCTCCCGCTCCCAGGAGGTCTTCGCCTCCTGGCTCGTGAGCCAGCCCTCCATGTCGGCGACCAGCAGCAGCCGCGGGCCGGCCAGGGTGCGAGCCGGTTCGGCCGCCGAGGGGAACAGCTCCGAGTACCTCTCCGGCTTGATGAATCCGCGGTAGACCCGGATCAGGCCTATCCCCTTCAGTTCGCGCTCTCCCGTGTCCTCGAAAGCGAAGCTCAGGGACCGGCCGGCCAGCTCCTCGTAGACCTTGGCCGAGACGTTGATCGCTCCCTCGACGCAGTCGGTCTCCAGCCGCTTGGCCACGGAGAGGGCGTTTCCCAGCACGTCGCCCTCGCGGGTGATCTGCACGTCCCCCAGGTGGATCCCGACCCTGAGACCGAACTGCCAGCCGGCGACGCTACGGCGGCTCTGGAGCAGGATCTCCTCCTGGATACCGATGGCCGCCTTGACGGCCGAGACCACGGACCCGAAGGTGCACCAGACCGCGTCCCCCTCCTTGCGGAACAGCTTGCCGTCATGGAGTCGAACGTGGTGCTGGACCATCTTGTAGAAGCGGTCCGTCAGCACGGCCAGCACCTCGTCCGGATGGGCCTTCATCTGGGAAGAGAAACCCGGTATGTCGGCGGTGAGGATGGTCCGGGTTACCAGATCGGCCTGTTCGATCATGTCTCGTCCGGGATCGGCGGTCCGTCTGGACCGCGGCTCTACTTCTCGGGTTCCTCGAGGCCAGGCAGGGTCTTGGCGTACGCCAGGCCGGGGCTCTTGTCGGCCAGACGTTCGATCATCCGGTCGATTTCGCGGATGGTGGCCACGACGACCGTGACGTTGTCCATGCCTCCCGCGTCGAGGGCGAGCCCCACGAGGCGCGCTGCTGCCTCGGAAGCACACGGGCTCTCCATCAGGGCCTGCCGGATCTGGGCCTCCTCCACGTAGCCGTGGAGCCCGTCGGAAGCCAGCAAGATCCTGTCGCCCGGCTTCAGATCGAGGGTGGACAGCTCGGGCTCCACCCGGGTCCGGATGCCGAGCGCCCGCGTGATGATGTTGCGGGCCGGGTGGACCCGCGCCTCGTCCTCGGTCAAGAGCCCCAGCCGCACCTGCTCACCCACGAAGGAGTGGTCGTTCGTTTGCGCCTCCAGCTCCCCTTCTCGCAGCAGGTAGATGCGCGAATCGCCAACGTGGCAGATCACCAGCTTGCCATTCTCGACCAGCAGAGCGGAGCTCAGGGTGGTACCCATGCCCTCGAGCATCTGGCTCGTCTGGGCCAGGGCCAGCAGCGTCTCGTTGGCCTGGACGACCTTCTGGCTCAGCTTCTCCTCGATGGTGCCGTCGAACGGCTCGTCGGAGTAGTAGGTCGACATGAAGTCGACGGCGCACGAGCTGGCCACCTCGCCGGCCAGATGTCCGCCCATCCCGTCGGCGACGGCCAGGAGCACGCCGCGGGCCAGGTCCGCACGGGGCGGCTCCGCGATGTAGAACGAGTCTTCGTTCTTGGCGCGGACGAGACCGACGTCCGACAGCCCGGCCACCTCCAAGACATCGTGGCTCCACTGGACCCGTGACGGTCGCTCGGCCAGGCCAGGCATGACCGGTGGGGAAGGTGTATGCATGCGGCGACCTTCAGCCGGTTCGCTCGTGTCGTCTCGTTTCGTACACCTCGGAGCCGATCTGGCCTTCTCTCGAGTCGACTTCTTGGCCATCTTCCCAGCCCCTGCTCGACCGGCCCCGAGGCGCCGTCCTCGCATGTCGTCACCGGACACGGAGAGGCTCCGGACGACCCGCCAGGACAGGGCCCGAAAAATCGTCACCAGCATATCACGGAAGCCGATGGCTGTCATCAGCTAGAGCATGTCACGAAATCGACGACCGGCTCCGGGCCGGCACCGTGCGAGCGCCGACGGTCCATGGTCGTCGCCGAAGGCGGCCCGGGGCCCGCTCGAACGATGCGGCCGGTCGATGTCTCATCGTGTCCTTGGATCATCACGGGCCCTCCGCTCTATGCTCCAGGCTCGTGAATCGAGACACGCCGATCAGGAGCCTCCCCGCCGACGAGCGACCTCGCGAGAGCCTGCTCTCCGCCGGTCCCGTGGCGCTGTCCGACCGGGAGCTGCTGGCGTTGATGCTGGGCACCGGCCCGGTGGGCGAGGGGGTGATGGCGCTTTCGTCGCGGGTGCTCGAGGAGCTGGGCGGCGTGGCCGGACTGGGGCGGGCGGGCCCAGCTCGTCTGATGTCGATCCGGGGGTTGGGCCCGGGCCGGGCCGCCACCCTGTCGGCGGCGCTGGAGCTCGGGCGCAGGGTGCTCGCGGGGGATGCGGCGCAAGGGCAGCCGATACGCGGCCCGGCGGACCTCGCGAACCACCTGCTGGCGGCGCTCGGTGGGGAGAACCGCGAGGTCCTGGGAGCGTTCCTCCTCGATGTCCGGATGCGACTCCTGGGGTTCCGTCGCGTCAGCCGGGGCACGGTGTCGTCGACCCCTGCATCGGCCCGTGAGGTGTTCAGCCGGGTCGTCGACTCGCCGGCCGCGGCGCTGATTCTCGCCCACAACCATCCGTCCGGCGATCCCACCCCGAGCCGGGAGGACGTGGAGGTGACCCGTCGTCTGGTCGAGGCTGGTCGCGCCCTCGAGATCCCGGTGCTCGACCACCTCATCCTCGGCGGAGAGCGTATCGTCAGTCTCCGGGAGTCAGGGATGATACCGGCGTAGCCTCCCGGAGCCTGTCGGAACCGGGGTTCCGACAGGCACCCGGCGAGCCCGAGGAGGGCTCGGGGGGCGGAATGAGCGAAGCGAAGGGCCCCCCATGTGAAACGATGCCGCCCGGCTCGGCCGCGGAGCTCGCGACGCGGTCCAGCCCGGTCAATCGCCCTTCTTGCCGCCCTTCTTGCCCCCGGTCATGGGCTGCCCGCCCGGTCCGGACGGGGGCGGCGTCGGCGATGTGTTCATCCCCGGAGGGAGACCGCCTGGACCTCCCAGGCCGGTCGGGGAGCCCGGTCCGCCGACTCCTCCAGGGCCACCGATCGATGGCCCACCCGGCGCCGGCCCGGCCGTGGCCGCTCCGCCGCTCTTTCTCTTGCCCCTGCGGGCCCGGCGCCTGCCGCTGGCGCTCCCCTTCTTTCCGCCGCCTGACCGGCTCGACAGCCTCGGAAACTCCGGGGACGACCGTATGGAGTCGAAATCCGTGTCGGCTCTGACCATGTCCGACTCGTGCCACCCGTACCGCACCGCCTTCCTGAGCGACGACACTGCCTGCTGGCTCTGGCCCAGCCGGGCGTGACAGCAGGCCAGCAGATAGTGCGTGTTCGGGTAGTACGGGCTGGCGATCAGGGCCATCTCGAGCACTTCCACAGCCCGGTCGAACATGCCGAGCCGGTAGTAGGCGGCCCCCAGGTTGTGGTGCCCCATCGGAAGCCCCGGATCGAGCTTGAGCGCCTTGGTGTAGACCTCGATCTGTTCCTTGACGTCCGTGGTGTACACACCCCTGTTGAACAGGGTTTCGGCCTCGCGCCCCACGGACAGGTCCTCCGGCAGCACCAGGGTCGGACGGTGTCCGGCCTGGAAGGCCGGCACCGGCCAACGGTCCATGATCAGTCTCCCTGACACTACGCCTCGAGATCCCGTCCGTCGCGGCCGATCGCGGCGGCGCGCGATCTCACGTCGTGGTGCTGGCGGATCGCCCGTATCTCACCTCCCCGGCCCCGGTTTGCTCAGCTTCCGTCGAGCCTGGGTCTGTAGGGCCTGGAAGATCTGCTCCCTGGTCACCATGCCCAACCTGAGCAGGACGGAGCCCAGCTTCTCCCCCGCGCGGGCCTTTCTCTGCTCCTCCAGAGCTTTCTTGAGGATGTCTGGTGTGATGACTCCGAGCTCGACCAGGATCTCTCCCAGCAACGCCTTCTGGACGAACTCGGACCGGCCGCCCGCAGACGTGGGGGGGCGAGCGCCGCGTCGCTGGTACTGCTGCTCGATCGCCTGGAACATCTGCTCGTCCGTGACGAACCCCATGCGGATCAAGAGGTCGCCGAGCTTTCCTCGGCCGCCTTCGTTGCGCTGCAGGTCCAGCGCCTGCCGCAACTGATCCTCCGTGATCAGCCTCAGCTCCAGAAGGATGCCACCCAGAAGGCTCCGCTGGACGAACTCGCTTCCTGCCGGGGGCGAGGGTGGGACAGCCGTCCGGGGCGCCGGATCGCAGTCCAGCGAGGCCACGGTGGACCGGGCCGCGAAGAACGCCTCGTCGGCCAGCGCCGACGGGTCGGGGGGCGGGGCGGAGACCGCCTCGGCCGGCGGTCGGATCGCCGTCGTCGCCGGAGAAGCCGGTGCCGCATCCGCGGCCGGTGGCCGGCCGGTCGTGTCCTGGGCCCCGGCCTTGAGGCGGCGATAGCGCGTGTGGGCCGCCAGCAGAGTCTTCCAGGTGAACAGCTTGAGATCGAGCAGGATCTGCTCCATCGGCACCTTGCCACCGTGGGCTCTGTGCTCCGTGGTGAGCTGCCTCAGCTGGTCCTTGGTGACGTAGTGGTTGTTCACGAGAAAGGCGAACCAGTCGGTGGAGTACTCCCGCTTGATCGACTGCACCATGATCTGGGCCGCGTGGATGTCGTCGTGGGCCACGGGCAGCAACGCTCCGACGTGCGCCTCCTCCAGGTATCGCGCCAGCAGCTGGGTCGGTGAGATCACCACCGATACCTTCGCCTTCAGTCTCAGCAGCACCGCGTAGGTCACCACCGTCGCAAAGGCGCGCTCGCTCACGAGGGTGCAGTCCTTGAAGTTCCACAGCACGCAGGGCAGGTGCTCCAGCTCCACGTCGGCCTGCGAGAGCACCGATTCCAGGCGGGTGGAGATGGCGCCCAGGTCGGACTCGCCCAGGGCGCCCTGGAAGAGCACCTCCACAAAACCCACCCTCGTTTCGATCTGAAGCGGCATGCGACTCGGCCGGATGATCGGCCCCGGCGACCCCAGTGAAGTCTAGGCGACCTGGACGACCGCCCGCAACGAAGCCCGGTCCCGGCACCGCGCTCCGGCCGTTGCCCGCCCCGGAGGTGTCGCCTCACCGCGATCCGGCGCCTCGGGCGCCTCGCCGGTTTTGATTCGCGCCCCGAGCGCGACACCGACCGGATCCCCCCCGCCTCCACCGCGACTCTCGATCCGGGCCGACGACTGCCCGCGGGCGGTGCCCTTCGAAGAGGCGGGAAGTCCAGGCTGCCGGCTCGACTTGCGGAACCGAGGCGACAGGTGGTACAACCTCCCAGGTGGCGCGTCTGGCCCCGACCACCGAAGCCCTCGTTCTCCTGCTCGTCTTCCTCTCCTCCCTGACGCCGATCGAAGACTCCGACGTCTTCTTGCATATGGCCACGGGCCGCGTCGTGCTTTCAGGCCAGATCCCGTCGGTCGATCCGTTCTCGCACACCATCCCCGGCAAGGAGTGGCTCGCCCACGAGTGGCTCGCGGCCACCGCCCTGGAGGTCGGATACCGCGTCGGAGGACTGGGGCTGCTGGTCTGGGTCAAGGGGCTGCTCGCCGTCCTGGTGATCCTTCTCGTACGCACCCTGTGTCTCCAGCGAGGCGTCGA
>JACQZM010000266.1 GCA_016213885.1 Candidatus Rifleibacteriota bacterium | reverse complement strand
GATCTGGTACAGCGCACCGGGCAACGGCGTGAGCCACCCGGTCCACATGGAGCGGTTCGGGCGGCCCGGAAAGAGCCTGCTGGGATCCGACAGCCACACCTGCGCCGCCGGGGCGATGGGCATGCTGGCCATCGGCGCGGGTGGACTCGAAGTCGCGATGGCCATGGCCGGTGAGCCGGTGTATCTCACGATGCCTCGCATCTGGGGGGTTCGCCTGGTCGGCAGGCTCCCGGACTGGGTCAGCGCCAAGGACGTCATCCTGGAGATGCTGCGCCGGCACGGCGTGGCCGGCGGACGCGGGCGAGTCATCGAGTACCACGGCGAGGGGCTCGAAGGCCTGACGGCCATGGATCGCCACGTGATCGCGAACATGGGGGCCGAGCTCGGGGCGACCACCACCGTCTTCCCGGCGGACGAGGCGGTGAAGCGCTTTCTCGAAGCCCAGGGCCGGGGCGATCAGTTCTGCGAGCTGCTCCCGGACCCGGACGCTCGCTACGACGTCGAGGACGAGATCGACCTCTCGAAGCTGGAACCTCTCATCGCCATGCCGTCGAGCCCCGGGAACGTCGTTCCGGTCCGGGAGGTGGCGGGGCAGGAGATCTACCAGGCCTACATCGGGTCGTCGGCCAATCCCGGATTCCGCGACTTCGCCGTGGTGGCCACGATGGTCGCGGGCCGTCAGGTCCACCCGGGAGTCTCCCTCGACATCAACCCGGCCACCCGGCGAGTCCTGGTGGACCTGGCGGCGGACGGATTCCTCTCGAGTCTGGTCCAGGCCGGGGCTCGCCTCCACCAGGCGGGGTGCAACGGTTGCATCGGGATGGGGCAGGCGCCCGCGACCGGGCGGATCAGCCTGCGAACCGTGCCGCGGAACTTCCCAGGCCGGTCCGGGACTCGCGAAGACCGGGTGTGCCTCGTCAGCCCGGAGACCGCGGCGGCGTCGGCCCTGACCGGGCGGATCACGGACCCACGGACTCTGAGCATACCTTGTCCCAGGGTCTCGGAACCATCCCGGTCGAGCAACAGCACCTCCAGGCTCCTTCCTCCGCTCCCGGCGGAGGAATCCCGTGAGATCGCGCTCGCCAAGGGACCGAACATCGCCAGTCTGCCCCGTCTCGAGGACCTCCCGGATCGACTGACCCTGGCAGTGGTACTCAAGGTGGGCGATGACATCTCCACCGACGACATCATGCCCGCCGGGGCCAGGGTGCTGCCGTTCCGGAGCAACATCCCCCAGATCAGCCGCTTCTGTTTCGACCGGGTGGATCCGACCTACCACGAACGGGCGTCCAAGGTCCGCGAGTCGGGTGGCCACGTCGTGATCGGCGGGAACAACTACGGCCAGGGATCCAGCCGCGAACACGCGGCGCTCGCCCCCCGCTTCCTGGGCCTCCGGGCCGTCCTGGCCAGGAGTTTCGCCAGGATCCACTGGCAGAACCTGATCGCGTTCGGCGTCCTCCCCATCGAGATCGATCCGGTGACGTACGAATCCCTCGAACCGGGCGACGTCCTCGAGTTCACCGACCTGCGCGAGGTCGTCGCCGTGGGCCGCCGGCTTCTGTTCGCGAATCGAACCAGGAAGCTCTCGCACGAGGGCTCGTTCACCCTGTCCTCCCGCCAGCGCTCCATCGTCCTGGCGGGCGGGCTGATCAACTGGATCAGGGACCGCTTGACCGGAACCGCCTGAACGAGCGTCCCTCCTTCGTGGACACCCGCACGGGCCGTGCGGGGCGGGCCACGGGCGCCAGCCGCGCTCACCGGGTCCGTCTCGGTCCGATCGCGACGACCGGACGCGTCTGGCAGGGACGGTTCGAGGTCTTTGCCGTCCAGGACGACTTGCCGGATCGGACGCCGAGGCTCGGCGCTGTGACCTCCGGGTCCGAAGCCAGGCTCGCCTCACCCGGCCCCCGGGGCGATGCGTCAGCGCTGCCCGATCGAGCCGGGAATGGCGTCGGTGCCCGTGGCCGTTGTATTGTGGACCGGACGAAGCGCCCGGGCGGAGCCAGGAGATGACACCATGAGCGAATCCATCGGCGCCGGCTACGACGTCCACCGTCCCGAGGACAGGGAGCTGATGCTGGAGGCGATCGGCCTCGCGTCGATCGACGAGCTGTTTGCGAAGATCCCGCGAGACCTGAGGCTCCAGCGTCTGATGGATCTGCCGCCGCCGCTGAGCGAGTGGGAGCTCGACCGGCACGTGCGGGCTCTGGCCTCGGCGAACGCCACGACCCTGACCCACCTGAGTCTGCTCGGTGGGGGCGCCTACGATCACCACGTGCCGGCGGTGGTCTCCGACATCGCCTCCAGGGGCGAGTTCCTCACCTCCTACACCCCGTACCAGCCCGAGATGAGTCAGGGCATGCTCCGGGTGCTCCACGATTTCCAGCTTCTCCTGGGCCGACTGCTCGGACTGCCCAGGGCCAACTCATCGGTCTACGACGGGGCCACGGCGCTGGCCGAGGCGGCGTGGATGGCGTGCTCGATCCGGCAGGTGCCGCGGATCGCCGTGGCGGAGACGATCTGGCCCGAATGGCGGGCCGTGCTCGACACCTACATGGACGGCCGGGGCGTCACGATCCACCCGGTGGCCGCCGACCCCGACTCGGGTCTCGTCGCGCCGGAGTCCCTGGAGCGCACCCTGGCCCGGACGCCGATGGCCGCTCTGGTGGTCCAGACTCCGAACATGTTCGGGGTGGTCGAGTCGATCCGACCGCTGGCCGCGATCTGCAAGGCCCACGGGGCGCTCACCAACGTCTCGTGCTACCCCATGCTGCTCGGCCTGGTCCAGTCGCCGGGCGAACAGGGGGCCGACATCGCCACCTGCGAGGCCCAGTCGCTGGGGCTGTGGCTGAACGCCGGCGGGCCGTACCTGGGTGTGATCGCCACCCGGGACGAGTACGAGCTGTTCCTCCCCGGACGGATCGTCGGGGAGTGCGACGACCTGAAGGGAGAGCCGGCGCTGGCGCTGGTGAAAGAGCAGCGGGAGCAGCACGTCTCCCGGGACAAGGCCACCAGCCACATCTGCTCGAACCAGGCGCTGATGGCGCTGCGCGCCGTGGTGTACCTCTCCACGGTCGGAGAGGGAGGGTTCCGACGGCTCTCGCGCCTGAACGCCCAGAAGGCCCACTACCTGTGCGACCGGCTCTGCTCGCTCCCCGGGGTGGCGCTGGCGAAGTCGGGCCGGTTCTTCAACGAGTTCCTGCTGTCGCTCCCGGGCGATGCCGCCTCGGTGCTGAGGTCGCTCCGCGACGAGCGGATCTTCGGTGGGATCGATTTCGCCGGTCTGGACCCGCGCTACCGGCATCATCTGCTGGTGGCCGTGACGGAGACCAGGTCGAAGGGCGAGCTCGATCGCATCGTCGCGGCGTTCGCCCGCGCGCTGAGCGCTGCGCCCCGGGTCGATGCCGGGGGTGATCGGGCATGAAGACCGCAAGCGTGCTGGACAGATCGAGGCAGGGCTTCGGCGGCGCCGCCGTGTTCGACCCGGAGTTCCCGGATGTCGCCGGCACCGAGTGGTTCCCCGCCGACGAGGTCCGCACGGCGCCGATCGGCCTCCCGGAACTGTCGGAGCTCGAGGTGGTCCGGCACTTCACCGGTCTGAGCCACGGGGTCCACGGCGTGGACTCGGGCCCGTACCCGCTCGGGTCGTGCACCATGAAGTACAACCCCAAGCGCAACGACGCCCTGGCCAGGCTCGACGGCTTTGCCAGGGCCCATCCGCGGCAGCCCGCCGACACGCTGCAGGGTCTCTGGGACCTTTCCCTGGACCTGCAGCGGTTCATCGCGGAGCTCACGGGGATGGACGCGGTGAGCCTCCAGCCCGCCGCGGGCGCGCACGGCGAGCTCGCCGGCCTTCTGATCATGCGGAAGTACTTCGCCGAGCGGGGCGAGCCGCGTCGGATCATCCTCATCCCCGACTCGGCCCACGGGACGAACCCGGCCAGCGCCGCCATGGTGGGTTACGAGTGCAAGATCATCCCCACGACGCCGGATGGCCTGATGGATCTGGCGGCGATGGACCGGCTGCTCGACCGGAACGTGGCGGGGCTGATGCTGACCAACCCGTCCACTCTCGGCCTGTTCGAGGAGAACATCACCCGGATCGGCCAGCGCGTCCACGACCAGGGGGCGCTCCTCTACTACGACGGGGCCAACCTGAACGCCCTGATGGGCATCGTGCGCCCCGGGGACATGGGGTTCGACCTCGTGCACATCAACGTGCACAAGACACTCTCCACGCCCCACGGAGGCGGGGGCCCCGGAGCCGGGCCGGTCGGCGTCAAGGCCTTTCTCGAGCCGTACCTGCCGGTGCCGGTGATCCGCAGGGTCGCCGGCCGGGCCGTCCCGGACCACGATCGCCCCTCGACCATCGGGAAGATCAAGACCCACTTCGGCCACACCGAGGTGCTGGTCAAGGCCTACTGCTACGTTCTCACCGTCGGCGCCCTGGGGCTCAAGACCGCCACGGAGAACGCCGTGCTCAACGCCAACTACCTGCAGGCCAAGCTGGCCGACCTGCTTCCGCCCGTGTTCCACGAACGGTGCATGCACGAATGCCTGCTGAGCGGCGGCACCCTCAAGGTGAGCCCTTTCGATTTCGTGAAGCGGCTGATCGACTTCGGCGTCCACCCGCCCACCCTGGTCGGGGCCGGGTGCGTGCACTTCGCCAAGCAGTACGAGGCGGCCATGCTGATCGAGCCCACCGAGACCGAGTCGCTGCCGTCGCTGGACTCCATGATCGAGAAGTTCCGGAAAGTCGCCCGCGAGGCCGCCGTGGCGCCCTACATGATCGAGACGGCTCCTCACACCACCGCCGTGGCCAAGATCATCAAGGACCAGGCCGCCTACATCAGTCTGCTGGAAGCCACGACGCCGTGACCTCGAGCCGCCAGCGACCCGACCTGCCCGGGCGCAGCCGGAGGTGAACCGTGACGCTCGAACCGAATCTCAAGGAATCTCCGGTCTTGATCGTGGACGACCAGCTGATGATCAGGGTTCTCTTGACGCGTCATCTGAAGCAGTCCGGCTTCACGAACGTGGCGGACGTGACGAACGGTCAGGAGGCGCTCGACGCGCTGAAGGCGAAGAAATACGATCTGGTGCTCCTGGACATCAACATGCCGGTGCTGGACGGCTATGCGACGCTGCAGCGGATCAAGGCGGACGAGACGCTGCGGGACGTGGCCGTCATCATGGTCACGGCCGTGGACGAGATCGAGAGCGTGGCCCGGTGCATCCAGATCGGCGCCGACGACTACATGCCGAAGCTGTTCAATCCGATCCTGCTGGACGCCCGGATCCTGTCGCTCCTGGAGCTGCACGCCCTGCGCCGCCGGCTCGGCCAGCCACGGCAGCAGGCGCGGGTGAACGGCTGCTGAGCCGGCGCGACGCCGGGGCCCCGACGCGCCGCGGAGCTCTCCGCTGTCGCTCACCAGCCTTGTGCTACGAGCCGGAACCGGCCTGCAGCGCCGCCCTGCGGCTGAACTTGTGGCGGCCCCGGTCGTCGATGCCGACGCACTTCACCGTGACCTCGTCGCCGACCTTGGCCACGTCGTCCATCCTGGCGACGCGCTGGTCCGACCACTCCGAGATATGGACGAGTCCGTCCTTCCCGGGCAGCACCTGGACGAAGGCGCCGAACTCCTTCACGGTCACGACCTTGCCGCGGTACGTCTTCCCGACCTCGATCTCGACGGTGAGATCCTCGACCATCTTGCGGGCCCGGGCGATGCTCGCCGCGTCCCTGGCGTGGATCGTCACCTTGCCGCTGTCGTCGATCTCGACGCCCGCCCCGGTCTCGGCGATGATG
>JACQZM010000126.1 GCA_016213885.1 Candidatus Rifleibacteriota bacterium | reverse complement strand
ACGCCGAGCTGCTCGGCCTGGATGATCGCGGAGAAGAACACGTCCACGTCGTGGACCTTGATCCGTTCGGCCGCGTCACGGAGCGCCTGCTTCCGCGCCTTCCCCACCCGGACCTCTCTGAGGATCGTCTTGCACTCCTCCGATAGCGGCCCCTCCATCTTCTCGATGCACTTGGAGATCCCGGCGTCGAAGCCGAGACCCGCCTCCACCGACACGGTGAGCAGGTCGAGAAGGTCCGGCAGCGAGAGCTGGATCCGGTGCTGGCGGTGAGCGATCTTCCTCTGCAGCCACATGCGCGGCCCGAGGATCCCGGCGATGACCGAGGCGGCGACCCACTGGAGCGCGTCGTTGACGTTGGTCGCCTTGACGACCTTGACCGTGAAGAGGATCCCCAGGCCCACGCAGAAGAGGAAGAACCCCACCTGGATCGTGAGGAAGTCTTGCGGCCTCAGGCCTCCGGGATAGCCCGCCATGGCGAGCTGCTTCTGGAGGCTCGACATGGTGTCTCCCGAAGCCCGCTTCTGGACGAGCTTCGAGAGCCCCCGGACGACCGGCATGATGATGCGCTCGGCGAACGGCTTCTCCAGCTCCTCGTTGAAGACCTGGGCCGGCTTGTCCGGAGTGGCCTGGGTGAGCGTCCCGAGCCGCTCCAGTCGATCGCGCACCTCCGTGTCCCTGGTGTCGAGGAAGCTGTAGGCGGCCCAGGCGCCGATGACGCCCAGAACGGCGATGATGATTGTTTCCATGGCTGGCTCCCCCTACACCTCGATGTCGATGATCTTCCAGATGAACATGAACCCCACCAGCTCCAGCATGCAGCCGAGGACGATCAGGTACCACCCTTTGATCAGCCCATCGTCGTAGGTGAACAGCACGTTGATGTAGGCCGGGTTGATCAGGGAGATGATGAACCCCAGCCCGAGTCGAGGATCTCGGAGACGTCCCCCCCGATCTGCCGCTGGATCAGCACGACGGTGACGAGAAGATCCAGGTCGTCGGACGGCACCCGGTTCTTCATGTTGATGAGCGCGTCCTCCACGGTGATCCCGAGGCCGGTCTCTTTCACCACCCGCTGGAACTCCTTGCCCATGGGCGGCGGAGATTCTCGCGCGATCATCTCCATCGCCTGGAGAAGGCTGTACCCGGCCTTGACGGCGTTCGACAGCAGAAGCAGAGTGTCCAGCATCTGGTCGTTGAACATCCTGAGTCTGCGCCAGGCGGCCAGCCGCAACCAGACGAACGGTCCGAGAGCACCGATGACGGCGAAGAGCCCCGCGGCCAGCTTCGACTTGTAGGCGATGAGCCCGAACAGCGACCCGCCGCACGCGGACAGGAAGACGATCGCAGCGAACTCGTTCGCCCGCAGGGGGAGGTCGGCCTTCTCCAGTCGGGTCTGGATCCAGGTCACCGCACCCTCTGGCGTGAAGTTTGCGAAGATCTGACCCAGGTTGGTGAGCAGGGTGGGTACACCCTCCTTCTTCCGACCCTTGTCATCCTCGCCCTTGAGGAGAGCCTCCTCGTCCACCATGCCCTCGGGGCCGGCGAACTGGTTCATGCGGTCTTTGACATCCTTGGACTCGTCGCCACCGCTGAGCATCACCACAGCGGCCACGACCACCACCAGGACTATCAACACCATGGGCGACACGTCAGAAACCTCCCGCATCTGCCATGAAGATCTTGGCGGGCAAGATGATGCCCTCCTCCTTGAATCGGTTCATGAACTTCGGACGTATACCGGTCGGCTTGAGCCGGCCGATGATCTTCCCGTTGTCGTCCACACCGGTCTGCTCGAACCTGAAGATGTCGGTCAACGTGATGATGTCGCCCTCCATCCCCTGGACCTCCGTGATGTGCGTGATCTTGCGGGATCCGTCACGGAGCCTGTTCTGCTGGATGATGAGGTCGATGGCCGAGGCGATCTGCTCGCGGATGGCCCTGGACGGCAGATCCATCCCTGCCATCATGACCATCGTTTCCAGACGGGCCAGAAAGTCCCGGGGGCTGTTGGCGTGGCCGGTGGTCAAGCTCCCGTCGTGACCGGTGTTCATCGCCTGGAGCATGTCCAGCGCCTCGCCGCCTCGGATCTCACCGACGATGATCCGTTCCGGCCTCATCCGGAGGCAGTTCCTGACGAGGTCGCGGATCGTCACCTCGCCGGTGCCCTCGATGTTGGGCGGCCGGGTTTCCAGGGACACCACGTGCTCCTGCCTCAGCTGGAGCTCCGCGGCGTCTTCCACCGTGATGATCCGCTCGTCCGACGGGATGAAGCTCGACAGGATGTTGAGCGTGGTCGTCTTCCCCGACCCGGTGCCTCCAGACACGACCACGTTCAGGCGGATCTTGATGCAGGCCGCGAGGAAGTCCGCCATCTCCTCCGAGAGGGTGCCGAACCGGATGAGGTCCTGGACGGTCAGCTTCTCCTTGGCGAACTTCCGGATCGTGATCGTGGGCCCGCAGAGCGCCAGAGGTGGGATGATGGCGTTGACGCGGGACCCGTCCTTGAGCCGGGCATCCACCATGGGCGACGACTCGTCGATGTGACGCCCGATCGGCGCCACGATCTTGTGGATGATGTGCATCACGTGGTGGTCGTCCCGGAACTTCTTGTCCGTGAGCCTGAGCTTGCCGCCCTGCTCCACGTAGAGCTGCTTGGGGCCGTTGACCATGACTTCCGAGATGGTGCCGTCCCGCAGGAGGCTCTCGATCGGCCCCAGGCCCACCACCTCGTCGAGGATGTCCTGGACCATGCCCTTGTGCTGGACCCCCGAGATCGGAACCTCCTGGTCGGCCCCGACCTCGACGACGAGCTTCTCGATGGCCTGCTTGATCAGCTCGGTCTTCTCGGCCTCGTCCTTGATGTCCTTCAACGCTTCGGCGTCCAGGGTGTCCACGAGGCGGTCCTGGATCTCCTGCTTGAACTTCCAGTATCGCTCGTCCTCGCTCTCCGACGCCGGGACGCCTTTCTTCTGGACGATGCGCTCCTTGACGCCGATCCCGGCGGGGGACGGCCGGCCCGCACCGGTCAGCGTGGAGCCCGCGGTCCCGCCGCCGGTCCCGGCGCCGGCGCCGGTGTTGGTCGAGGTGCTCGATGGGGGAGCCATCTGGGGAGATTGAGGCCCGGACTGGGTCTGGGGGCCGCCGGCCTCCTTCGGTTTCGGAGCCTCGAGCTTGTCGCGGGGGCCACCACCAGAACTCTTGAGCCTCTCGAGGAGCGACACGACGGACCTCCTAAGTCCCTGGCGCGGTCTCGCGAACCACGGCCACCGTTGATCGGTGAAGCAGCCCCGGGGCGGGCTGAACCTGAACCGGCGACCCGTCCGCCAGAGCCCCCGGCAGCCCCGGGGTGCCCGGCCCGATCCAGGGCCCGCTGGCCGCGAGGTCCGGGCAAGACGCCTCGTCGAGTCCGGGGTCGGCCGGCGGCCAGAGGTGCCCCCTTGCGGAGTGGAACGCTCGATTCCCTACCAAATCATAGTCCGCGCCGGGCCGCAATTCAACCAGCTGGTCCAGGATCCCCTCCACTTCCTTCGTGAGCGTTGATCCGGGCAAGAGGCTGATCGCAGCCCAAGCCCTGCAAAACAGGTCCAGGATCCCGGTCGCCCGCTCCGGCACGGCCCGGGGCCCGGGCGCGATGGGCCGCGCCCCTACTTGGACGAGAAGAACCGCTGGAAGAGGCTCTTGGAGCCCTGGCTCTCCTCCTGCGCCTGGCCGACCCGATCTCCGGCCAGCACGGAAGCCAGCTTCAAGATGGCCTTTCCCAGCTCCGTTCCGTGGACCTCCGGGCGGAGCATGAACGGCTTGCCCTTGTTGATCGACTCCACGATCTCCTTCTCGGCGTTCGGGATCACCGCGGCGATCTCCCGCTTCAGTCCGCCCTGGACGTCGTCGGCGGACACGCCGCCGATGGGCGGGTAGCCCTTGTTCAGCACCAGCTTCACCTTGTCGCCGGAGTAGTTCAGGTTGGCCATCAGGTCCAGACAGAGCTTGACGTCCTTGATCGCGGAGATCTCCAGGTTCACCAGCACGAAGATCTTGTCGCTGGCGTCCAGGATGGACAGTTCGATGTTCCGGAACAGGGGGATGGTATCGACCAGGATGTAGTCGTACTTCTCCTTGAGGAGCATCAGGCACTGCTCCACGTGTTCCACCTGCACGATCTCGGCGTACTCCGGCCGGGAGGGCGAGAGCAGCACGTCGACCCCCGACTCCTCGTGCCGGATCATGTACTCCTGGATGAGCTGGCTGCTCCAGGGCGGCGGCTCTTCCACCAGGTTCGCGATCGTCCTGGACGGGTAGAGGTTCATCATGATCGCGGTGTCGCCGAACTGGAGATCGCAGTCCACCACGGCCACTCGAGCGCCGGCCCTCTTGGCCAGGGCGATCGCCAGGTTGCACAGGATCACGGTCTTGCCGATGCCGCCCTTGGTGGAGAAGAACGTCACCACCTCGCCGTGGTCCTTGCGGCGGGAACCCTCGCCGGCGCCGTCCTTGGTCGAGGGAGAGACCTGATACAGCTGCCGCCGCTTCTGATCGGTCTTGTAGACGTTCTTGATGGTCTCCAGCAGCTCTTCCGTGGAGAACGGCTTGACCAGGAAGTCGCGGGCGCCCGCCTTCATGGCCCGTCGGATGAGGTCGTGCTCTCCCTCGACGCTCATCATGATGACCGAGCATTCCGGCATCTCCTGGGAGAGGACCTCGGTGGCGGCGATGCCGTCCATCACCGGCATGTGGGTGTCCATGATGACGACGTCCGGCCTCGACGACCGGGCCATCTCGATGGCCACCTGACCGTTCGATGCCTCACCCGCGACCTCCATCGACTCCTCGAAGCTGATGAGGCGCTTGATGTTCTGCCGCAGCTCGATCTTGTCGTCCACGATCAGAACTCTGATGACATCGGGTGCAGGCATGGGACCTTCTGAATAATCGTCAATGAACGAGAGCGGCGAACAGGACCATTATAGTGGCCCTATCCGCCGCTCCGCAACAGGGGCACGACCCCTAGAACCCCCTTCTAGAGCCGTTTTTCGGCCTTCGACGGGCTGTTCTTCGGTCCCGCGGTGGTGGTGGTACCGTCAGCCTTGGAGCCGGCCCCGGTCGTCCCCTTGGCCCTCGACTTGATGCGGTCGAACGCCGCCTCCAGGTCCTTGAACACCTGCCCGTCGCCGGCCGGGGCGTCGATCCCGGCCTCCAGCTCGGTCCAGTCCTCGTCACCGGACGTGAGCAGCTTCTTCGAACCGGCGCCGGACCACGCGGTCTCGTCGGAGGTTCGCTCCGGCCTCGGCGAGAGGCCGGTGGCGTTCGGCTTCGCCGCTTCAGGGGCGGACGGCTTGCCCGGGGCTCCGCGACGGGGAGTGCCCTCCGTCTTCCGGACCACCCGGCTTCGCAGCTCCTCCTCGGTCACGCCGGGCCGGTCCGTGGGGGCCAACGTGTCCTCGAGCTCCTCGTCGCTGATGATCACTGCACCCGAGGCCGCACCGGAGGTCTTGCCCTCCGCGCTGTCCCCCTTGGACGGCGGGGGGGCGACGGCCGGCTTCCCGCTCTTGCCCGGCGTGCGCTTCGTGGATTCCGGAACCGCCAGGGCGCGCTTCTCCATCTCGAGCGCCTGCCGGGGCGTCACCGAATCGTAGGTTCTGGCCGCCATCGGGTCGTAGTTGGGCGGCCAGCCGGTCGGAGCACGGTTGAAGAGGGGCGTCGGCACCGGAGGCGGGATCGGCCTGTCCATGTCCCGCTGGCCCCTGGCCCACCTCATCTGCTCTTTCATCCCACCCAGCAGCGCCTGGACCCTGCCCCTGGCCGTGTTGTCGCCCGGCGGCAGCGTGGCCACCTTCGGATTCGGCGGAAGGCCGGCCCTCAGCGGTTCGGTCCCCGGCGCGTTGCCGAAGGCGGTCTTGTTGGCCTGCCAGCCGCTCATGTGGGCCGGATCAGCGCCCTTGGGCTGGACCCGGGCGGCCGGGTCGGGCGGGGTCGATCCGCCCTGGGGGGTCCGCGGCTGGACGACCCGGTTGCCGTCGAGCACCACGGGCCCCAGGTTGTTCGACCCGTTCGTTCCCTTCTTGAACGGCTCGCCGAGCTTCACCTGCACCTGCGTCTTGTTGCGGGGCACCCCCGAGGTCCGCGCGATCATCTCCTTGCCGCTGACGAGATTCGGCGTCACGATGATGACGAGCTCCGACTTCTCCAGCCGGTAGTTCTTGCTGTTGAAGAGGTTGCCGAGAATCGGGATCCGTGACAGGTAAGGCACCTTGTCGAAGCTCTTCCCCGAGACCTCCTGGAGGATCCCCGACACCACGATGTGCTCTCCGTCCTTGACGGAGACCTCGCTCCTCGTCGACCGGGTCCGCAGGGCGTAGCCGTCGGGCGTGCTGAGCGCCAGGTCGACGTTGGAGACGTTGACGTTGAGCTTCGTGTTGATGTTTCCCTTGTGATCCACCACCGGCGTGACGTTGAGGACGGTGCCGAACGGCTGCAGCTGGACGCCCGGCGTCCCGGTGGCACCGACGACCCGGTACGGTATCTGGCCGCCCACGTTGATCTCCGCCACCTCGCCGGACCGGGTGACGATCCTCGGGTTCGCGAGCAGCCGGCCCTTGTTGTTGTTCACCAGCCAGTTCACGGTGAGGAACAGCGGGTCCAGCCGGTTGATGTTCTCGAACTCCCACGGGTAGTTGTTCTTCTGATCCACCTTGGCCCCGAAGTAGGTCGCCTGGCCGTGGGGGCCTTCGAACACGTTCTCGATCATCCTCAGCTGCCTGACCGGTGGCGTGTTGGGCACCGTCATGGTGCCGCCTGCGGCGCCCGTGGCCACGATGGTGCCCCAGTTGAAGTTGTACCTCACATCGTCGGAGACGCCGACCTCGAGGAGGTGGGCCTGCACCAGGACCTGGAGCGGTCGGGTGACCTCGATCAAGTTGTTGACCGTGGCGGCGTACGCCCTGGCGATGATCTCGGCCCGCTGGGAGTCACGCTGGTCGTCCACGAAGCCCTCCAGCAGGATCGCCGAGNNNGGGCGTTGCCGATCCCGAGCTGCTGCGGCTGCATCATGGCCCTGGGGTCGTAGATCACCGTCACCTTCACCTCGGACAGGTCGATGATCCGCTGGATCTCCTCCTGGGGGTTGAACGAGCGCTGGCCCTTGACCTGCATCAGGTCCACCACGTTGCCGCCCTGGTAGAGCCGGGCGACCTCGGTGGCGACCCTCCGCTGGGCTTCGCCGTCCACCCACCCCTTGAGGAGCACCTGGCCGTTGATGACCTGGACCACCACTTCGGGAAGGTTGATCGCCTCCCGGATGATCGTGGCCATGTCGTCACGCCGGTTGAGCACCACCATCTCGTGGCGCTTCCGGCCGTCCTTGTCCCAGATGTACATGGTGGTCCGACCGGTGGACAGACCGTCCATCCTCAGCTCGGTCGGGCTGACCACCACGACGTCTGCGATCCTGGGGTTGGTCACCGACACCCGTTTGAGCCCGTCGACCTTGAGTATCTTCGACTCGTCGACGAACAGGCGTACGACCGGGTCCTCGGGGCCGGCCACGGCGCGGCCGGCCAGACAGGACAGCATGAGCAGCCCAGCCAACGCTCCGACGACAGGCAGTCGGCCCCCTCTTGCCACGCGGTCGGTTCGATCTTGCACTCTGGCCATTTGAATGACCTCCCGACGACAACGCTACTTCGTCTCTATCGGCATCTTGTTTCGAAAGTCCAATGGAGGTCGACGGTTCATCGAGCTCACGCTACTTGACCGGCGCCTTGAAATCGTCCTTCTTGAAGTCCCTGGCCACGGGCTCGGCAGGCTCGTAGTACACCTGCTTCTGGGTCCCTGTGGACATCTGGCTGAGCGCCACCGACTCCACCCGGACCCCCACCGCGGCACGACTGCTCCCCTTGAGGATGTCCACGTCGAACTTCGGCACGGGCGGCCTCTTCTGGCGATCCGTATAGACATCGACCGCGTCCACCGGGTCCAGCGATGGGGTGTCCGTGTCGGACGGGTTCCGGAGGACCAGGTAGAGCCGCGCGTTCTCCGAGGCCACGATGAGCTTCTCCGCGTCGGATGGCGTCAGCTCGAACGTCACGAACTGCACGTCCTGGCCGGTGATCCTGTCGCGGGGCGGCCCGCCCGGCGAAGGGGCCGGAGATGGGCCGGGGGCCGGGGCGGGTGACGGGCTGGGGCCGCCCTCGGACTGGGTCGGCGTCGCCGTGTAGATCTGGTTCACCGCCAGGATCTTCACCTTCTGGAGAACGTACTTGGTCAGAGCCCGCCCCTCCACGGTGAACGACCCGATGATGTCCACCACGTCGTCCTGCGTGATGAAGCCTCCCACGCCGCGGATCTTGTCGATTCTCAAGGTGACGGCACGCTTGCCGTCCGGGATGTGGTACGAGACGCCGCCGATCTCTTCCGGTCTGGCGAACCGGTCCAGGATGATCGGCTCGTTGCGGGCGATCTCCTCCAGGGCCACGAGTCTCAGCAGCTGCTTCGGATGCTCCGCGACCCGCCCCTTCGGGACCTGGTCCTTGGGCTGGCCCTTCTTCTCGTAGACGAACTCGTCCACCTTCTTGACCGTATCGAAACGGGTCTGCCTGGGGATGGCCTTCCGCGCGTACAGCACCGTCTGGGTCTCCACGACCGGTGCCACCGAGGCCGCCGTGGGGGACGGAGGCGGCGGCGGAGGCTCGGGCGGCTTGCGGATCAACATGAAGTACACCACCGCAGCGGCCACGATCACCAACAGAGCCTTGCGCTGATTCTTGTTCATACAGGCCTTCCCGTCACACGGTTCGCACGTCTATCGGGCTGACACAAGAGTAGCAGCTTCCGCGGGTCCGGCGCCTCGCCGGACCCGAGTCGCTCCCCCGAGCGCGCGCCTCCGGCTGGGTTCTCTCCGGCTCCCGCGATCGGACCCTGCCCGGGAGGCGATCACAGGCGGGACCCAGCGGAGCGGTCCGGCTTCCCGGAGGGTTCGGCCCGGACGGGCTGACCGCGCAAGCCCGCCTCGGGGTCGCCGATGAGCGATCGAGGAGATCGGTGTCAGTCCGACCGGCCGGAACGCCCGTCGAGGTCCTCGTCGATCCAGCCTCTGCTGCCCGGGGCGACGAGAGCGAGAAACGGGATCGCCAGACGGCGGAGCGCTTCGAGGAACGTCGCCACGGGAAACCCGACGACGTTGAAGTAGCACCCCTCGACCCGTTCGACCAGGAGCGTTCCCAGATCCTGGATACCGTAGGCACCAGCCTTGTCCAGCCCTTCTCCGGTGGCGGCGTACCACCGGATCTCCGACCGCGTGAGCGTGCGAAACGTCACCCGGGTCGTGCACGAGAGCGTGGCCGATCGTGCCCGGCCCGTCCGCTCCTCCAGATGGAGGCCGCTGACCACCTCGTGAGTCCGACCCGACAGAGTCCGCAGCATCCGCCGCGCTTCCGAGACGTCACGCGGCTTGCCCAGGACAGCACCGTCGAGGACAACAATGGTATCGACAGTCAGGACAAGTTCCCTGAGAACAGAGCCATCGTTGGTCGTGGAGCGGCCACGGGCCGGCGACGGTCGGTGGCCCGATCGGCCCGAGCAGGGGAGCGTCTCGATGACCAGCGTTCTGGCCTTCCGGCGGGCGTTCTCCCGGGCCAGCAGCTCCGGTTCGAGGCCCGTGGCGAGCTCCTCGGCCGTGTGTTCGACGACGACGAACCTGACCCCCAGGCGCGACAGGATCTCTCTGCGCCTGGGAGAGGCGGAACCCAGCAGTATCCGGCAGGGACGGGAGTTCACCGTGCTCGATGCGTCGCGACGACCGCCGAAAAGTGCCCGGGGAGCGAGACTAGGCCTTGCCGGCCATCAACGCGGCCATCCGGTCTCCGATCTCGGCAGGGGACCTGGCGACCGAGATACCGGCCTCCTCGAGGGCGGCGATCTTCTCGGCCGCCGTGCCCTTGCCCCCGGCGATGATCGCTCCGGCGTGCCCCATGCGGCGGCCCGGCGGGGCACTCTGCCCTGCAATGAAAGCCAGGATCGGTTTCTTGAAATGGCGTTTCGCGTAGTCGGCCGCCTCTTCTTCGGCGCTGCCGCCGATCTCGCCGATCATGACGACGCCGTGAGTCTCGGGATCGTCGGCGAACAGCCGCAGGATGTCGACGAATGTGGACCCCACGACCGGGTCGCCGCCTATGCCGACGCAGGTCGACTGCCCCAGCTTCTTCTTGGTCAACTGGTCCACAGCCTCGTAGGTCAGGGTCCCCGAGCGAGACACGACGCCCACGTGTCCTTCCATGTGGATGAAGCCCGGCATGATGCCCACCTTGGCCTGGCCGGGGCTGATCACTCCCGGGCAGTTGGGCCCCACGAGACGTACCTGTATCTTGGCCAGGAGCTCCTTGACGTGGACCATGTCCAGCGTGGGGATACCCTCGGTGATGCAGCAGATCACGCGGATCCCGCCGTCGGCGGCCTCCAGGATCGCATCCGCGGCGAACGCCCGGGGGACGAAGATCACCGACGCGTTGGCCCCGGTCTTCGCCACGGCGTCTTTCACGGTGTTGAACACCGGGATGCCTTCGTGGTCGGTCCCACCCTTGCCGGGCGTGACCCCACCCACGACGGCGGTGCCGTACTCCTTGCAGGCAGCAGCGTGAAACGACCCCTCCTGCCCGGTGATTCCCTGAACGATGAGTCTCGTATTCTTGTCAACCAGGATTGCCATGCTTCATCTTCCCCGTGGCTTCTTCCCACGCACGTTCGGTTGTGGAGCGATTTCTCGCCCCACGGTCACCTCTTGGCCAGCGCCTCCACGATCTTGTCCGCGGCGTCCTTCAGAGTGGACCCCACTGCGAACGACAGCCCGGAGGTCGCCAGCAGCTTGGAGGCTTCCTGGGCGTTCGTGCCCTCGAGCCGGACGACCACCGGCAGCTTCAGTGCAAGCCCTCTGGCCGCGTCTATGACGCCCCCGGCCACCCGATCGCAGCGGACGATCCCACCGAATATGTTGATGAGGATCGCCTTCACGTTCGGATCCTTGAGGATGATGCTGAACGCCTTGGCGATCGTCTCCTTGCTGGCGCCTCCCCCCACGTCCAGGAAGTTCGCCGGCAGCCCGCCCGCGAGCTTGATCAGGTCCATGGTGGCCATGGCCAGCCCGGCCCCGTTCACCATGCAGCCCACGTTGCCGTCCAGCTTGATGTAGCTGAGACCCGCGGCGCTGGCCTCCACCTCCAGCGGATCCTCCTCGTGGAGGTCCCGCATCGGCAGCAGCTCCTCGTGGCGGTAGAGGGCGTTGTCGTCGGCGTTCATCTTGGCGTCGAGGGCCAGCAGCTGTCCGTCCGCCGTCACGACCAGGGGGTTCACCTCCACGAGCGAGAGGTCCATCTCGACGTAGAGCCGGTAGAGCGCCGCGGCGAGCACGGTGAACGCCCTGATCTGCGGGCCGGAGAGCCCCAGGCCGAAGGCGATCTCCCTGGCCTGGTGGTCGCCGAGCCGGTGAAGAGGGTGGAGCGCGATCTTCAGGATCTTCTCGGGGCTCTTGGCAGCGACCTCCTCGATCTCCATGCCGCCCGCCTGGGAGGCTATCACCGTGAGGCTGGAGATCGATCGATCGAGCACGATGCCCAGGTACAGCTCCCGGGCGATCGCAGACGCCTCCTCGATCAGCACCTTCCGGACCGGCTGTCCGGACGGGCCGGTCTGGTGCGTGACCAGCTGCATGCCCAGGATCGATCTGGCATGTCGCTCCAGCTCGTCCCGGGTCTTGGCCAGCTCGACCCCGCCTCCCTTGCCACGACCCCCGGCATGGATCTGGGCCTTGACGACGACCGGGTACTTGAGCTCCTTGGCCACGTCGATCGCCGCGTCGACGCTCGACGCCACCCCCCCGCGGGGCACCGGTATGCCGAAACGTCTGAAGATGCTCTTCGCCTGGTACTCGTGAAGCTTCACAGTGTTTCCTTCTCCAGTTCTGCCAGCCCCGGCCGTCGGACCCGACCGGGCCGGGGCGCGGTTCGATCGGTCGAGGCGCCCGACTCACTGGGCCGGGATCTCGACTCCTCGGGTGGGCATCGGGACGGCGCCCGTGCCCTCGATCTGGCGTCGCAGGTCCTCCGCCCGGATGCTCCTCGGATAGAGCATGATGAAATCTTGTAGAACCGTCTTGGCCCTCGACGTGTCCTTCAGATCTTTCTCACAAATGTCCGCCGAGAGCAAGAGGCTCTCTTCGTGCACCGGCCCCTCCGGCGTCGACTTGAGCAGCTGGGTGAGCACCTCGATCGCCTTCTGAGGCTGTCCCCTGACCCTCAGCGCCCGCGCGGAGAGGAACATGAAATCCGGCTTGAACGCCGGGGGCATCTTGGACGGGTCGATCGAGGCGACTCGACGGTCGTACTCGTCGAATCGCCCCATCTCGACGGCCAACCTCTGGCAGTAGTATTCCGCCGTCAGGAACGGCTTCTCATCCTCCTTGTGAGTGGCCAGAAAGAACAGCTCCCTCAGAGCATCGTTGGCGACGTGGGACGAAGGCCGCTTGAGCACCAGAAGCTGCAGCCGCTCCCGGCCGGCCTCGAGACGGTTCCCGACGAGCTCCAGCAGGGCGAGCTGGTAGAGAACCTCGGGGCCCAGCGGGTTGTCCGCCTCCGCCTCCAGCCTCGTCAGGATGCCCGTCGCCTCCTTGAAGTCCAGGCGGGCCAGGGCGCACCGGGCCAGGAGGTAGCTCCACCGGGCCTGCTCCCGGGCGGTCGGATACCTGGAGGCCGCCTCGTCCAGCAGCTTCTTCGCCGTGGCGTGATCCTTCAGGTCTTCCAGGGTGATCTCCGCCGCCAGGGTCCGGGCCGCGACATCCACCGGATCCGGGATGGCCGGGGCCCGGAGCTTCTTCAGGAGCTCCAGCGCCGACTTGCTCTCGCCGGCCTGGCGCTCCAGCCTGGCCAGCTCGAGAGCCACGTCCCCGGACTCCGGAACGGGCAGGCGAGGAATGACCTCTCTGTAGATGAAGCGAGCTTCCAGCACCCGCCCTTCGGCCGAGAAGTCCTTGGCCGCCCGCAGGACCTGCTCGGTGTCCGTGGCCAGGTTCCTCGCCAGCAGGCGGGCCAGGTCGAGGATCTTCGCCTGGTCGGGATGGAGCTGGTAGAGGTCGTCGAGCAGATAGTAGAGCTCGAGCACGGTGGGCCTGACGGAGATCGCGGCCAGGACCGCCTTCACGCAGGCTTCGTAGGCCACGCTCGGGCGTGTGCCCGGCAACGCCGCGGTGAGTCGAGTCCGGTCCACGCCGGCCAGCGCCAGGAGCAGATCTCGCCCCTTGTCCCCGCCCCGGGAGACCACGGTCAGATACTCCCTGGCGGCGCTCTCGGGATCGCCTTTCTTGGCCCAGAGCTGGCCCATCTCCTCGGCGAACAGGGTCGGCGCGGAGAACAGCTTTCTGGCTCCCTCCACGGCAGAGATCGCCTCGGGCACCAGGTCGTGGTCCGCCAGGATGCTCACGTAGAGCTGGTGGGCCTGCCTGTCATCGGAGGCCCTGGCGCGGATCTGGTTCCAGGTCGCCAGCGCCTCGACCTTCTGTCCCAGCTGCAGCTGCAGATCGCCCAGGCGCTTCAGGTGTCCGCTGTTCTCCGGCTCCGCGGTCACCAGGCCCCGGGTGTACCGCACGGCGCTGGCCAGGTCGCGCGACTCCCGGGCCAGGGCCGTCATGCGATTGAGCAGCACCACGTCGGCGGGTCTCGCCCGGAGGCACTTCTCGAGATAGGAGCGGGCCCTGGGCCAGTCGCGCTTGGAGCCGTAGAGCATCCCGAGCCGGAGCGACGCTTCCGGCGACCCGTCGAACGCCTTCTCCTCCTGGGCAAGGAAGCCGTCGAGCCTCTTCGATTCGCTCAGTACCTCGAACAGCATGTCGAGGTGCCTGGTGGACCCCTTCAGCAGCTCGATCGCCTGGTCCGTCTTGCCGTCGAGGACCAGCGTGCGTGCCAGGAGCTTCGTGAACTGCCCTTCTGCGCCATCGAAGCCGGTCCAGCCCCGCAGCTTCTCGATCAGCGCCCTGTAGTTCTTCTGCTCGTCCAGGATCTGGGCGAGCTTGAGCCTCGCGCTACCGGCCACGGTCGCCGCAGGGAATCTCGTGAGGAGGTTCTCCAGGCACTCGACGGCCTCCTTCGGCCGCTCCAGCGAGGCCAGCGACTGGGACTTGATCCACAGGAGCGCCGGCGACACCGCCGGTGCGCCGTCGCTCTTCTCCAGCCTGTCGATGATCTCGAGCACCTTCTGGTGCTTGCCCTGCCTGAAGTAGCTGTTGGCCAGGTAGTATTCGTCGGCAGCCACGGCCTGACCGACCGGCAGCGTCAGGGCCACGGCGAGCCCCAGGAACATGCAAAATCGTCGTGAGAGCGCCATGGCAAGCCGCTCGGGCGCGTGGTCCCGGCGACGGATCGACCTCATCGCGGTCGCCCGAGAATGACAGTGGTCGGGGCGACTGGATTTGAACCAGCGACCACTTGAACCCCATTCAAGTGCGCTACCAGACTGCGCTACGCCCCGACCGATCGGCGGCATTGTATCAAACCAGGATCAGGGAAGTAAAGGGGTAATCGGTGCGCGGGATCCGGATCCCGGGTCGCCCACCGGGACGGCCGACGCCGGTCATCGGCAAGCCCCTTGAAAGCGGCTCCAGAGGCCTGGTACAATGTGTCGTCGATCAGCACCTGCGGTCTCCCCCACCGCCCCGGGTGCTTTTCTGCGGAAGGGGGTCTCTTGACTGATGACCAGCGCGAAGAAACCGGCGGGAAAAAAGGATGAGGCCAAGGCCGTGAAGGCTGCGGACAAGTCGGACAAGAAAGACAAGGACAAGGACAAGGGCAAGGACAAAGACAAGGACAAGCCCGTGGCCAAGGAGGCCAAGTCAGCCACCAAGAGCGAGGCGAAGGCCAAGGCTGATCACAAGGGCGAGACCAGGACAGAGGAGAAGCCGGAGCCCAAGGCCGAGGCCAAGCCTGAAGCGCCGGAACCCAAAGTGGCCAAGGCGAAAGAAAAAGAGAAAGAAAAAGAGAAAGAGAAAGACAAGGACAAGGAACCGGCGGAGACGCCCAAGGCGAAATCCGCGTCCAAGGCGGCTCGCGAGCCGTCGTCCCATGCGAAGGTCTACCAGCCGGCCAACAGCTACGTGGTGGGAGAGCAGATCTTCCACCCGGTGTGGAAGGTCGAGGGGACCGTCGTGGAGGTCGGAAAGACGGCCGAGGGACACTCGAAGATCGTCGTGGACTTCCCGGACCTGGGGGTCAAGCGTCTCGTTGCCGAGATGCAGCTGAAGATCTGATCTCACCCCTGCCGGTTCCGGCGGTTCCGGGATCGCCGGGCCGGCGATCCGCGGCCTTGCGCGAGCCATGGTCGCGGTGCTCGATCGGCCTGGACGCCTCGGGCCGCCTCGTGTGAGCTCCTTGGTGGTCT
>JACQZM010000703.1 GCA_016213885.1 Candidatus Rifleibacteriota bacterium | reverse complement strand
TCGTGGGGAGAAAGAGCCGCTCGCAGTTGTCGAGCGCGACCATGCTCAGCGGATCGATGAGGCGGCTGGAGGGCAAGTCGATGATCACGTAGTCGTAGCGGGCCTGGAGGAAGTCCAGCACGCGCGGCAGGTGCTGCTGGCTGCGCTCTGTCGTCGGAACGTACGCGCACGGGCTGGCCAGGACGTCCAGGAAGACCTCGGTATCTCGATCGACGGGCACGCGTGAGACCATGGAGTCCAGCTCGGCGCCGTCGATCGTCTCGAGATCTTCCAGCTTGGCCAGCAGCGGCAGAGGCAGGCTCGTCTTCCCCGCGCCGAGGTTGAGGTAGAAGCCACAGTCGCCCTGCAGCGAATCGAGGTCGATCAGGAGGACCCGGTGCTGGAGGGTGGCGAGGTCCAGCGCCACGTTGATTGCCAGCGTCGTGGCGCCTGCCGAGCCCTTGGCCCCATAGAACGCCCAGGTGCAGGACAGTCCCTTGCACGGGGCATCTCGATTGCGGCGGTGGTCCGCATCCAGGATGGCCGCCCCCACCTTGCCCAGCTCGGTCGCCTTGCTGAGGTAGTTCAGCGCCCCCGAGCGCAGCGCTTGCTTGATCGTGTCCGGTGTGTCCTCGCTCGTGAGCATCAGGACGCCGATCGAAGGGAAGGAGCGGGAGATCCGCGCTGTGGCCTCCAGACCGTTGAGCACCGGCATGTTGATATCGAGGACCAGCACGTCCGGGCGGAGGCGGTTGGCCAGCACGAGCGCTTCCCGACCGTTGCATCCGGTGCCGACGATCTCTATCTGAGGGTGCTTTCGCAGCACGAGCTTCACGGTGGCGATGATGGTGTCGTCGTCGTCGACGAGCACGACCCGGATCTTCGGTCCCTTGTCCACGGCGTCCACACCTTTTCGCCCCCGGGATCCGGCGCCCAGACGGATCCTGGTCGCACCTCGAGAGGGCGACTCCAACCGGATCCCCTCCACTTCCATCGTGACCCATGGAACCAGGCCACAGCCTGGCCGAGAGGCCGAGCGCGGCGAGGCAGGTGGAGGATCATGGGCCCCGGCAAGCGTTGCCGCGCCCCGCCCGCGGAGCTATACTGACGAGGCTGCTCAGCCGACCTGGGGTTGCCTGGCCTGAGAGTGCCAGGTCCGGCAGCCGGGAGTCAATAGGTGACGAGCGACCAGGATCCCCCACCTGTTCCGCACCCCCTCGGCCCAGATGTCAGCCCTCGGCCTGGATCCGGACGCCGGGGAGTGGGAACGGAGTGGGGCCGGGTCGGCTTCCAGCAGTCGGGCAAAGGACGACCGAGCGTCTATGGCAGACAACGAGGAGAGCTCGCGCACCGCGTACACCTACACGCCTCCCCGGGGCAGGACCAGCCTGGACAAACTGGCGGAGCTCCTCCAGGGTGCTCGTGCGGAGCAGCTGGTGACGCTTCTGGTCGGGTCGATTCCCGGGCCGGTGGCTATCCTGAACGAGCACAGGCAGATCGTCCTCGCCAACGAGCCGTTCATGAAACTCGCCGGAAAGGCGGTCCTGGATGAGGTCTTCGGGCTCCGGCAAGGGGAGGCTCTCGGCTGCGACGCCGCGACCAAGGGCCCGGATGGCTGCGGGACCGGCGAGGCCTGCGCCTTCTGCGGAGCTGCCAACGCCCTGTGCAAGGCCGGGCGGCAGGCCGGCGCGACAGTGGTCAAGGAGTGCCTGATCACGGTCCAGAAGGAGACCCTCGGTGCGCTCGAGCTGGAGGTGGCGGCCACCCGCGCGTGCATCGCCGGCCAGACGGTCTTCTTCCTGGCCCTGCGCGACGTCAGCGGCGAGAAGCGCCGGCGGCTGTTCGAGGCCACGTTCTTCCACGACGTGCTCAACACGGCCGGGGGCATGAAGTGCCTCGCCCAGAGGCTGGCCGAGGACCGGGTCGGGAACGACGACGAGCGCCTGCTACTCCAGGTCGCCAACCAGCTCGTCGAGGAGATACAGTTCCACCGCCAGCTGGCTGCGGCCGAGAGTGGCGACCTTTCCTGCCAGTGGCATGAGGTCGTCGTTCAGGACCTCCTGGTCGCGGTCCGGGACCTGTATGCGAAACACTCGCTGGCCCGCGGAAAGACCATCTCGGTGGAAGCGGCACCGGGCCTGTCGATCGTGACCGACCGCGTCATCCTCCAGCGAGTGCTCGGCAACTTGCTCAAGAACGCGCTCGAGGCGTCGTCGCGGGGTGCTCGCGTCACCCTTTCGGTCAAGCCGGGCAACGACGGCGGTGTCGAGCTGTCCGTGCACAACGAGGGAGCGATGCCCCGCGAAGTCCAGCTCCAGATGTTCAAGCGCTCATTCTCCACCAAGGCCGAGAAGGGCCGAGGCATCGGTACCTACAGCGTCCGGTTGTTCACTCAGGACTTCCTCCGAGGCAGGGTCTCTTTCTCCAGCAGCGACGCCGCTGGAACCACGTTCCTCGTGTGGCTGCCGCGCGAGCCGACGGCTTCGACTGGCCCGGGTCTCCACTGACCTTCGCCGGCCAGCTCTTCGTCCGCCTCATGGCACCCCGGCCAACAGGACGTAGCTGTCCAGCAGAGAAGCTCCCTGGCCGGGAATCTTGGAGGCGATCGCAGCCTGACGCGTCTCGCTCGTTTGTTCCTGATGTACGAAGGTGTTCCTCCCCTGGCCATTGAAGAGGATCCCCTGCACGTTCGTGGTCCCACCCAGAAGGGCCACATCTGTGCCGTAGACGGCGAGGTAGGGCTTGGGGTGCCGGCTCAGCAGATAGGCCAGCACGGCGCCATAGGGGGCAGTCGAGCCACCCATTCCGTCGGAGATGATGGCATAGATCGCCGAGGCGAGCGTGGGGTAGTTGGTCTTGGCAAAGCCGTGGAGCTGCACCACGAGGGCACCGACCCAGAGTGAGTCGACGGCTTCCGCGGCGGCCTGGAAGAAAGTGTCCGTGCGGTGACTCATGTCGGCCTCTTGTCCCGAGGAGTCCAGGATGTCCCGGTGGACCGTGGATTGGAGCAGCACGCGGGCACGCGAGAACGCGAAGAGCCGTGCGCCTTCGATCTCCGTGTACGTGTCGCTACGGCAATGGGGAATGGTGACTGCGAGACGGGACACCTGGCTCCCCAGATGGAGAGGGGAGTACTTGCCGTTGGCCAGGGTGGGCGCGGTCCAGGCGCCCGCGTCCCTCCCCTGTCGCACCGCATAGGCCCCGCCCCCCCGTCGGGAGTCGGACATCTCGGAGACGAGCAAGACCGTCTCGGTCCCGACCGTCACCGGGCCGATGTTGAAACGGAGAGCCTGGAAGCCCTGTCTGGTGGCCGACGATGGGGCAATTCCCTGGGTGGCCTCCGAGAGCAGATTCCGGAAGGCGGTCTTGAAGTCGCTGTACTCGGCTGTCGTCGCCGGCACGAACCGGGCCAGGTCGCGCGGGACGAAGCACGCCGACAGGGCCGACTCCAAGCTTCGTGACAGGGCCGGCTTCGCATCGGCCGCCAACGAGACCTGGCACACGACGAGAAGCAAGAGCAACGCGAGAGTGCGGCGAAGGAGCTCCAGTTGCCCCATGCCTGCAATGATCGGTCGCATGATTCAGCTCCCCTCCTTCGGGTCGCCCCCCCGGTCCGCGCGCCGATGGCGCCTGATCTGGCCGGGGCACCGTTCGGAGGAGCTCCGGCACCGAGAACCTCGGGTCGGCCCCGCTCATCCGAGGAGCCGCCGGCCAAGAGCGCACCGCTCGCTAGTTCTGGAACCTGGCCTCCAGGTCGGAGAGACCGCCCCGGATGGCCAGCAAGAGCACGACGAGTTTGAAGGCGTCGGCCCGATCTTGGGCTTTTGCCGCGAGCGCCTGGGCATCGCCGACCCAGGTGCGAAGGGAGGGCAAG
>JACQZM010000680.1 GCA_016213885.1 Candidatus Rifleibacteriota bacterium | reverse complement strand
GTCCGGGAAGTGGGGAGCCGCTTCAAGCTCCGGACCTACTGGGGGCCGCTGGCGTCCGCCGAGGCGCCCCGCTGGATCGCCAACGCCGCCGCGACGCTCCTCGGCGTCAACTCGGCGCTCTTGCCGTCCAACCTCTGGACTCTCGCGATGCCGGTGCTGGCAGCCGTTCTCGCGGGGTTCCGAGGCGTCGCCCTGGTGAAGATCGCGGTCCAGCTCTCCATCGTCGGGGCGGCCATCTTCCTCGCGACCAACCCGTACTACGTTCTGAGCTTCGAGACGATGCGGACCGAGGTGGCCCACAACAGTGCCATGTACGGCTTCAGCCCCGGCGTCGGAGCGTTCCTCGGCGTGTGCCGCAACCAGCTGGTCAACGTGGTGCCGCTGCCCCTGGCGGCGCTGGCCCTGGCAGGGCTCTTCAGCCGGCGGCTGAGCCGGGTCGACCTGGCGCTCCTCCTGATCGTGCCGGTGGTGAACCTGTTTCTGGTCTCGGCGGCGATCAACGGGCGCGAGGACCCGGCTCTGGTGCGCTTCGCTCTCCCGACGCTGCCGGTGATCTGCCTGTTCGCCGGCCTGGGGTACGATCGGGTCAGGGAGCGACTCCCCGCGACGGGCGCCGCCCTGTTGATCGTCGGCGTCGGGGCCAACCTGGTCCCCACCGCGTACTGCGTGGCGGACCGGATCGCGGCCAGCCATGGCTCGGCGCCGGAGATCGAGGCGGCCCGCTGGATCGAGCGGTCCGTACCGCCGGGCGCCCGGATCGGGCTCCGCTGGCTCCCGAACCCGCGGACCTGTCCGCCGTTCCCGCTGGATCGCTTCTGTCTCAGGGTCATCCCCGGGCCGCTGGAGTCGGACCCGGACCTGCCCCGGTTCTTCGTCCAGCCGAACCCGGTTCCCCCGACGCCTCGCTACGAGCGGGTGGCCAGCTTCGTTCCATGGACCGGGTGGACCCGGCTGGTGCCGTCCGGCCGGGTCGCCCGCGAGGCCGAGCGGGACCTGCTGGAGCACTCGATCACCCTGGGCGGATTCCGGTTCGGCCATCCGCTGCAGCTCCACCAGGTACCTTTCTATGTGTTCCAGCGACGACAGGAGTAGCGCCGGGAGCCCCGCATCGGCGTCGTCGGCGTCGGCGGCCGGCCGGGCGCCCGGGCCCACACCGGGTCAGAGGGCGTCGATCGCCGTGGTCATGGCGACGATGGCCGTGGCCGGGCTCCTGGGCCTGAGATGGGGGTTGCCCTCGGAGGAGAGGACCAGGCTGCTTCTGCCCGCCGACCGCGGCCGGGCCATCGAGCAGGTGATCGCTCAGGCCACGACCGACACGGCGGAGAAGCTCAGGACCGCCCTGGTCATGCCGCTGGCCGCCGGTGGCCCCTTCGACGCGGGCCGGACGCTCGCCGAGGACCCGGTGGCCCACGCCCGGGTGGTGAGGCGCTTCCTCACGTTCTCGTGCGACTGGGACGAGAACACGATCGTCCGGGCGCTGGCGTTCATGCGACCGGGCCAGCTGGACTTCAACCCGAGGACTTTCCAGTACGGGGGGCTGGCCATCTACCCGGTAGGGGCGCTGATCAGGCTCGCCATGACGCTGGGGCTGTTGCCCACCAGGATGGACATGCCCACGTTCCTGGCGGACCCGGAGCATCCGGCCCGGCTGTACCTGGTCGGCCGGCTCTGGATGCTCGTCCTGACGATCGTCGGCCTGTGGGCCGTGTGGTGGGCCGCCACCCAGGCTCACGGCCCCGAGATCGGGCTTCTCTCCGGGATTCTGTTCGCCCTGGCCACGCCGGTCAACGCCTGGCTGGTGCTGCTGAAGCCCCACCTGCCCGCCGTGGGGTTCGTGGCGCTCTCGTACGGGTTCGCCTCCCGGGCGCTGATCCTGGGCCGGCCCGGCCAGCTGGTCCCGGCCGCCCTGGCCAGCGCCTGCGCGGCCTCCCTGTCTCCGCCCGCGGGGCTCTCGATCCTGCTGCCGCTGGCGGCGACGATCGTCCTGGGCGGCGGCGTCAGGGTGGTGGCCCGGCGAGGGGCCCTGGCGGTGGCGGCGGCCGCGGCGCTGTTCTGCCTGTTCAACCCGTACTACGTGCTGGACCTGGCCGGAGTCCGCCTCGAGGCTCACATCCTCCGGGGGCTCTACCCTGTGCGGCCGAGCCTGGCCAGCCTGGTCTCGATCTTCTGGCACCAGGTCGCCAACGCCGTGCCGCTGCCGCTCCTGGTCCTGGCCGGCGTGGGCGTGTTCGCTGGGCAGCCGGTGCCGCGCTGGTTCACCGGGCTCGTGCCGGCGGTCTTCCTGGCCAGCGCGGTCTCCACGTTCGGCGGGCGCACCGACCCGTCCATGGTCCGGTTCCTGCTGCCTGCCTTGCCGTTCCTGGCCATCTGGACCGCCCAGGGCTTCAGGGCGGTCGAGAGGAGGAGCCGTGGACTGGCGCTGGCGACCCTCGCTGTCGGCGGCCTGTGGACCGCGGGCCTCGACGGGTTCTATCACCTGGACCGGCTCGTGGCGAGCCGGGGCGTTCCCACGGAGGTCCGGGCCGCGCGCTGGTTTCTGGACAACGTCCCGGTGGGCGCCGAGGTGGGGCTGGTGCGGGAGCCGAACCCGCGGCTCGTGCCGCCGATCCAGTTCGGCCGCTACGCCGTGCGGAAGGCCATGGTGGCGCCGAGATCGGGCCAGTGGGTCGTCACCACGGAGCCGCTGCCCCACCTGGGTGGGTTGGACCTCGCGGCCCGGTTCGTCGAGGAGTCCGGCCCGGTGCGGCTGCAGCCCCTCTCCGGCGCCCCGTCCACGGCCGCCGACCCGGACCTGAGCGAGCACGCCGTCACGGTGATGGGGGTGCCGCTGGGGCTGCCGCTGCAGCTCCATCAGATGCCCGCCTACATCTTCCGGAAGCGCTGACCGGACGCGGGGGCGCGGATCACCTCTCCCGATCCGCCCTGGCGACCGCGCGGTAGGCCTCGCGGAACGGGACCCCCTTCTTCACGAGATCGTACGCCCTCCGGGTGGCGTAGATCTCCTCGGTCAACCCCTCCCGACACCGGTCAGGATTCACGCCGAGCCGGTCGAGAAGGAGCCCGACGACCTCGAGGCTCCTGAGCGTCAGGTCGGCCGCCCTGAGCGTGGGCCCCTTCGAGAGCTGGATGTCCCGGTTGTAGCCCGACGGGAGGTTGGCCGCGCGGCCCTGGATCCGGTGTTCGTACTAGATCACCACATGGTAGTTGCCCCGCACGAGCTCGAGCACGTCGGGGTTCCTCTTCTGGGGCATGATCGAGCTGCCCGTGCAGAACTCCACGGGGAGCTCGAAGTATCCGAACTCGGGCATGCTGAAGAGGATCAGGTCGGTGGAGAGCTTGTTCAGGTCGAACATCACCTGGCCGAAGGCGTGCAGCATCGTCGACTCGAACTTGCCCCGGCTGAACTGCGTGTAGATCGGGTTCTGCTGGACCCGGGAGAAGCCGAGCAGCTTCGCCGTGAACGGCCGGTCGAGCTCCAGCGGGACGCCGTACCCGGCCGCCGTGCCCAGCGGGGACTGGTCGACCAGGTCGAAAGCCACCCGGACGAGCCGCGAGTCGTCCCTCAGCGCGTCGACGAAGGCCAGGGCCCACATCCGGATCGACGAGGGCATGGCCTTCCTCGTGTGGGTGTAGCCAGGGAGGGCGACCCGGCCGAACTTCCTGGCGAACCGGCGCAGCGCCGCCACGAGGCGGTCCATCCTCTCGCGGCAGCTGGTGAGCAGATCCCTGTAGCAGAGCCGGAGGGCCGTGAGGACCTGGTCGTTGCGAGAGCGGGCCGTGTGGATCTTCAGGCCCGCGTCGCCCAGCTTCCGGATCAGGTGGTTCTCGATCGCCGTGTGGCAGTCCTCGTCGTCGCGGGAGATCGGGAACCGCCCCTCCCGGGCCAGCGTCTCGATCGCCTTCAGCTCCCCCACGAGCAGCGAAAGCTCGCCCCGGTCGAGGATCCCCATCCTGCGGAGCATCCGGGCGTGGGCGATGGTCCCCCGGCAGTCGTAGACAACCAGGCCGGCGTCGAGGAGATGGTCCTCGCCGACCGTGTACGCCTCCACCGCCTCGTCGAGCGTGTAGCCCTTCTCCCAGATCTTCATGCGCCGGGCCGGCTCCTCTTCGACCTCCAGGCGTAGGGGAAGTCGGTCCGCATGACCGCATGGTGGGCCTTGAGCCGCAGCGCATTGATGTTGATGAACCCGCGCGCGTCGGTCGGGTCGTAGCCGCCTTCGACCTCCATGCTCGCCAGCTCCTTGTTGTAGAGCGAGGTCGGAGACTCACGGCCGATGGCCATCACGTTTCCCTTGTACAGCGCCAGCACGACCCGGCCATCGATGGCCTCCTGGCTCCTGTCGAAGGCGCCCATCAGGAAGTCCATCTCGGGGGAGAACCAGAACCCGTTGTAGATCAGCTCCGCGAACTTGGGCGAGAGCATGTCCCGCAGGCGCATGACCTCCTTGTCCATCGCGACGCTCTCGAGGTCCCGGTGGGCCCTCCACAGGATCGTCGCGCCCGGGGTCTCGTAGACCCCCCTGGACTTGATGCCGACGAACCGGTTCTCGACGATGTCGATCCGCCCGATGCCGTTCTGCTTGCCCAGCGCGTTGAGGTACTCGAACAGATCGAGCGGGTCGGTCTTCTCCGTCCCGTCGTTCCTGTTGATCACCTTGATCGGATTTCCGTCCTTGAACTGGATCTCGACGATCGTCTCCCGGTCGGGGGCCTCCTGGGGCGACCGGGTCATGCTGAACACGTCCTGCGGCGGACGGTAGAGCGGGTCCTCCAGGATGCCGGCCTCGTGACTGATGTGCATCAGGTTCTCGTCCTCGCTGTAGGGCTTCTCGGAGGTCTGCTTGATGGGGATGCCGTGCTTCTTGGCGTAGGCGATCATGTCGCTCCGCCCCTTGAACGACGCCAGGAATTCCGGGTCTTTCCAGGGTGAGCTG
>JACQZM010000679.1 GCA_016213885.1 Candidatus Rifleibacteriota bacterium | reverse complement strand
TACCTCGCGACGGCGGGCCTGGCCAGCGTCGCCGACTCCCGGTGCACCTTCCCCGGTGCTGATCCGCAGGCCCGTGTGCTAGCGTATGGTCGATCCACGCCCATGACGACCACGAAGTTCGAGGTGTCCCTGCCGCGAAAGCTGGCCAGGCGGTTCAGGGTCGAGCGCGTCGTCGGCCAGGGGGGATTCGGGGTGGTGCTGCGGGCGATCCAGGTCGGCCTGGACCGAGCCGTGGCTCTCAAGCTGCTGCTTCCGGAGCACACCGCCGATCCGGCCACCAGGGCCCGGTTAATCAAGGAGTCCCGCCTGGTGGCCCGGCTCTCGAACCCGTGCATCGTGCCGGTGCTCGACCACGGGATCGAAGAGGACATGGCCTACATCGTGTTCCCCTTCGTCGAGGGTGCCTCCCTCCGGTCCCAGATCGAGACGGGTGGTCTTTCCTGGGCTCAGGTCCTGGGCCATGCACTGCGCATCGCCGAGGCGCTCGCCGCCATCCACGAGGCCGGGGTGGTCCATCGCGACCTGAAGCCCGAGAACGTGCTGCTGAACGAGGCCGGGGAGTCGTTCGTCACCGATTTCGGGGTGTCGAAGCCTCTGGGCACCATGGTGAAGACCGCCTCGGGCCAGATCCTGGGCACGCCGGGCTACCTGGCCCCGGAGCTGGTCCGCGGAGGTGAGCCCGCCCCGGGGTCGGACCTCTACGCCCTCGGTGTGATGCTCTGGGAGATGCTCTCCGGCTTCAGACCCCACCAGAGGGGAGACCCCCTGGATCCCGGCTCGACCCGGCCTCCGCTCACGGCGCTCACCCGATCGGTGGAGGCTGATCCGCCGGCGCTTCCGCTCTCGGTGTCGATCCCGGGGCCGTTCGAGGAGCTGATCGGGCGGCTGGTGTCGCGCGATCCGGCGGCCCGGCCGCGCAGCACCCTGGAGGTCCTGACCCTGCTGCAGGATCTGAGGGCACGGATCTCCGACGGCCAGATCGGCCTCGCGACCACGGCCCGGTCGTCGTCGCCGCTGGTCCGAGGCGATGCGCAGCAGCCGACCCGGTTGGTCCTCTCGCAGCTCGACCGCTCCAGGAGGGAGCCCCCGGGGTTCGAACCCACGCTCGCGATCGCCGGGCAGACAGGCGCCTTCAGAGTGCTGAGGATCCTGACCGGCGTGGGCCTGGCGCTGGCCGTGACCGTCGGCCTCACCTCGATGGCGTTCAGAACGGTCGACCAGCCGGCGGCTGTCGCCGCGCCGGTCACGGCGACGGCCTCGACGGCATCGCCGCCCGGTGCGCCGCCGTCGCGGAGATGACCGTTCTTCCCTGGGACCCGGTGACAGCCGACGCCACCAGCGAGTGCCCGCTCGTGGTGACGGGCCTGGCCTGCCTGAACGGCCTGGAGCTGAGATCGTCGGGCGGAGGCAAGGCCGTCTCGATCAACGATCGACCCGTGGCCGGGGGGCACTTCGTCTCTCTCAGGGGCCGGCCTGCAGAGCTCAGGGAGGGCCTCAACTGGATCAAGGTGACCGGCGGAGCCGCGGATGTGGCCGTGCGCGTGCGGTTCTTCCGGGAGCCGTGCGAGGTGCCGATACGCACGCCCTCGCAGCCGCCGGAAGACTACCGGGCCCTCGATGCGATCATCGCCCTCCAGCAAGGCGGCTCCCTGCTCCCCAGCCTCGAGGAGCCGGTGCGGCGCCGCATCGCCCAGCTGTTCCCGAACGCCGGCGACCCGTCCAGGGTGGCGGCGGTGGCGCGGCTCGACCTGCAGCGGGCCGCGAACTTCGACAACGTCTTCGACGGCCTGTTCGCCGGGCGCGACCCGGATTGGGCCTTCTGGCTCCCCAAGCCCGACACCATCCGGCACGGCCGGGCCTGCATGGAGGCCCGACAGGCCATCCTCCAGAAATACCCGGACACCTGGTCGTCCTGGCACGACCTCGGGTATGTGCTCCAGAACCTGAGGCACCTCGAGGCGGCTCGCCACGCCCTGGTCCGGGCGCTGACGATCTACCCCGACGCGCTGTGGAGCTGGTACGAGCTTCATGCCACGGACAGCCGCCTCTTCGAGCGGACCAAGTCCGACAGGCGGACGGACGCCAGGGCGGCGCAGCGGTTCCGGAGCGCGGCACTGAGGGAGCTCGATCAGGTACTGAGGCTGGCGCAGGGCTCGCCCACGGAGCTGATGAAGAACCCGAACTGGCACAGGGCCTTCATCGCCCAGATGCAGCGTCGCAGGGACGAGATCGACCCGCGGCCCCGAAGGTAGCGGTCGTGGCCGCCTGGCTCGACCGCGTCGCTGGCTCCGCGGCCGAGCCGGACGGCATCAGTCCACATGGGGGGCGCTTCGCTTCGCTCATTCCGCCCCCCAAAGCCCCCGGGCTCGCCCCCGGGCTCACGGGCCGTCGGCAGCGCACCGGCACCCGCAATCCGGGGCCGGCCTGAACGTCGTGCGGGTCTCCCGGGCTTGCCCGAGGGGCAACTGCACCGGGTCGGTCGAGTAGGCTCCGCCCCGGACCACGGCGCTCTTGCCGTCCCGGTCGGCGGTCCACTCCCAGACGTTGCCGGTCATGTCGAGGACGCCGAACGGCGAGGCGCCGGCAGGCCGGCTGCCCACCGGGCTCGTGTCGTTCCGGACACCGGGCACGAACGGGCCCTCCTCGGGCTTCTGGCTGCCCCACGGGAACGGGCGACCGTCGGTTCCGCGGGCCGCGTACTCCCATTCGAGAGAGGTCGGCAGCCTCTTGCCCGCCCACTTGCAGTAGGCCTCGGCGTCGTCCCAGGTGATGTTCCGCACCGGATGACGCTCCCTGCCCGCAGGGGCGTATCTCACCCAGTCGCCCTTCGCCCGGTAGCCGGCGGCGGATGCGAAGCGGGCGAAATCGGCGTTGGTCACCTCGTTCAGATCGATCCGGAACCCCGTCACCGGCCGGGTCGTCTCTTCGCCCTCTTCCACCGACAGGAACGCGTCACCGTCGGGGATCCGAGTCGTGGTCCGGGTCAGCTCGACCGATGTCGCTTGCGTCGCCTGGGGCGTCGGGTCCGGGGCCTCCACGTATCTCACCACCGGCTTGGGACTCCGGCGCGGTTTCGGCGAGGGCCGGGAGAAGGCGTAGAGTCCGACGACCAGCGCCAGCACCACCACCGCCCCGGCCACCAGAGGCGCTCTCGATCGCTCCGGCGGCCCCGGCTCCGGCGGGGCAGGCGCAGGCTGGGAGGCGGGGGGCTGTGCCGGTCGATCCTTGGGTTGCCCGGTCTTCTCCTTGCCGCCGAAACCGGCCTGACGAAGAAGAGCCTTCATATCGCCGGGATCGGCTCCGGCCACGGCCTGCGGAGTCGCCGGCGCCGCCGGGACCGCAGCAGCGGGCGAGGGTCGGGACTCCGTCCCGGCCGGGGGCGCCGGGCTCGTCCGCATCGCGCCCTCCGGGCCAGCCGGCGGCACCTGGACCCGCGGTCTCGGCGGAGGCGGTCCCGGAGCCGGTTCGGCAGGCTTCGCAGGTCCCGGAGCCGGCGCCGACGGGCCCCGGGCAGGGCCGCCTTTCTTTCTGGCCAGAAGCTGCTGGACCCGCTTCCAGTCAGCAGCGCCACCGGCGCCACCCGCCGCGGCGTCGTGGGGCGCCTCCGGGGCCGGCGCCGGAGTCGCACCGGTCGGAGCCTGGGCTGCACTCTCCACAACGGCCGATCCGGGCGCCGGCGACTGGGCCAGCGTCG
>JACQZM010000142.1 GCA_016213885.1 Candidatus Rifleibacteriota bacterium | reverse complement strand
TGAACTCGTTGAGCGTCGGAGTGTACTCGTAGCTCTCGCCCAGCGTGTCCGGCGTCAGCCCCGGGATGATCAGGGCCATCCCCTTCTCGAGGTAGGCACCCAGGTAGATCATCACGCAGCCGAGGTTGAGCGTGAGCGGGTTCTTTCGCGTGGCAGGTACGAGGAACAGGAAGAAAGCCGCGGCGCTGAGCCCCACGGAGAGCCACGCCCACCAGGTCAACGCCGTGTGCTCGCCGATCCCGAAGTACAGGTAGCGCGTGTGCACCAGGTGGTGAGTGTCGGAGTACCCCTCGCGGAAGACCTCGGAGATGAGGAGGAAGAGGTTGACCGCCATGGCATAGGCCATCAGCTCGGCGATCTTCCAGATCGCCTCCTCCTTGATCTTCAGGCCGAAGAACCGCCTGAGCAACTGCAGCAGAATCAGGATGATGGCGGGGCCGGAGCAGAACGCCGAGGCCAGGAAGCGCGGGGCCAGGATGGAGGCGTTCCAGAACGGACGGGCGGGAAGGCCGTTGTAGAGGAACGCCGTCACGGTGTGGATGCTCACCGCCAGCGGGATCGAGAAGATGACCATGGGCCAGACGAAGCTCTTGCTGTACGGCTTGCCGTGGTACGATCGGTAGATGATGTGGGTGGCCACGGAGACGTTCAGCACGAGATAGAGGTTGAGCACGATCATGTCCCACGCCATGATCGACGACGGGAAGTGCAGCACGCCGAGCAACGGGATCGGATGCCACAGCCGATCGGGTCGGCCGATGTCGGCCCCGATGAAGAGGAGGCACATCACCAGAGCCGACACCGCGAGCAGCTCACCGATGAGAACGATCTCCTTGATCGGCTCCCAGTCGTAGACGTACGCCGGGATGACCAGGACGACAGCGGCGGCCGCCACGCCCACCAGAAACGTGAAGTTCCCGATGTAGAGGCCCCACATCACCTGATCGCGCATGGCCGTGACGATGAGGCCCTCGTTGAACTGCCGGAAGTACGCGACCGCGCCCAGCGCGATGAACGTGCCCAGGAAGAGGATCCACGCGTAGTACGCCAGTGATCCCCTGGCAGCGAGCTTGGCGCTGCCCCACGCGAACTCGAGGAAGTTCTTGATCATGGCTTTCTCTGGTTGCGGCCGGCGCGAGCCGGGCGCGGGCCCGTCAGATCCCGTAGAAGTAGTAGAACTTGGGGAGCGTGTTGATCTCTTCCTTGAACACGAAGATCCGCTTGCGTTCGAGGATCTGTCGGATCTCGCCCTCCGGGTCGAGGCGGTTGCCGAACTTGCGCGCCCCCACCGGGCAGATCTCGACGCAGGCCGGATAGCGCCCGTTTCGTACCCTCTGGATGCAGAACGTGCACTTCTCCACGATGCCCCGGTAACGCGGCCGGTTGCCGAGCAGGTGAGTGTGCGGGTTGACCTGGTCTTTCGGAAGATGCGGCTCGGCCCAGTTGAATCGCCTGGCTCCGTAGGGGCATGCGACCATGCAGTAGCGGCAGCCGATGCACCAGTCGTAGTCGATCACGACGATGCCGTCGCGCTCTTTCCAGGTCGCCTCCACCGGACAGACCTTCACGCAGGACGGGTTCTCGCACTGGTGACACTGGACCGGCATGTAGAAATGCCCTTCCCGCGGGACCTTGGCCGGCTCGTAGTAGGCCGTCGAGTGAGTCACGTCGACGCCGCGATCTTTGGCCATCTCCAGGACCCTGATCCACTCGATCGGCATGTTGTGAGCGCTGGTCTGTCCGCCCTCGCGGGACGAGTTGTTCTCTTTCACACAGGCCTTCACGCACCTTCGACAGCCGACGCAGCGCGACAGATCCAGGGCATAGGCGTAGAGAGTCTCTTCCCGCGGCGGCGTCGAGTGGACGGAGAACTTCACCCCGTACTTGGCCTCGTACTGCCTCTCGAGCCTCTCGAGCGTCTCTTTGAGCTCGGGCCTCGTCAGCTGCTTCAGATGGCGCTGGGTGATGGCCGCCAACCGGTCGGAACCGCATCCGCCGCTGGCCACCAAGGCCAGGAGCGACGCCGCTCCCCGGAGGAAGTCACGGCGGTGGATCGACCTGGCCGAGCGTCGGCGGGCCGGGGAGGAGCTCATGTCTTCTTGCTTCTTCATGCTGGGGTGCCTGTCTTCAGCGGACGTCTTCGGGACGAGCCGGAGCCTTCTCGGGCTGGAGCGGCTTGAATCCAGGAGAGTGCGGGTAGTGACAGTGAGCGCACAGGAGGTACTCCTTCTTCCCGTTCCACATGCCCGTGCGCTTGCCGTGAATGCCGAGCTTCCAGTCCCGGTACGTCGGTCCGTGACACTGCCCGCAAAGCCGGTACGACTCATCGAATCCGATCAGCGTGCCGTTGGCGAGATGGAGCTTGTCGCGGTTCTTCTCGTCGTGACAGTCGAGGCACCATCGATTCTGCTCGTCGTGCTTGAGCACGATCGCATCGTGTGGCGGGCCCAGCTTCCGACGTTCCGGGTTCGCCTTCTGCTTGGCGTTGTGACACCCCGTGCACGGAAAGAACTCCTCCGAGAGGGGCGGCGGGGCCACCGGGTAGTGCTCGTCCGGCTTGGGATTCGGAGCGGGGTTCGGCGGGAGACCCCGCTCCGGAGGGGGGAGCGGGGCGGGCGAGGAGTGCGCCGGGTCGCGCCCGTAGATGGCCGCGGGCTCCGCGGCGAACGACCCGGTCGCCGAGCCTGCGAGGACCAGCAGCGCCAGGCCTGTCAGGTGGACGGTGTTCATCCGCGCCTCCCTCATGCCTCGGCTGCCGATCACCACGTTCCAGCGCATCAGGAGGACCTGGACGAGCACCATCAGCGACGCCACCCAGAGGAGCGCGTTGGAGAACCGGTCCTCGAGCGCGAACAGGGCGTTGACTCCGAGCAGCAGCAGCGGGACCAGCGAGAAGATCAGGTACTGCCCGACGACGTACGTCCAGAAGAGCTTCTTCATGATCAAGTGGTTCAAGATCTCCCACTCTTCCGTCTGCTGGTAGGCGAGCGAGAGCACCTCCAGGAACTCCAGCGCCACGGCGACGATGAGAAACCCCCACAGCAGCCGGCCCAGGACGCGCACGCAGTCCTGATCGATCTTCCAGCCGTTGAGCCAGGCGATCGACATGTAATGGAAGATGAGGACCGCGATCCCGGAGACGATGGCCGAGAAGATGAAGATGACGAACATCAACGGGGTCGACCACCAGGGATTGGCCTTGACCGACCCGAAGAGGAAACCGACGTAGCCGTGCAGCAGACAGGCCATGGGTATGCCGAGCCCGGCCAGAAACCGGACCATCTTGTGGTCGACCTCGCGGGTCCGATCGTCGGAGTAGAGGTCGCCCAGCAGGATGATCCGGCAGATCGAGCCGACCAGTCCGCTCGAGCTCTTGGCGCGCTGGATGAAGTCCTCCCGGAAGGCGAACCAGATCTCGATCACGACCAGGGCCAGGTACGAACTGTAGATGTAGCCGAACCCGGCCATGGCCGAGGTCAGGTTCGAGGTGATCATGATGTTGAGGGCGCGATCCGGGCGACCCAGATGGATCAAGAGCGGCATCGTGGCGAACAGCAGGAACACGAACGCGGCCGCCAGCGAGAAGCGCGCAATGGGCCGGATCTGGGTGACCTGGAAGACGTGGTAGAGCGACGAGATGACGAAGGCGCCGGCCACCAGACCGGTGATGTAGGGGTAGAGCACGATCATCACGGACCAGACGACGTGGGCCTCGTTGGGAAAGACGAACCCCTCCACTACTTCACCTCCTGGCTGAGCCCGATGTAGAAACAGTGGGGATGCGTGCCCTTCTCCGGCTTGAGCAGCATGTATCTCCTCTGGCGGATGATGCGGAGCAGCTCGCTCTTGCTGTCCTTGATGTTCCCGTACATGCGCGCGCCGACGGGACAGACCAGCACGCAGGCGGTCTTGAGGCCCTTGGTGATGCGGTGGTAGCAGAATGTACACTTGTCGGCCATGTGGGTGATCGGGTTCTTGAATCGGCTGCCGTAGGGGCAAGCCTGGATGCAGTAGCCGCAGCCGACGCAGCGCTGGGTGTCGACGAGCATCACGCTGTCGGGACTCCGGTACGACGCCCCGACCGGGCAGACCTGGGTGCAGACCGACTTGGCGCAGTGGTTGCACAGCTTCGGCACGAAGAACCCGTTGGTGTTGGAGGCACCGGCCAGGCCGTTGGTCTCGAAGCTGGCGTCCTTGTTCGAGGCGATCTCGACCCGATCCTCGCCACCGGCAACGAACTCGTATCGCTCGACCCAGGTGCGGTAGTAGCCTTCCGGTACCGAGTTCTCCGCGCGGCAGGCCCTCATGCACGAGCCGCAGCCGAGGCACTTCGTGGTGTCGACGGCAAAGGCCCACCGGTAGTCGGAGGCGTCGTAGGCGGACGGGTCGGTCAGGGGGACGGCCTTCGCCCGGGATGCCAGCGCCCCGACGAAGTAGAACCCACCTGCAAAGCTCACGACCGTCCGCAGGAACCGTCTCCGCGAGGTCACGGGGTGACCGGGCCCTGTCCCGGCCTCGGTGTCGGCGGAATCCGACCGGCCGGACGTGGCCGGCCCTCCGGAACGACGATGGTCGCCGTTCATGGCTTCTCCTTCGCTGAGGTGGCAATCGACACAGACCTTGTCCTTGGCCTTCTTCGAGATGTCGTCGCGGTGACCAGGCCACGCGACCAGGGGAGGCGCCCCCGGACCTCTGAAGGTGGTCTCGCGGTGGCAGAGCAGGCAGAACTCCGGGTTGCGATTCCGGATGATCCGGCCCGCCTCGTCCGATTCCTTGTGGAAGAGGTGGCACTTGTTGCAGTCGATCTTGGAGTGCTTCTTCGTGGCGAAGTCGGCGGCGATGGCGGGGTGGCAGTACTTGCACTCGAAGACCACCGGGTGGTCGTCGGGCCTCGTGGCGTCGCTCGCGGCCGGCCTGGCGTGGCAGTCGCGGCACTGCTGGATGACCGGGTGGAGCCGCGCCTGGTGGAGCGGTTTCGAGAGGAACAAGGGCTGGTGAGGGTCATGGCAACTCGTGCACAGCAGGCTCGGGTCTTTCACCGAAAGGAACCTGTAGTGCTCCGCGGGATCGACCTGGGGAAAGCCCCTGGGCCTGGCCGCCAGGCGTCGATGGCACCAGAGGCAGGCCTCCTTGGCCCTCGGTATGACGAGGAGGTCGTTCCCGGTCGCCCTGGCCCCCTGGGCCTTCTGTCCCTTGTGCCTGGCGACGTGGCGGTCGCCCGGGCCATGGCAAGACTCGCACTCGATCTTGCCGTGCATGTCCTTGGAGTGCAGCGCGGCCTCCGTCGGGTGGCAGGTCGCGCAGACGACCTTCCCCTGGAGGCGCGGAACCGTCGCCTGCATGGCGTCGCGAACCGCCTGTCCGCGGTACCGGCCGAACTCGCCGAACGACGCGGGAACCAGCACCGCTCGAAAGGTCATGGCCCCGGCGACGACGACGTAGCCCACCAGGAAGAGCCGCATCGCATGGTCGTACCGGCCGCGCGGGGGGGCGTCGGGAGAGGCGTCCCGGGTCAGCCGGGCCAGGGACGCCGCCGCGGCCGCGACGACGACGATCGCAGCCAGACCGATCGGCCACTGACCGAATTTCGGCTGCGACGTGACGGTGTCGAGGGCACCCATCGTCAGCACCACCGCCATGGAAATGCTGGCAGTGACGAAAGAGGCGACGCCCCCGTGAGGCAACTGGTGAGACATTTACCGATCCTCCGGCCCGGCCTGGACAGTTCCCCGAGGAGGATGGCCGGGCACCTTCGAAGGCCAACAGACTACGCAAACCGGCGCGAGGAGTCAATCGACCCGTGTCCAAGATCCGGCGCCTCGCCGGATCCGAGTCGCGCCCCCGAGCGCGACCTCAATCCGGATCCCCTCCTCTTTCTTCTCTCTCCCGAGCGCGACTTCAAATGAAACCCTCCACTTCCTTGGTGACTCTGCAGCCAGGCCGAGGCCTGATCACAGGCCCGACTCCGCGAAACAGGTGGGGGATCCTGGTTGGGGCCGGCGGGGCTATCGCCTCGAGAAGGTCCAGGCCGCGCTTCGACCCAAGTACGGCTTGAGCTGCTCGTCGGGAGCCTGGGCTACCGTCCTCCAAGGCATGGCGGATGCCTCGCTGGCCTTCGCGCGCCTCCCCGTCGGCCCAAGAGCGTTAGGCGGCACTCGCGCCGGCCAAAGCCCTCCGTCCTACCGGGCGCCTCGTTTGCTGTTGCCATCGTAGACGATCCGATGCCTCGAAACGTACTCGCCCTGCGCCACATATGCGACGCCCGATGGCTCGTCGACCCACACTTGCGCGCTCGTGGCAGAGCATCCTGGTAGCACTCCGAGGCGCCGAAACCGCAATCTCCTCGCGTCGAAGAGTCCGATCTCGGTGCCCATCGTCTTGGCGTCCGGCCTGGTCATCCATAGCTCACCTGCTGTCCCCCTGGGTTGATGGGGCCTCCGCAGTTCGCAGCAGAGGTCCCACAGATCACCATCCACCGGCTCCACCTTGCCGGAGTACGGGTCGACCAGCACAGGCTGCGGCCCCGGACCCCGAAGTCGACGCAACCCCTCCACCAAGACCTGCGCGAGGGGCGGTGAGCCGCTTTCCCCCAGGGTCTCCCACCACTCCTTTCTCGCGATCGGCGCAAGCAGCACCCGGCGCAGCGGCTCGACGAAGACGATTGGGGTGTAGTCTTGCGACCGGTGAAACCCAAGCGGCGTCACCGTCCCCTGTCTCACGTCGAAGGACTCAAGCGTGACAGAGCCCTGAAGCAGCTTGCGGAATACCACCCCTCGGCCATCCAGTGTGCCCACCGCCTCTCGAAAGCTCGGCAGGGCCGCCCGCCGCCGTTTCTCAGTCTCAGGCTCGTCCCGCCTTCGCAGCTCAACCGGAAGTCGGCTCTCGGCGTCCGCGATCTGCCGTGCTACCCAGCTCCACCACCCACCGAACTCCGCACCACTGCCGTCATCATCGCTCAACCTGCCGGCCATGAGCTTTGCCAGACGAGGCGGCCCCTCCCGATCGCGGACGAGACGAGGCCCCTCGGCGCGATACCACCGGACCCGAACCGGCGAGCTGCCCGTGAGCTCACCAAACAAGAGCTCACCTCCGCGTTTGCATACGCGGTCTATCAGCGGCAACTGACCTGCAATGTCCTCAGCCACAAGCGGTGCGTAACGACTCCACACAAGCTCCACTGAATCACTGACCCGTCTGCACGGCAGTCGAATCGCGGCGTGGGCGAAGAAGTCCTCGATCTCCGACCATGGTCGGAGGGCATCAGCGTGACGAACGTAGCCGGCCGCGCGCTCGATCGCCACCCGATGGCCCAAGCCCTTGGCGATGTGTAGAATCTCCCGCACACTCCAGACCTGCCCGGGCTCACGATAGGGACCAAGACGATCGATGTCAGCTCGTCCGAGAAGAGCCCTCAGCTCCTGAATTTCCCCCTTCTCCAGCGCCCTCACGACCCCATCACCCTTTCGCAAGTACGCCGTCAACTCCGCCCCGCCCCGCTTGATCCTCACGATCGCTGGGCCTCGCTCAACCAGCAGAGCTACCACCTCGTCCGGCCCATCTGCGGTCGCAACCTCGTGCTGGAGCATCGCCTCCCACCGAGACATCCAGCTCATCGAGGCTACGCACGCCGGGCGATCGCCCCCGATTGGAGGCATCACCTCTGCGCGAGCACTTGCCACGAGCGCGAGTAGCAGCAGGCAATGCAGAAGCACGGAATGGCATACGGCGGCCCTGATGACCAGTTCCACGCTGCCAGGCTACCATTCTCCTGGCATGAGCGCCACCTCGTCCGACCGTGACTGGCAGCCATCACATCCGGAGGTCAGCCGCCTGCGGCCACCTGTCCGACCGCCCGTAGAAGCCCCGTGCAGACCGAGATGGTCGTTGCCACAGTCCCCGCCGCCAGATTCAGCATCCGCTCGCAGTACGGTTCTCCGGGCCTCGCCTCGCGGCGGCGCAAGACCTCATTCCCGCCGAGCAGGGGTTCCTGCGGCGGAATCAAGACTGCTTCTCTCTGAAATGCCGCGTGTGCTCCTTTGCTGGTTCCGCGGACCGTTTTCGGGTTGCCGAACTCCGAGCAGCGGCTACAGGCGATTGCGCCGAATACGAGGCGTGAACCGAGAATACCTCATCTGAGCAGTCGGGCCACGCCTGTGACCCAGCGTGTGGAACGAAGTGGAGCCTCTGACCCCGCTGGTCGAAGCGCACATTTCATCGGATAGGAAGGCGGCGGGGGACGCTTGTCGACCGCCACGCCACTTCGCTGTGCATTCACCCGTCGTTCCGCCGAACGGGTCGCAGATCCGACGCGTGCACAGCCCGACTCGCGCCGTTTGTTTGGCGACTTCGCAACTGCCGATTGCCATGCTGCTGACGAGAGTGTCACCGCGTGACCACCTACTGCTCATCGGCCTTCGAGGCAGACTTGCCCCACCACCTGCCCTTTGCACGGATAACCGAGCCGTGGCATGCTGTGGTCTTGAATCGAGCTGCTGGTGCTCATCATGAGGAAAGGCAGTCTCCCTCTTGCTTCTCGTCGCCATCGCCACCTCTACCGGCTCAGCTCCCGGCCCGGGATCTGCGCCACGAAATGGTACCACAGTGGGGGCACTCGCAATCGAAGTGGCCCCAGCCGCTGCGGCAGAGGAGCATCTTGGCACATTCCAGACGATGGCCCAACGCAACAGCTGTATGTTGAGGGCCCAGAACCGAAGCCACGCTTGTCTGCAGAGGAAGACCTTCCGGATGCAGGTCGGTCCCTCGATGACTTCCACTCGGATAGAGCCGATTCGCCGTGATCCGGCGGACCGGACGGTCGAGGCGACTGCCCTCAGGGTGGCGCCTGTTCCGATGACGACTTCTCGCGGGCCTCTCGAAGTGGCTTGCCTATCGCACCGCCATTGGCGATCTTGAAGCCCAGGTCCGGAGCTCTGAGGCTCGTGCACAGTGTCGGCGAACTCGATGAAAGGCGGGGGGAGCGATTCCCGTGCTTGATGTCGTTGCTCTCGTTCGACCTGTCGATCATGGGGTTCGTCTTGCTGGCTCGCCGGGTCTTGCCCAACCCGCTCCACAGGGGCTAGGGTGAGATTGTGATGGATCGGAACATAGAGGGGCGCGAGCTCTGCGTCGTCTCTGCTGGCTTCCGGCCACCGGCTCGGGGACTGGCTTTCTTGGGTCTGCTCCTCCTGACGTCTTCCGCATGGTCCGGCCGCCTGGCCGATCGGATCTGCTTCTCGAACCTGCGCACCCTGGACGGTGCCGCGGGGCTGTATCTGACCGATCACCCGGGTGACAGGCCGCTGGCCTCGCTCGGTGCTCAGGGGGCGTTGAAAGTGATCCGGGACGGTGGCTACCTGATGCAGGTGCCACAGTGCATCCGGCCGTCGTGGGGATTCCTGCCCACGGCTCGCGCCGGTTACGAGATCGAGGTCGACATCCCGTGCGCAGGGGTGCCGACGTATGACATCGATCCATCGGGGTGGTTTCGCTGCAGCGCTCATGGCCCGCAGAAGGGGTTCGAGGAGCGAAAGGCGAGAGCGAGACCGGCGTGGGTGGCGCCTCTGGAGCTCCTGGGACTGTCGCTCTGGCTCATGCGCTCCCTCGGGTTCATGACCCTGGGGCTCGTGGTCACATGGCTGGTCATTCGCTGCCGGAGGTACTCCTCCCACGTCGGGGCCGCTTGCCGGGCGGACGCGAGGATTCCCTGACGGTTCCCACCGGCGCTCACCGGCTCGCAGCAGCAATGAGCGCCGGCTCTTCGGGTCGAGCACTCTCCTGAAGCTCCGGGTGGTCGTCGAGAGGACCTGCGACCTGGGGAGAGAGAAGGTCAGACTCCTGGCCAGGAACGACCGGCCCGAGATCGAGTGCACCGCGTGCAGCAAGAGGCCGGCGGTGCAGCTCTGCGCCGGGTGCCACGGGGCCGCGCTCTGCGAGGAGTGCGCGCCGGACCACGAGTGCGGCGAGGAGATGCTCCTGCCCGTGGTCAACTCACCACGCGCCGGGGTGCGCGGCTACGCCGGTAAGCCCGGACCAATCCCGGAAGCCCATCACGGCCTCGTTGACGAGGGCAGATCGAGAAGGACGTTTCGAGACCTGGCTCTTCCTCGAGGCCCCGAGGACCTTCTCCGGCGTGATCGGGACCTGTTTGTGCAGCAGCTCCACGATGGAGCCGGCCCGGAACGGATGCCGGCCCACCCCCATGAGGTACAGGACGAGCGCGAGGCTGTGGAGTTGATGGCTATTGGCGCTAGACCCTCTTCCTCATCACGGAGTCGATGCTCTCCCGCATGGCGGGGATGCTGGAGTAGAGAAACAGGAAGTTCTGACGCGCGATGAAGAGCGCGGTCACGTCGCTGACGCAGCGGACCGTGGCGCTGCGAGGCGCATCGGTCAGCAGCGCCATCTCTCCGAAGTACTCCTCGGGTCCCAGCCGGGCGATGAGTCTCTCCCCTTGCCCCGGTTCCTCTCTCACGAGCTCGAC
>JACQZM010000678.1 GCA_016213885.1 Candidatus Rifleibacteriota bacterium | reverse complement strand
GAGGCGGCGCTCACCGGGGACAGGACGGCCAGACCCTTCTCGGTTCCCACGAACAGGGAGTTGCTGGCCGGATCGTGGGCCAGCGACGTGATGGCAGAGGCCGGAAAACCGTTGCCGGTGTCGAAACACTCGGTCTTGTCACCCTCGACCCTCACGAGTCCGCCGGGCGTGCCGAGCCAGAGGATCCCTCCGATGTAGGCCGCCACGGTCACGTTCGGGGAGGGGAGCTCGACGTTCCCCTTCTTCTTCACCCGGGTCTTCCGTCCCTCTTCGGAGCTCAGGATCTCGTAGTCCCCCTGGACGGTCTTCCACTGGTCCTTTCCGTCGAAGATCGACAGACCGGTCTCGGTGCAGATCAGGAGTTTCTGGTTCTCGGCGTCCACGTCGATCCGGTTCACCAGGTTGCCGAAGCACAGCTGCGAGTTGCCCTTCTCGTTCGTGATGATGTCGTTCAGGATGTTCTGGTAGTCGCCGTAGAGCTGGCCGCCCCAGCGCTTCTCCTTGGCGGTGAAGCTGTAGATCCCGAACTCCGACCCCATCCAGAGGACACCGTCAGGCCCGACGGCAAGAGATCTGATGCGGCTGGATCGGGTCGGATTGAGCTTGATCGAGGGTATCTTCTGCTCTTTCCAGTCCTGGCCGACCTTGTCCTCGAGTCCGCGGTTCCTGGCGATCCACAGCCGGTCCTCGTACGTCAGGAGGTCGTTGATCGGGCCGACGCTCTCGCTGGACCACGACTTCCCGTCATAGAGCGTGTAGCCGTCCATGGTGGAGACGAGGAGCTGCTTGGGCTCCTTCCGGATGTTCGTGACCTCGAACCCGGTTCCGCTGCCGCCCTGGACCTTCGACTCCGTGTCCGGGGCGAACTTCTTCTCCTTGGGGTCGTAGATCAGGGCCTCGAGCCGCTTCTTGGTCCCCACGAACAGGGTCTGTCCGAACAGGGCAACGGCGGTCACGTGGTCGGCGCGTTCATCACCACCGAACTGGTGAGTGGCAACGCACGTCACCTTCGTCTCGGGCGCCTCGACCGTCCCGGCCGGCGACCCTCCCCGGCCGCTGGGCCCGCATCCGGCGACAGCCACGGCCAAGGCGAGAACCGGTAGCCACAAGGGAAGGCTCTCTGGACCGCGGTGGACGGTGACGTGGGGTCGAGCCATATCAACCAGAACCTCCCTCTGATAGAGGTGTCCCTGAAGCGACGCTCTCGAGCGGTCGGCTCCATCGATGGCGCCGCCCGGAAAGCCTCGAGACAGGCTCCCCGGCCCTCCGGAGCCGTCACAGTGTAACACGGCCGATGCGGGCGGACAAGCGACCGGGGCCGGCCGCGGGAACGGTTCTGCCGCCTGCGACGGGCGTCGACGTCCTGTTCCGCTGTCTCGCACCCCGGGTCTCGAACAGCCTGCGCTCGTCGATTGAAATGCACGTTGATACATGTTAGAGTCAGTATCCGCCCGATCTCTCCGGGGTGCTCCGCTGTCTCGAAGCCAGGGGATCCTCCTCTGGGACACCGTCACCTGGGATCAGGTTCCTGGAAAGAAGTACCTTGCCGCTTCGTTCTCATGCGAAGGAGTGCCGATGACGACCACGCGCCGCAAGAGCCTCGTCGCCAAGCCCAGCTTCCAGATAAAGCTGACCATCATCTTCATGCTCATGGTCACCATCGTGGCCAACCTGGTGGGTGGGCTCTGCTTCTTCTTGGAGCGGGCGGAGCTCCTGTTCCCCAAGATCTTCGTGGCCCAGTGCGTGTCGCTCATCATCGTCTTCATGCTCTGCATCTGGGTGACCCACACCATCGCCGGCCCGCTCTACCGGATGGAGCGAGTGGCCGGCGAGATCGGCGATGGCGACCTTTCCATGTTCACCAGGCTGCGCCCGAAGGATGAACTGAAGGAGCTGGCTGACGCCTTCAATTACATGAGTCGCGCCCTGGCGCGGAAGATCTACGCCATCAAGGACGCCACGGCGATCATCGAGAAGACGGGCACGGCCAAGGACGGTGTGGATGCCCTGAAGGCCGTTATCGATCGGTTCAAGCTGCCGACCAGGGACGTGCTGTGGCAGCCGGTCTCCCCCGACGAGAGCGACGAGCCGGTCGAGGCTGCCGACCAGGGCAAGGCCGGCGCCGACCCGACGGCGCCGCCGGTGTCGTCGACCGACGATCCCGCCGGGTCCGGTGCTCCAGCGGCCGCCGACGCGAGGCCCGCGAACGTGTCGGCCGACCCGGAAGAGGAAGCCGATGAGGAGGCCGCCGGTCCGGAGGGCGCTTCCTCACCGAAGGCCGAGCACCCTCAGGGCAAGAAGAAGAGGAAGAAGCAGTAGCCGGCCCGGTGGGGCACCGGGAGGGCTCCACGCTAGCGCGCGGACCCGTACGTCGCCGTGGCGCCCACGACGGAGTGGCGGACCGACTCCCTGCCGTCCGATCCGCGTGTCAGCTCGGGCGCTGGAGCGCCGACAGCCAGCCCGGTCTTCAGGTTCCAGTGGTGCCTCACCACCCCTCCCACCATCTCGAACGGGTACAGAACCAGGGCGCTCTCTCCCGGCGGCAGATGATCGACCTCCGGAGTGAGCAGCTTCAGCCTCGCCCTCACGGCGAACGGCTCCTTGGACAGCACGGTCACCCGGAACTGGTGGACCCACTCCTGGCCGAGGCCGAGATCGCCCTCCCACTCCGACGGGCCGTCCAGCGGCTCCATGGCGCCTGGCGGGGCCTCCAGCCACGCGCGGAATCGTCCGTTCCGGTGGCCGTTGTACCCATGGACCTCCAGCGTCAGCGGCTGACCCACCAGGGGAGTGGACCGGGCCTTGACCGAGACGCTGATCGGCAGCCCCCAACGGGTGCTGAGGGTGGGCGCGTCCAGGTTGAGCTTGGCCGGTGTGCTTCGAGGCGAGGGGCAGGGTTCGGGCCGGACCAGCAGGTAGAGGGCTGCCACGACCAGGAGGGCACCCAGGAGAGCCGGTCTGTTGATCATGGTGAGGTGAGGCTGAGCCTGAACGTGACGGTGTTGGACGCCGTGTTGGTCAGCACCCCGGTGCTGATGTTCGGGCGGCCGTTGACGTAGATGATGTAGTCTCCCTGGGCCAATGTGCCGGTGCCGGTCTCCTGGATCGCCTCGGGCCGTGGCTCCGGCGTCAGCGCGATGCCCGTGGTGGACAGCGCGAACGCGTTGTCCAGGGTCAGCACGTACAGGTCGATGTTGCTCCCGTTGGCGTTGGTCCCGGCCCACGGACTCGCGACACTGACGTTCACCGTCACCGACTGCTGGGCCGCGACCGTGAACTTGTAGAACCGATTCGTGACCTCCGTCCCGGTGAGCGACTCCTGGCCGGTGTTGCGCGTCACGCACGACGTGTTGCGCGTGTCTCCGAACACCAGCGCGGGCGGAAACACGTCGTCACCGGTGGGAGGAAACGTCATGCCCTGCGGTTCCGGCGTGGTCGTGACCAGCGACGTGACGTTCGCCGCGCTGATCGGGGCTGGCTGCACGTCGTTGACCAGAGCGGTCAGGAAGTCCTCGACGGTGGTGTAGACCGACTTCGCTCTCAGAGCCACCAGCGCCGAGTAGATCTGGGCGAAGGTGAGGTTGTACTGCTCGTTGTCGGAGTTGGGCCTGTTCTCGGCGCCATCCACCAGGTCCCAGACGACCTCCGCCACCGAGGCCTCGACCTTGATGCCCCGGTTGGAGCCGGCGGGCCGGCCGCCCTCCAGGTTCAACACGCCCGCCGTGGGGGCCGGCCCGGTGATCCCCACGATGTCGTAGATCAACGGCTGGCCGAGGGAGATGCCGGCGAAGCAGTCGGAGAACCCTTCGCTCCAGGCGAGCGTCGGGTAGAGGTAGTCGCCGACGTAGTGTCCTCCCCCCAGCGACTGGTCACGGGAGATGCGGAACAGAACGAAGTGCCCGTACTCGTGGTCGATGATCGGATCGTCGAACTCGTCGGTGTTGCCCGTGTCGGAGTTGCTGCCTCCGCGGATGAAGACCGCCGGGAGGCCCTGCGTGTCCGAACTCACGAAGTAGCTCCCGCTCAGCGACACGGCAGTGTCCACGTTCGTCCAGAAGAACCGGAGGAGGTCGAGCGGAGAGCCCCTGACGTCGCGGACCTTGTCGGACGCGACGAGCCCGGCGTCCAGGATGTTGAAGATGCCGGACGGCCGCTCGCTGGAAGGGCTGGCGGGGATCGGGTCCCCGGTCACCGTCATGCTGGTGGTCCCGGCCGGCGGGTTGAACGGTTGCCCCGTGGTCTTGTCGACGAAATCGACTCGCTGGATCGCGTTCGTGGTCGGATCATGCACCGCCAGGTTCGCCCGGCTCGTGGAGTTGGAGGTGCTGGCCCGCACGGACACGTAAAACGTCTTTCCCTTGGGCACGAACAGCTTGAAGTTCCCGGTGGCGTCCGTGGCGCACGGCTGGACCTGGATCTCGGCCTTGGTGACGCCGTCCAGCGCCAGCACGTCGGCGAACCGGATCGGGAAGTTCACGGTCGACTTGTTCGTGACCTGCCCCTGCGCGTTCACCGTGACCACGATCTTCTGGTACTGGAGCAACCCCGTGACCGTGAGAGCGTTGCCGATCGGCCCCGGCTCGGTCCCGGAGGCGTCGGGTGGAACGGCCACGGCGATGCCCGGAAGCGCGGAGCGAGGCCCGCAGCCGGTGCCCCAGGGCAGGCACACCATCGCGAGCAACAGCACGAGTACACGGACAAGACGTTCCATCCATACAAGTCATCGACACGAGCGGGCACTTCTGGAAGGTCGCCGATTCGCATCTCGCGTTCCGCGTGCCCGTCAGGCAGCACCGCTGACGCACGTGTTCAGCGGGCCTGACCGGGCCTGGCGCCGCGATGGCCTGGGAAAAAGAAGTTTCGCAAGAAAACGATAGACAAACTGGGGTGCGGCCTGGGAAAATACCGTGGGCCGCCGCAAGCGATGTGTGCCTGGGCCGCGGCGGCTCCACGGCATGTCAGGATTGAACCAGAAGCCCACTCTCGATCTCTGTGGACGCTCCTTCACGCCGGACGAGCTCGATGACATCCGCTCGATGGTCGAGGGGTTTCCCGGATTGG
>JACQZM010000141.1 GCA_016213885.1 Candidatus Rifleibacteriota bacterium | reverse complement strand
TCTCCACCAATGCCCTTGAACTTGGTATTGACATCGGGGATTTAGATGTCTGTCTGATCGCAGGTTATCCCGGTACGATCGCCAGCACCTATCAGCAGGCAGGACGAGCAGGAAGGCGATCTCCAGCGAGATCGCCACGACGAAATGGGCGCACGGCCCTGGACGGGTGAGGCCCCAGGTGGCCAGCGCCGATCGATGAACGGCCTCGAGGTGCCGGCCCACCACACTGACTTGGGTCTCGTGACGAGGCCGTGTCGCCGGTTGCCAGCTGAAGCGGACGCCTGGGGACGGAGCGCCGCTAGTACCCGAATGCACCGTGGTAATCGGAGCTGCCGGAGTTGGTGAAGGAGCCGGAAACGCGGGCGGGTCGACGGCGCATCACGTGCTGGAGCAGGCGGTCGAACCTGTCGAATGCCCGATCCCAGGAGCGCCGGAATCGCTCGTGTTCGGTGCTCCCGAAGACCCTCGCGAGCCAGCCGCCTGGCCTCCTGCCCGATGGAGCATCCCACTCCAGTATCCACTCGTGAGCGAAAGCGCTGGCCATCTCCATCTCCCTGAGATGGAAGCCCAGGTCCTCGCCATGGCCCGTCAGAACACTCCCCTTGAGGCACTTGATCTTGTCCACGTAGATGTCCAGCCAGTGGAGGATCTCCGACGCTGTCGAGGTTCCGGTCCGCGCGGATGCCGTGACGCTTGCCTTGACGTAGGCCCTGCAATCGCGCACCTCCGCATCCAACTCGCCCAGGAGCTTCTTCACCGTTTCCGGGTCTTCGGCCAGAGCGGGCCTCGCAAGGAACAAGAGGGCGCAGACGCCCAGCAGGCTGATCGCGATGACTGTGCGGATGATCGTGCGTCCGGACATCGTGGTGCCTCCTTGGATCAGACGGTCCCGTTGCGGCGGGCCGCTCCGCGTCACGTTGGCTGCACGGTTCGAAAAAGCAACGATCGTGCCAGCTGCAGTCGTCTGTCGAAAAGAGGCTCCGGATGCGGTTCGAGCTCCGTGCCACGCAGCCACGACGTTACGCTAGCGAGCCGGATATTGCTCTGACGCGGCAAGGAGTCGCCGCAAGGGCGAGAGGACCCTCGAGGCCGGTCCGCAGGCTCGGTGACGGGCCGGCGGGGCGTTCGCCCGGCGGTCCTCACGGAGCTCGCACCCCAAGGCTGGCACACTTGTGCGCCGTCAGGCATGCTGGTGCAAGACCATCCTGTGCGAGGGAAAGAACCTGAACACCGTCGCGGCCGCCATGGCGCGGACACCGATGTTCCGAAGCCTGACGGAGGAACGGCTTCTCCAGGCCGCCGGCGGAAGGCACCTGCTCCAGCTCGAGCCCGGTGAGGAGCTTGCGCGACAGGGCGAGGCTCTCGACGGTTTCTACCTCGTCCCGAGCGGGGAGCTCCGTGTCCTCCTGAGTCCGGTAGGCGATGGCGCTCCCCTCGACATCGCCCGGTTCCGGGCGGGCCAGACGGTGGGAATCGGCGACGTGCTCCTGAACCGGCCCGCCTCCGCGACCTTGACGGCGGTGGCCAAACTGACCGTGATCCGGTTCGAGCCCCGCTTCCTCGGCTCGAGCGACGACCCGGATCGAGATCAGACACCTGAGGCCCTGCCCGGGAACGATCTCCTTGGTGCCTTGACCGATCCATGGCCCGGGCGCGTCTCGATCTGCGAGCTTGATCGAGCCCCATCGACCTGGTACGCTGGCCCGGCCTCCCGGTGATCGTCTCGAGAGGCGGAGGGGCACCGAGGATGGAGCGCTGGACCCGCGAGGAGATCGACCGGGCGCTCCGGCAGGTCGAGGAGCGAGCCTCCCGCGACCGGGCATTCCGCGAGCGCGCCCTCGCCGATCCGGACGCGGTGCTCGAAGAGCTCACGGGACGCAGGGCTCCACCGGGCTGCAAGTTGCGAATCGTCGAGCACGCACCGGGATACCACCTGCCGACCCTGGTCCCCCTGTCGGGCGCCGCCCGGCTCAGGATGGACCTCGACGAGGTCGCGAAGAAGCTCTTCGGTTGACCGGGAGGGGGCGCCGTTGAGATGGTCGAAGTACAACCTGCTCTTCGAGGCCGGGGGTATCGGCTGGCTCCTCTACAACTCCCTCTCGAACACTCTCGCCCGGGTCGATGACGCGACGCTCCGGGCGTTGCGGGCGATCCGGGACGATCCCGGGGGCCACGATCTCAGCGACGACCCGGGGTTCCTGCTGCAGCTCCGGCAGGCGAGGGTGCTCGTCGAGGACGGCGAGGAGGAGTCGCTGCTGAACGTCATCCGGTTCAGGAAGCGCCTGGCGAACTACGACGGCTTTCGGCTCTCCCTGACCGTCGTCCCCACGCTGGCCTGCAACTTCAGGTGCCGGTACTGCTACGAGCTGCCCAGGCTGAGGCCCGGTCGGATGTCCCGGGAGGTGGAGGCGGCTCTGGTGGGGTTCGTCGAGCGCCACGGCCCCCTGAGGGACATGACCGTCCACTGGTACGGCGGGGAGCCGTTGCTTTGCCTCGACACGATCCGCCGGCTCACCGGCTCGTTCCTCGGCATGGGGCCGGCGTTCTCCGCCGACATGGTGACTCATCTTTCCCCGCAGCGCCAAGAGCATGATGGGATGCAGAACGCGGCGGCCGATGCGTCTGGAAAGCTAGTGGGAATGAGGATCTTCACGGCCAACCGTTCGCTTGGTGGCAACCCGCTTCGGGAGCGGAGTTCTG
>JACQZM010000140.1 GCA_016213885.1 Candidatus Rifleibacteriota bacterium | reverse complement strand
CGACCGGGGTGGGCACGACTACTTCATCCAGACCACCACCGATTCGCCCCAGTGGGGAGGCCTGTCCGGCGCCACGCCGATGGAGGCCGTGACGTGGGGGAAGATCAATCCGGAAAGTCAGAGCAACACGGTGGTGGTCTACAGCGACGCCACCATCGAACGCTCCGGATGAGCGGTGTGGCCGAGCACGTCACGGCCCAGCGCGTTGTGGACCCGGGCCGTGGAGCATCCCCCTCGATCCGGCGGGGGAACCAGCCCCGCGCCCCTCGCCCGTTCCATGGCCTCCTGGACGTAGCGGTCCGTGTCGAGGAGAAGCTGCTCCGTCAGGAAGATGTCGTAGATCCTGACCACGCCGGCCTCCAGCAGGGCTGCGTCGTCGACCCGGAAATCCCCCTGGTGGACCGGCAGGTCCAGAGCGAAGTGAAGATCGTGGTACAGGTTGGCCCCGGTCGCGATCACCAGATCGATGAAACCGGCCTCCATCAACGAGATGGCGATGCCACCGATCCCGGCGGGAGTCATGGCTCCCGAGAGGGTCATGGCGATCGTGGCCCCCTCGTCGATCATCCGCGACATCAGCCTGCACGCCTCGGCGAGGCGACCGCCGTTGAACGCCCCGGACGCGGCGTAGCCCTCCTCGACCAGCTCCACGACGGTCATCCCGCGGCGCAGTCTGATCGGATCGATCCGCGGGCCGGTCAGGTAGTGGCGTCCCGACCGTGGGCACTGGCCGGGCCGCTTCACGGCCGGACGATGGTCGGTTCTGCTGGACTTCGTCACGGGGGTCACCTCCGGGAGAGCTTCTGGGACATCGATCGATCGGGCACGTGTGGACGCGACGACGGGCCGCGACGATCCGTGGCCCTCGGGGTCACTTCGTCTCGGTTGCACCGGGAACTCTCTTGGTCCTCGCGTCCAGGGCCGCGATCTCCTCCTTCAGCCGCGGCAGCTTGGCCGACACGTTGCGGAAGTGGGGATCGCGCTTCTCTATGTGCTCCAGCAGCCGGATCGTCCAGTCGAGCATCCGCGACTCTTCACACGCCGTGGCGAGGCGGAACAGCTCGTCCAGCCCCGATTGCGCCAGATCGAGCATGGCGAGCTGGCCGGCGCCGAGCTCCGTCTCGAGCAACCGGACGTGGCAGAAGGCCTTCATGTACACGACCTCGTTCTGCCGTGCCTTGGCCCTGACCTTGTCGAGGATCGACAGCGCTCGCCGGAAGTCGCCCCTGGTCACGGCGACCAGCGCACGCTTCATCTGGTCGTGCTCCAGGACGATCTCGGCGGACGACTGCCTGCCGAAGGTGCGGAGGAACGAGAGCATGCCGGCCCGGACCCGAGGGAGCAGCAGCGCGGACAGGCTACCCAGGAAGAGCACGGAGAGCCCCACGTAGATCGTGAGCTTGAACCACTTGGCCCAGGAGGAGTCGCGCTCGTGGGAAACCGGGTGGTGGGCCGCGGGCTCGTGAGTGGGCTTCACCGGCTCCTCCTCGTAGCCCGACAGCCCCCCCCCTCCGCCCGGCGAGTCCGGCGAGCCGCCGCCACCACCGCCGCCACCGCCACCGCCGCCGCCACCACCGGGCGAAGCCTGGACCTCGGACCGCAGACGCTCTCCCAGCGTCAGAAGCACCTCGTCGGCGAGCCTGCAGGCGTCGTCGCCATCGACCTTCAACCGCAACAGGAACGAGTCGCCCTTGGGGAAGTAGAACGTGGCCGGTATGTGCTGACGCTTGATCACAGCCCTGAACTCGAGGATGAGGGTCCGCCTCACGTTCAGGGTGCCCCTGGAAGTGGGGTCCCCCTTGACCTTGCCGCCCAGGGAGCACAGCTCCTTCTTGAGCGCCGTCAGCACGACCCGATCGAGTCGCTCGATCATCGCCCGGACCTTCTTGATCGCGGAGCTGGAGCCGGCAGCTCCGACCTTCAACTCTGCCAGAGCCTCGAGCTTGAGATCGTCGGGGATGGCGATGTCAGGGCAGTTGGTCTGGTAGAACGAGACCCGGTCCTTGAGCTGGCCGATCATCTCGTCGACGTTGGACTCGAACGGGTTGAGCGCCTGGCCCCGCGAGACCGACGGCGAGAACGCGGAGCACAGGTTCGCCACGGTGGAGATCTTCCTGTGCAATCCGGCGATGGATCCGGAGAAGCCTGCAGCCTCGATCTGGCGACTCAGATCCTCGGGCTCCGGGAAGTCGAGGACCGAGTCGCGCAGCCAGCGGTACGCCTGGGAGTCTCCCGACACCCACTCCCCGATGCGGGGAAGCACGTGGACGAAGTACAGGTTGTAGAGCCGCGACAGGAGCGGGATCGCCGGGCGAGAGAACTCGAGGATCGCCAGCAGCCCTCCCGGCTCGAGCACCCGGGCCAGCTCGGCCAGGCCGGCGTCGAGCCGGGCGAAGCTGCGGACGCCGAACGCCACGGAGACCCGGTCGAAGCGCCGATCGGGAAACGGCAGCTCGAGCCCGTCACCCTCCACGAAGACCGGGGCCGCCGGGAGGCGCGGCGTCCGGGTCTTCAGCGCGGCCAGGCGGAGCATGGGGCCCGAGAAGTCCGTTCCGACCACTCTGGCGCCCGGGGCGACCCGACGGGCCACGGCGATCGTCGAGTCTCCGGTGCCACAGCAGACATCGAGAACCGACCGGGCCGTCCCGGCCTCGAGCTCGGCGGCCAGCCGGCGGCGCCAGAACACGTCCACGCCGAGGCTGAGCAGGTGGTTGAGCAGGTCGTAGCGACCGGCGATGCGCGAGAACAGATCGTGGACGAAGATCGCCCTGGACTCGGCAGACCTCGCCGGTGGCGGCCGGTTCACTTCACCGGACCCGCGGGCCTGCGACGGGGCCCGGTGCCGCCCACGCAGTGCTCCAGCCGGTGATCGAGCCTGCGGGCCGGTCCGAGCACCTCCAGGATCGGCTCGGCGACCTTCTCCGGATCCATCGCCGGATTGCACAGGAAGATCTCCACCGTGGCGAACCTGTGCTCCGGCCAGGTGGCCACCACGATGTGGGACTCCAGCAGGATCGCCACCAGGGTCAGCCCCTGCGGTCTGTACAGGTGGCCCACGATCTTGACCACCGTGGCATCGACCGCACGGCACCCACGGCGGATCGCCATCTCGAGGGCTCGACGGCCGTCGAGGTCTCCGACACAACCGTAGAGATCCAGCACCAGCTGCTGGATGCGGGCAGCGCCTTGCTTGGGTCGAGCGGTGGTCATGGATCGTGAACGACTCGAGGGACGGCGGCGACGGCGACGGACGAGCTCCGGCTCTCTGACCTGGCGTGGCACGCCCGTCACGCAGAGGGCCCCCGGGCCGCGGCCCAGGGGCCGGATTCGCTACCTCA
>JACQZM010000139.1 GCA_016213885.1 Candidatus Rifleibacteriota bacterium | reverse complement strand
ACCGTGCTCTACGTGACCGGGCGAGCCCGCCAGCTGAGGAAGCGGACCGTCTCCTGGCTGTTCCGCTACGGCTATCCGCGCGGGCCGATCTACTTCCTCAACCCGACCGACTTCCCGACCTACGACGTGGTGGCTTTCAAGAAGTCCGTCCTCGTGCCCCTGAAGAAGGTGTTCCCCGGGATGCAGGTCGGCATCGGCAACGACCCCGATGACGTGGAGGCGTACCAGGCCGCGGGGCTGAAGTCGCTCTTGCTGGTCGGCAAGCCGATCAAGGGGGCCACCTGCGTGCCCGACTGGTCAAAGGTCGAAGGCGTTCTCTCCAAGCTCGAGGAGCCGATCGCCTCCCCGAAGCGGTAGCGGTGCCCGGAGCCGCCACCGGCTCCGGGTCGTCGACGCCACCGATGCCGGTCCGGGTCTGTCTCTTGTACGCGCTCTCCGGGTTCGTCGGGTTGAGCTATCAGGTCACGTGGTTTCGCATCCTCGTCGATCGGTTCGGGTCCACGAACCTGACGTTCCTGCTGGTCCTGGGGTGCTTCATCGGCGGGCTGGGCTCTGGCGCCCTGGCGAGCCGCAGGGTGTGCCAGCGGCTCTCTGCCGTCCTGGGCGTTCTCGACGAGCTCCGGCTGTACGGACTCATCGAGATCCTCATCGGCGGGCTCGCCGCCCTGACCTTCCTCCTGGGTCACGGTCCCGACATCGGCCGGGGCCGGTTTCCCTACGAGCTCCAGGGGACGCTCCACGTCCTCCCGCTGTCGTGCCAGGTGTACGAGGTCGGCCTCGTGGCGCTCTCCGTGTTCCTGCCGTGCGCGTTCATGGGGGTGACGTTCCCGCTGCTCTGCTCGACGTGCGCGGCGGTGCTGGTCTGCCAGTTCGTGCTGCTTCCGGGGATCGGACACGTGCGGGCGTTCGGCCTGACCATCGGAGTGAACCTCGCCCTGGGTCTCACCTTCCTCTGGCGAGGGAAAGCCCTGGCCCCGGACCTGGCGGCGGACCGGCTCGGCCGCGGAGCGTGCGACCCGGACGAGCCCGGAGGGCGAGCCCGAGGGGGGCTTGGGGGGCGGAATGAGCGGAGCGAAGGGCCCCCCATGTCGAACGATGCCGCCCGGCTCGGCCGCGGAGCGTGCGACGCGGACGAGCCCCTGGACCGACGGTCCGCCGACCCGGGCGTGCTGCTGGCGTGCGCGGCCTCCAGCGGATTCCTGGCCGGAGCGCTGGAGGCCGACATGTTCAAGAGGGTCTCGTTCCTCGGGGGCAACTCCGCCGCGGGGATGTCGTTCGTCTCGTTCTGGGCGATCCTGGGGATCTTCATGGCCAGCTGGTTCATCGAGCGCTCCAGGTCCGTGAGGCTGTCTCACATCAAGGTCGCCTTCGTCGCCGCCGTTGCCTTGTACTGGTTCACGTGGCGCCACGCCTACGGGCTGAGGGACTGGCTGCAGCATCGGGCCATGGACGACGCGTTCGCCAAAGCGACGTCGGCGGCCAGGGAGCAGCTTCTGGTGGTGTTCCCGACGAGCCTCTGGCAGCTCCTCCTCCTCGTGGGGGTCGTGGTGTTTCCCGCCTACCTTCTGGTGTCGCTGCTGTTTCCCCATGTCTGCAACACGATCCATACCGATCGACGCCACCTGGGGTACGCCTGCGGCCTGAACACCCTGACGTTCTGCGCGGGCCTCGTGTCGTTCAGCTGGGCGGCGCCCCGCGTGAACGCGTTCTACTCGATGAGGCTGTCCATGGTCTGCCTGGCCGTGCTGGCCGCTGCCGTGGTGGCGCTGCCCCGGCACCGCCCTCTCTCTCGCCTGTACCCGGCTCTCGTCGTGCTCGCCCTGGGCGTGGCCGTGGTGGCGACCCCCCGGAGCTTCGATCCCGGTGCCGTCGGCCCGAACCACCCTGCGACGAGGCATCCGGTGCGCGCCCTGAAGAGCAACGGAGCGGACACCACCTACGTGGTGGACCTCCCCTCGGGGCCGGCGCTGTTCTTCAACAACTACTCGATGTCGTCGACCAGCGCCGCGGCGAGCTGCTACATGCGCCTGATGGCCCACGTTCCGCTGCTGCTCTCCCCGGCTCCTCGAAAGGCGCTCCTGATCGGGTTCGGCTGCGGCAACACAGCTTCGGCGATCGCGGCCCACCGGACGGTTTCGAGGATCGACGTGGTGGAGCTCAACGACCGGGTGATCGAGACGGCGCCGGAGTTCGCCGCCGCCGGCGGGGTCCACCTGGACCCCAGGGTCCGGTTCGTCCACGACGACGGCCGGAACTACCTGAACCTGGTCGACGACAGCTACGACCTGATCACCAGCGAGCCTCCACCGCCCATGATGCCGGGCACGTACCGGCTCTACTCCCTGGAGTACTACCGGTCGGTGGTCTCGAGGCTCGGCCCCACCGGCCTGATGACGCAGTGGCTCCCCCTCGACCAGATGCCCTGGCGGGCCGTCGAGATGGCCACCCGGACGTTCCTCGCGGCGTTCGACCACACGCTGATGTTCACCGGCTTCGACCGGCAGTTCGTCCTGGTCGGGAGCCGATCGAGGCTCGACCTGACGCGGCTCGAGCAAAGCTTCACCAGGTCGCCGGCCGTGCTGGCGGACCTCGGGCGTCACGGGATCCGGGCTCCGGTGGATCTTCTGTGCCGGATCGTCGCCAGCGATTCCCAGCTGCGCCTCCTGTGCCCGCCGGGCCCGACGCTGAGCGACGAGAGGAACGACCTGGAGCATCTCTTCTGGGACCCGCTGAGGCCGCCGATCCTGACCTACGATCCGATCGGAATGCTCCGGGACCTCCGGGCCCGTGACCTCCGAGGGTACGAGGAGCTGAAGGCGATCGTCACCGGGCCGGAGCGTCTGTCGGACCGGGTGCCCGACTTTCCGTGGAGGTCTCTGCGCGTCATCGGCCGTGCTGAGTGACCGATGGGTCACCACCCGCCCGTCCGACTCCGGGATCGGGGGCGGCCACCTTCTCACGGGTCGGAGACATCGAGCGCGAGGCGATGATCACCGCCAAGCTGGCCCATCCGAACATCGTGGTAGGTCCTTGAGCGTCATCCGGCAGAACAGGTGACCCCTGATGTGGTCCGGTGCCACGCGGGCCAGCGTCTCGATGTTGCTCGTCGAGCCCGGCCGCGCCTGATCGGCTCGGAACGAGGGAACAGCAGACAGCTGGCCGTGGTCGATAGCGTGCCAGGAGTCTCGACAGTGAAAGGAGTCCGTGGTCTTGGACCCATCGGCCTATCGTATCTACATCCCGTTCTGGGCGTCACTCTGTGGCGTGGCGTTCGTTCTGGCCGTGCGTGACCGCTCCCTTGGTCTCTTCCAGGCTCCCAGCCCCGCTCCGATCTACGGGTCGACTGCGGGGAGGATCGAGCCGGAGAAAGGGGACCCAGCACCGACCGGTCATGCTCCGCGGCTGTTGTGGAACGTCTTCACCTGGGTGACGAACGCCTCCAGGATCATCTTGCGGGAGGGATCCTCCCGGCCCGAGTAGACCGCGGTGACGATCGGCACGTCGTGGTAGTCCCGACGGATCTTCTCGATGATGGCCGCCGCCGCGTTGCCCACCATGCAGTTGAAGCAGACCGCGTTGACGATGCCGTCGGCCCCGCTCCGGGCGTAGTCGACGATCTTGGCGATGTTCAAGAACAGGATCTCGTGGGCGTCGTTGGGCATGTACGGAGCGGCGAGCCGCTGCATCTCCCGGTAGCCAGGCTCCTCCAGCCGGGAGATCCGGTCGCCCACCGTGTACCGGATGCGCCAGGAGTCGATGGTGGTCCTGAGCAGGATCGAGGCGTCCACCACGAAGTTCGAGAAGTTCCAGTTCGAGATGCTCTGCAGGACACGACGGGAGATCCCGAAGTCCAGGTAGTCGATCTGGAACGGCGACGGCCACACCTCGATGCCCCGGTCCTCGAACCACCGGAACAGGTCCCGGTTGGCCGCGGGGTTCACCTTGGTGTAGACGTCTCCGGTCACGCCGACGATGGGATAGCGCTCCCCGCGGTTCACCTCCACGGCCGCGAGCTGCCGCAGACATTCGTCCAGCGCCTCCAGCACCTGCCCCTGGCCGATGGCCGACTCGATCCTCAGCAGGTTCTGACGGTGGATCGCGTCGGTGGCCCCCTTCATCTTCTCGTAGGGGCGGATCTGGCAGACCGCCTTGGCCAGCAGCTCTATGGCGAACAGACCCTGGTAGAAGGTGTCGCACGCGTCGATGCCGAACTCGGAGAACAGCTCGGTTCCCGTGGGAGAGCAGACCTTCAGGTTCTTGATCCCGAGCTCGTTGAGCAGGATCTGCATGCCCCTGCCGTACTGCTGCAGCAGGCACGGAACCGCGCTGTTGGGGAAGTAGAACACCAGGTCCTCGTCGGGGTGCTTCCGGTGCAGGTCGAGCAGGTCGCCGGCGATCATCGCGTACGGGTGGCACTCCTTTCCCAGCGAGTGCTTCTCGCCGAGGGCGCAGATCCCCTCGTCCGGAAGCGGCAGCACCTGCGCGTCGTACCCCTGGGATTTCCACAGCCCGCTGAAGGCGAAGGCGTGGTCGGCGAAGTAGGGCAGCCGGACCCGGGCACCCTTGCCGGGCATCTCCCGGGGGTCGCTCTCCTCCGATCGAGGACCGCGGGGCGAAACGGCCCGGCCCCTGGTCCCCTCGATCTGATCCACGAACGCTTCCAGTCGCGTGACCAGGCCGGCCTCGCCGCGGTGCTCATCGAACTCGAGGATCAGGTGGGGGCGCTCCTGGAGAGCTTCGCCGATCCGCTTGAACGTGAACGCGTCGGGCCCGCACCCGAAGTTGGAGATGGTGACCGGGAAGATCCTCTCCTCGGACGCCAGGGCCAGCGCGGCCCTGTGGATGTCCGCCGACAGTCGCCACGGCAGATCGGAGCCCTGGCTCCGCCAGTCGATCGGCAGGTACCTCAGCGGGACGGCCAGGATGTCGAGCTTCCGGAGACGTTCGAACAGGTTGAGGTTCAGGAACGCATCGAAGGTGTTGTACGGCTTGCCGAGCACGCCGAAGAGGAACCGGTGCCGACCCTTCTGGCAATGGCCGGCGGTCCACTTGGCGAACGACTCGTCGAACCCGGCCTGCGCGACCGAGGCGGCCCGGAACGCCTCTCTGAGCTGGAGCCTGGTGACGCCCAGGGCGGCGCGACACTCGGCGAACCCGTTGGCGAACGTCTCCTCGTCGGTCAGGTAGACCGGGGGCTCCAGCGTCCTGCTGGACATCCGGTTGCTGATCATGAACGGGACCGCCATGGTGTACGGGCACGCATAGGAGCGGGACGGGACGTCCCCCGGAAGCACCACCACGGCCGGCACGAAGACGAAGTCCACACCCTGCTGGAGCAGGGCGTTGGCGTGTCCTGCCATCAGCTTGATCGGGAGGCAGACGCCCACCGGAAGGTGCTTCAGCCCCAGCTCCAGAGTCTCCTGGGACGAGCTGAGCGAGAGTACCGGATGGAATCCCAGGTGCGTGAAGAACGTACCCCAGAACGGGAGATAGCCCAGCAGCGTCGACGCGCGAGGCAGCCCCACGGTGGGAACGCCCCTGGGGTTGGCCCGGGGGAAGTACTGCTCGCACCGGGAGTGATACTCCTCCGCCAGGTTGGCGATGGGGCTCTCCTTCGACGAGGTGGTGCCGCGGCTGGTGTACCGCTCGCAGGTGTCGCCGAAGAAGATCCGCTCGCTGGCCACCTCGATGACGTTCACCTCGCAGCTGTTGGAGCACTGCTTGCACTCGAACGACTTCAGCGAAGGCCTGGGGCCGGTGTCGAGCCCCTTGAAGCACGAGACCCGACCCTCCTTGGCGAGCTCCCTGGAGGCGATGGCCGCGCCGATGGCGCCCGAGATCCGGTTGTACGGGTGGACCTTGATCGGACGGCCGAGGACCTGCTGGAACGCCGCCACCACCGCCGCGTTGGAGGCCACGCCCCCCTGGAACACGATCGAACGGCCCACGGGTCGGTTGCCCACGACCTTCTCGAGGTAGTTGTTGACGATCGAGTAGGCCAGACCGCCGCACACGTCGTCCACCGAGGCCCCCTCGCTGAGCGAGTTCACGATCTCGGTCTCCATGAAGACGGTGCAGCGGGAGCCGAGGTCGCGGGGCTTGCGGGCCCTGAACGCGCACCTGGCGAAGTCCCGGAAGACGTCGATCTCCATCTCCCGGGCCTGCTCCTCGATGAACGAACCGGTGCCCGCGGCGCAGATCTTGTTCATCACGAAGTCGGCCACCTGGCCGTCCCGGGTGGAGATGAACTTGGAGTCCTGGCCGCCGATCTCGAAGATCGTGTCCACATCGTCGAAGTACTGGCCCGCGCCGAGGAGCTGGCAGGTGATCTCGTTCTTGACCACGTCGGCCCCGATCAGCCGGGCGGCCAGATGTCTCCCGCTGCCTGTGGTGCCGCAACCGATGACCCGGAGCCCGCCCTTGAACCGGTCCCGCAGGATCGCCAGCCCTCGCTGCACCGCTTCGACCGGGTGACCCCTGGTCGGCAGGTACACCGCCGAGAGGATCGAGCCGTCGGTGCCCAGGACCACCAGGTCAGTGCTCACCGATCCCACGTCCACGCCGAGGAACCCGTCCATGGGTTCATCGTACGATCGCTCCGGCTCCTGTGCGCCGGGTGTCGACCCGGCTTCGGGGAGCGGGGCCAGCGAGACGGACCGGCCCTGGTCGTGCGCCTCCAGAGCCGCCGGGACAGCCTGACGGAGCGCCGCCAGGTCGAGCGGCCCCGCCGGGTGCTCCCGGGCCTCCAGCGCCGCCCCCAGGGCGCCCTCCAGCCCGGGGTGCGGGGAGACCAGGAAGTGCGCCGGGTCGGAGAGCGCCAGGAGCTCCTCGAACGCCCTGACGATGCCTCGGTTCCTGGCGCAACCGCCGGCGATGACCACCGGCATGGTGAGCTCGCGCCCCTTGAGCAGCGTCATCAAGGCGTTCCGGCAGATCGCCATGCACAGGCCGTAGGCGATCTCTTCGGTGGGGGTGCCCTTCTGCTGCAGGTGGATCATGTCGGACTTGGCGAACACGGCGCACCGGCCCGCGATGGTCGCGGCACGGGCTGCGGAGTGGCTCAGCGACGAGGTGGGGCAGACGGCCCCGAGACCGACCGTGATGGCGACCACAGGGTTCACCGCGCACACGGGCCAGCGGTCAAGCCCTGACGGATCGATGCCGGTGATCCCCAGCTTGAACGACCCGTCCGGGAACCTCAGAGCGACCTGCGAGAGGACCCGCTCGATCGCCAAGGCGCCGTCGCCGGCCTTCTTCTCGTAGAGCGAGATCTCGACGGACCCGTCGATACCCAGCACGACCGCCTTGGTGTAGACCGAACCGAAATCGAAACCGACCAGCTTCATCGTGAGCAAGCACCCCGTTACGCGCCCCGGGCCTGGCGCCCCCGCCGGACCGTCAGCCTGGCGACCGGAATGGCGACCGCGACGTTTCGCGCCCGGGAAGGGCGCAATGGTAATGCGATCGGGGGGGCTGGCGCCAGAGTTCTCTTTTGCGAGTGCGGTCGCCCGGGAGTCCTCCGCATCTCCGCAGGTACGTCGCCACCGTGGGCCGAACAGGCGACAGCGGCTAGACCTCCCCGGCCGCTGTCGTGGAGCTCCCGGCGTGGTCTTCGATCACCTGGATCAGGCCGGTCCCGATGTCGTAGCACCAGCCGTGCAGGCGGGGGACGCCCGGGCTCCTGTCCCACTGCTCCCGGACCACCGACAGGTTCGACAGGTGCTGGATCTGGAGCCGGACGTTCTCCTCGACGACCAGCCGGAGGAACGTGGCGTGGTCGGGCGGCTCCCCGCCTTCCCGGCGCAGGCGCTCCTCGACGAACCGTTTCGCCCAGGCTGTGATCATGAGCCAGTCGCCGATGTAGCCGCCGACGACCTTCTCGTCGCACGCAGCCTTCACGCCGCCACAGCCGTAGTGTCCGCAGACCACGATGTCGGGGATGTGGAGGTGCCCCACAGCGTACTGCACCACCGCCGAGATGTTGACGTCGTTGTAGGAGACCACGTTGGCGATGTTGCGATGCACGAAGATCTCGCCAGGGCAGCAGGCGGTGACCTGCTCCGCGGGCACCCGTGAGTCGGAACAGCCGATCCAGAGAAGGTGCGGCCGCTGTTCCGTCACGTGCCGGGAGAAGTACTCGGGATCCCTGGCCCGCTCACGGGCAGCCCAGGCTCGATTCCTCTCCAGCAAGTCTTCGAGCGACATCTCGACCTCCCGTTTCTCCTCCGATGGGCCGACGCAGAATACTCTATCACCTGTCGGGTCCGTGGCACAGCGGGCCCAGGGAGCAAACCCGGAAAGTGGGAGGCCGCTCCTCGAGCGGAACGCTTTCTTCTGCCACCTGACACGCGATGAGAGACGACGGGTCTGAGTTGCTTCGAGAGCGGTGTGCTAGTGCGGCTGCTCCGTCGGCGTGGCCTCCGGGGCCGGATGAGACTGGAACGCCAGGATCGCCGCCCCGACCACGCCGGCGTTGTGGCCGAGCTGCGCCGGCTTCACCACGATCCGGTCGGCGAAGTGCGGGGACAGCCGCTGGCGGAGGCGTGCCCGCAGAGGCTCGAACAGGACCTCGCCGGAGCGGGCCACGCCGCCGCCCACGATGAACGCCTCCGGCTGGATCAGGTACGCCGTGGACGCGAACGCCGTGGCGAGGCAGTCCGCCGCGAACTCGAAGATCTCCCGGCTCAGGGCGTCTCCCTGGCGAGCGGCCTGGGCGATGATCCGGGGAGTCAACGCATCCAGGTTCCCCTCGACCAGCTCGCAGAGGATCGACGCTCGACCCTCCCGGATCAGCGAGACGGTCCTGGCGATCAACCGCCGGTTGCCCACGTACTGCTCCAGACCGCCCCTCCCTTCAGGCGACGTCGGTCCGTTCAGATCGATGGAGAGGTGGCCGATCTCGCCGGCCATCGAGTGAGCCCCGCGGTAGAGCTGACCGTTGATCAGAAGCGCTCCGCCGACGCCGGTCCCCACCGTGACGAACACGGCGTGACGATAGTGCCGGCCCGCTCCGAACGTGGACTCGCCGAGCGCCATGGCGTTCACGTCGTTGTCCGCCCGGGCAGGTATGCCGAACCGCTCCTCCACGAGCCGGTTCAGCCACACCGCCTTCCAGCCCGGGACGTTCGTCAGGTCGTGGACGAACCCGCGCTCGAAGTCGACGAACCCGGGCACGCCGATGCCGATCCCCTCGATCTCATCCTTCAGCGAGGATGGGTTCAGGCCCAGACGCTCCAGCGCCGCGGCCACGGCGTCGAGCCAGGCGGCCCCGGAGGGGGCGGTGGCCGTGTCGAACGACGTCTGGGCCTCGATGCGACCGTCCTCGGCGACCACTGCCGCCTTCACGGAGGTCCCTCCGAAATCGATCCCGACAGCTCTTCGGTAGCCGGTCGTCTCCACGGATCACCACCTGTTGTCGAAAAGGTCGGGCCAGCCGCCCGCCTCGCACCTCTCAGCCGCTCTCTCCCCCGCCGCCCGGGGGCTTCCCGGGGTCGTCGCCGGCTCCACCCGGCCCCCTCCCGGGGGACTCCAGCACCTGCCGCACCTTGGCCATGAGGGTCACGGTGGTGAACGGCTTCTCCAGAAGCGACGCGTCAGGGTCCAGCACACCGTGAGGAGCCAGGATGTCGTCGGTGTAGCCCGACATGTACAGGACCCTGATCAGCGGCCGCTGCCGCAACAGGAGCTCCGCCAGGGTCCGCCCGCTCATCCGGGGCATCACCACGTCGGTCAGGAGCAGGTCGATCGGTCCCGGGTGATTCAGGCCGATCTGACACGCCTCCTCGCCGGTGCTGGCCTGCAGCACCCGGTAGCCGGCCTCCTCGAGGTTCGTCAAGACCAGCTCGCGGACCTGCGACTCGTCCTCCACCAGCAGCACCGTCTCCGTGGCCCGTGAAGCCGGGACGGCCAGATCGACGGTGGACGCCGTCTGATCGGCCTCCTGCAGGCGCGGCAGAAAGATCTTGAACGTGGTGCCGCGGCCCGGCTCGCTCTCCACGGCGATGTGGCCGCCGGTCTGCCTGACGATGCCGTAGACCGTGGCCAGCCCGAGGCCCGTGCCCTTGCCGAGCTCCTTGGTGGTGAAGAACGGTTCGAACAGGCGCGTGATCGTCTCGCTGTCCATCCCGCACCCGGAGTCGGTGATGCCGATCTGCACGTACGGGCTGAGCTGGGTCGTGGTCAGGTGGCGGAACTTGCCGGTCACCCGGGTCCAGCGACCGGAGAGGCTCACCAGGTCGATGGTCTTCCGGGGAGCGCCGGCCAGGCCCACCGACGGACGATCGGGCGGCTGGCACCCGGCCACGTGGTCGAGCTCCACGTTGGCCGTGTCGATCAAGAGGGTCCCGCCTCCGGGCATGGCGTCCCTGGCGTTGAGCACCAGGTTCATGATGACCTGCTCCAGCTGGGCCGGGTCCGCCCTGACCTTCCACACCCGGGGTTCCAGCCTCAGCACGACCTGGATGTGCTCCCCGATCAGCCGCCGGAGCATGGCCCCCATGTCGGCCACCACGGTGTTGGCGTCCATCACCCGGGGCTGCATCACCTGCCGACGACTCATGGCCAGCAGCTGACGGGTGAGCCCCGCGGCCCGTTCCGCGGCCCTGCGGATCTGGTCGAGCCTCGCTCTCTGCGGCTGGGAGGCCGGGAGGCCCGCCGCGAGCGCCTCGCCGTATCCGAGGATCACCGTGAGGAGGTTGTTGAAGTCGTGGGCCACTCCCCCGGCCAGGCGACCGATCGCCTCCATCTTCTGGGACTGCCGGAGCTGCTCCCTCAGGTCGGTCTCCCGCTCCCACCGGCAATGGCTGTCGAACAGGACGCTGGCCGCCCTGGAGAGCGCCTCCAGCCTGGCCTGATCCGCCGTGGAGTAACCTCCGGGCCGGTTGGCCACGGAGATCACGCCCAGCACCTCTTTGCCCTTGGTGAACGGGACGCCGAGGAACGAGGTCAGGGGCGGGCTGGCCGGCCAGGGAGGTCCGGACTGCGGATCCTCGTCGGCCCCCGAAGAGAGCACGGCCTGGCCCGACCGCGCCACCCGACCGGGCAGGTGGTCCAGGCCCGCCAGGGTGATCGGCGGCTCCGGTTCCGCCGGGTCGTCGCCGCCCGGTGGAGAGCCGGGGCGCCGGGTGTCCCAGGCGAACCCGCGGTGAGCGTCGACCTGGAGGGAGCGACCGTCCACCACGACCCCCACGAGACCTCGATCGCTCCCGGTCTGGTTCAGGGCGCTCTCGAGGAGCCGCTCGCAGGCGTCTCGCCAGCTGCCACTCTCGAGGAACGAGGTCATGACCCCGGCGATCGCCTCCAGCTGCAGGTTGGCGCTCTTGAGACCCTCCTTGGCCTTCCGGCTCTCCAGGAGCTCTGCCCGGTGGCGCAGCGCCCGCTCCACCGAGGGGAGCAGGCCGGCCGGCCGGGATCGCGGGACACAGTCCTCGGCCCCGGCGCGGATCAGCGCCAGGACGTCCTCGTCGGACAGCGGCCCGGTCACGAGGATGACCGGGACGTCGGCGTGACGGTCCCGGCAGAGTGTCACGACCTCCAGGGCGCTGCAGCCCACCTGGTCGTGGTCGGCGACGATCAGATCGGCGTGACGGCCCTCGAGCTCGTGGTGGAGCGCTCGCAACGATGTGACCCGGCGAAGATCCGAGACCACGCTTCCCTGCCGGAGCACCTCCTCGAGCTGTCGATGAGCCGCCTCATCCGGGGCCAGCAGAACGATCGAGGGGGGCATGACCGTCCGAGTCTACCGGATCGGCGCCCCCAGCGTCGAATCCTTTCACCGTTCCGATCGACCGACGCCGAAATGAGGGGTCGGCGAGAGCCACCCGGCGCCGATAGATGTAACGACAGCGGGTTGCCGTCTATCTCCAGGAGGGGGAAACCACGGATGAAGGACCGCTGTCCGGCTCCGGGGCGGACCGGGGCGGACCGCGGTGGCCCGGACGTGAGGCGCGATGATCCCAGGTGCAGGCAAGACGTTCCAGTACGTCCGGGTGGAGAGCCCGGCCGACGTGCCGGTCCCCGGTCCCCGGATCCTGGACGTGGCCATCCTCGACATGAACTTCGGCTACCTGAACCTCGGCCACGACTCCCTGGTGCAGCTGATCCGGCAGGTGGGTCGGGAGCTGGCCCACACGCTGGAGAACTCCGGGCTCGCCCTCAGAGGCATCTCCGGGCACATCGATCCGAATCGGAACGACGGGAAGGCCGACTGGTCCCAGGAGGTCTCCGAGGACCCGGCCTGGGAGCCGGCGGCCCAGCGTCTGTTCGCCGCCATCTTGTCGGAGCCCGATGCGGCCATGCTGGGCATCTGCCACACCTTCGGCGTGCTGTGTCGATGGCTGGGCGTGGCCACGCCCACGCTGCGCGGCCCCGAAAAGGGCGGAAAGTCCACCGGGATGCAGTGGAACGTCTTCACCGACGCGGCCCGGGCGCACCCGTGGTTCGGTCGGTTTGCGGGGGAGCTCGGCGAGGGCCGGAGGCTGCTGGTCCGGGACAGCCGCCTGTTCGACCTCATCCCCGGGATCGGACCGCTGCCTCCGGGGATGACCGCCATCGGCCACGAGTCCCTGCCATCCGGGGAACGGGGCGACGCGCTGACGATGCTCGAGCTGGCCCGGGACCGGGGGGGCGTGATGCCTCGCTTCTTCGCCGTGAACCACCATCCGGAGGTGTACGACGCCGACATGCAGAGGCGCCTCATCGAGGAGAAGCGCGCCGCCGGCACGGTCACCCCGGAGTGGCTGGCGGAGCGGATCCGGATCGTCACGGACATGCGGGACCCCACCGCGACCCGGGAGCTCGCGCTCTGCGCCCGGCTCACCCTCATCGATCCGCTCCGGTTCTTCCTGTTCCGCCAGGTCCGGCTCCGCCACGAGCGGCTGTTCGGCCGGAGCCCGGTGCACGAGGACCAGATCCTGACCTGCGCGACGTCGGAGGACCAGAGCATCGCCGCGGTCTGCTGACCCGCCTGATCCGGCCGGGTCGCCGGACGCCGCAGGCGAGCTTGGGGGGCGGAATGTGCGGAGCGAATCCGATCCGGCGAGGCGCCGGATCCTGGAACATCCTTGCGCCTTCCGGCGGGTTGTGCCACCCTGGTCGCCGGGGTGGGTTCGAGGATCCGTCCGATGGAGCACCACGACAGCGCGATCCTGGTCGTCGACGACAGCATGACCAACCGGGAGCTGATCTGTTGCTGTCTCCGCGAGGCCGACCACACCGTGCACACGGCGGAGAACGGCGTCGAGGGGCTGCGGGCTCTCGACCGGAGATCGTTCGACGCGGTGATCCTCGATCTCGAGATGCCCGAGATGGACGGCTTCGAGATGCTGAGCCGGATGAAGGCGCATGACGACCTGCGTCACATCCCGGTGATCGTGACCTCGGCCATCGACGAGATGGACAGCGTGGTGCGGTGCATCGAGATGGGCGCCACGGACTACCTGAACAAGCCGGTCGATCCGACGTTGCTGAAGGCCCGGGTCAACTCCTGCCTGGCGAGCAAGAGGCTGCTCGACCAGACCAGGGCCCACATGGATGAGCTCCAGAAGGCCAAGGAGGCGGCGGAGGCGGCCAACCGGGCCAAGAGCACCTTCCTGGCCAACATGTCCCACGAGATCCGGACCCCCATGAACGCCATCCTGGGCTTCACGCAGCTGCTTCTCCGGAGCCCGTCGCTCTCGGCGGAGCAACGCCAGCGTCTCGAGACGATCGGCCGGAGCGGCGAACATCTGCTGACGATCATCAACGACATCCTGGAGATGTCCAAGATCGAGGCCGGCCGGACCTTGCTGAAGTCGAGCGTGTTCGACCTGGGGGCGCTGGTGAACGATCTGGAGATGATGTTCCGGGTGCGGACCGAGGCCAAGCAGGTCGGCTTCACCGTGGAGAGAGGCCCGGAGCTGCCGCGCTACGTGTCGACCGACCAGGGCAAGCTGCGTCAGGTGCTGGTCAATCTGCTCGGCAACGCCGTGAAGTTCACCAGCCGGGGCGCGGTGACCCTGCGCATCGAGGCACGACCGGTCGCTCCCGGCGAGCGGCGACTCACCGTGGAGGTCAGGGACACCGGGGTCGGAATCGCCCCGGGAGAGATGAACAAGCTGTTCAGGTACTTCGAGCAGACCACCAGCGGCGTCCGCGCCGGGGGGGGGACCGGGCTGGGCCTCGCCATCAGCCGGGAGTTCATCCGGCTCCTGGGAGGCGACATCACGGTCACGAGCCTCCCCGACAAGGGAAGCACCTTCGTGTTCGACATCCCGATCCGCGAGTGCGCGGAGAGCGAGATCGAGCGCACCGGGCCGGTCCGGCGGGTGATCGCCCTGCAGCCCGGAGAGCCGGCCCGGCGGATCCTGATCGTCGACGACAAGGAGGAGAACCGGGTCGTCCTCCGGGACATGCTGGGGACGATCGGGTTCGAGACCAGGGAAGCCTCCAACGGCCTGGAGGCGGTCCGGGAGTTCGATGGCTGGTCTCCCCACCTGATCCTGATGGACCTGCGCATGCCCGTGATGGACGGTCACAAGGCGATCGAGGCGATCAGGTCCTCCCCCGGCGGGAGCGACACGACCATCGTCGCCGTGACCGCCAGCGCCTTCGCGGAGAGCCGTCAGCATGTGCTCGACCAGGGAGCCGACGACTTCCTCGGCAAGCCGTTCAAGGAGCAGGAGCTGCTCGACAAGATCGGCGCTCTTCTCGGCGTGAAGTACGTTCTCGCCGGAGGCCCCGAGGCCACGCCGCGATCGATGGCCGCTCCCGCCCCGATCGAGCTGACGCCGAAGGCTCTGGCCGCGTTGCCTGGAGAGCTGGTCCGCCAGCTCCGCGAGGCGACGATCAACGCGGACCTCGACGGTCTCCTCGGGCTCATCGATCAGGTGGCCAAACAGGACGGCGCCACGGCCCGGGAGCTCAAGGCCCTGTCCGAGAGCTACAGGTACGAGGAGCTGCTCGTCGTGCTGGAGAAGGCGGTGCCGACACCCTGAGACGGGGGTGTCGGCTCCGGCCCCGTGGAACCAAGGACGGAACAGGCCATGGCGCAACAGACGGTCGAACCCGGGAGAGAGCCCAACATCCTGGTCGTGGACGATACCCCGGCCAACCTGCAGCTCCTCACGGGGATGCTCAAGGAACGGGGGTACAGGGTCCGCCCTGTCCCCAGCGGACGGCTCGCGCTCCAGGCCGCGGGCAACAACCCGCCGGACCTCATCCTGCTCGACATCAACATGCCGGAGATGAACGGCTTCGAGGTCTGCGAGCGGTTGAAGGCGACGGAGACGCTGAGGGAGATCCCGGTCATCTTCATCAGCGCCCTCAGCGAGGCCCTGGACAAGGTGAAGGCATTTTCCGTGGGGGCCGTGGACTACGTGACCAAGCCGTTCCATTTCGAGGAGGTGGAGGCGCGGGTCGCCACCCACCTGGAGCTCTGCCGGAAGAGGCGGCAGCTCCAGCAGAGCTACGAGAAGCTCCGTGGCCTGGAGGAGCTCCGGGACAGCCTGGTTCACATGATCGTCCACGACCTGCGGTCGCCGCTGGCCTGCATCAAGGGTTACCTCCAGATCCTCAAGGACTTCGACGAGACCGCGCTGAGCGCCGACGGACGGGACTGCGTCCAGAAGGCGCTCAACGGGACGAACACCCTGATCGAGATGGTGAGCTCGCTCTTGGATGTCAGCAAGATGGAGGCGGGGCAGATGACGCTCCACCGGACCGAATGCGAGCTGGCGTCCCTGACCAGGGAGGTTCTGGCGCGGCTGGAGCCGCTCCGGGGAAAGCGGGAGTTCAGCCTGGAGGTCGGGGGCGAGCCGCTGGTGACGCTGGCGGACCGGGAGCTCGTCTTGCGGGTGATCCAGAACCTGCTGAGCAACGCCCTGAGGTTCACCCCTCCGGACGGGAAGATCTCGGTGAGCCTCTCGACCTGCGAGGCCCGGATGCGCGTCTCCGTCAAGGACACCGGCCAGGGAATCCCGGCGGAGTTCCACACGAAGATCTTCGAGAAGTTCGGCCAGGTCGAGTCGCGGGAGAACAGGCAGAAGCACACCACCGGACTGGGGCTCACTTTCTGCAAGCTGGTCGTGGAGGCTCACGGCGGGCGGATCGGAGTGGAGAGCGAGGTCGGCAGGGGCAGCACCTTCTGGTTCGAGCTGCCCGGCCAGCCGGTCGTCGCGCGTCCATGACCGGCCGCCGCGCCACCAGCCGGCATCTCGACTCGCGCCTTCGAGGCATCGCCGTCTGACGGACCCACGCCGTCCCGTCGCCTTGGACGCCGGGAGTGCTAGCCCCGCGCGCCGCCAGGGAAGGAACCGGCTGGCCGGGGAGCGCCGCGCCGAAAAGGGAGCGACACCCCGGGAGCCGGTGCTACAATGCCGGTCGCCCGCCGGCCACCCGGGCCCGGCAGAGGTGGTCCATGACGGCAGCGCCTCGATCGACCCGGTCGGGCGCGGCTCCTGGCAGGCTCCAAGGAGAGATCGATGCCCAAGACGCTCTACTGGCTCCAGTGTGGAGGATGCGGCGGAGACACCATGTCCGCCCTTTCGGCGGAGACGCCGGACCTCGTCGAGACTCTCGGCCATCTGGACCTGGAGGTGCTCTGGCACCCCTCCATCTCGGTGGGAGGTCACCTGGAGCACCGCCGGCTGATCGAATCGATCGTCAACGGCAAGCAACGCCTGGACATCCTGTGCGTCGAGGGCGCGGTGATCCGGGGGCCCGGCGGCACCGGCATGTACGACAAGTTCGCCGGCGAGCCCAAGAAGAACCTCCTCGCCCGGCTCGCCCGGCAGGCCCAGTTCGTCGTGGCGATGGGCACCTGCGCGAGCTTCGGCGGCATCGGGGCCGACAGCGAGGTCGAGGCCACGGGGGTCCAGTTCCACAGGGCCGAGAAGGGCGGTTTCCTGGGCACGACCTTCGTCTCCCAGGGCGGAACGCCGGTGATCAACCTGCCTGGCTGTCCCTGCCACACCGAGGTGATCGTCGGCGCGCTGACGGCTCTGGCCACCGGCGAGGCTCTGGAGCTGACCGGACAGCAGACCCCGGTCGAATGGTACGGTCTCTTGATCCACCAGGGGTGCGTGCGGAACGAGTACCACGAGTACCGGGTCGAGGAGAGCGACTTCGGCAAGAAGGGGTGCCTGTTCTTCCATCTGGGATGCCATGGGCCGCTGGCCCACGGGCCGTGCAACAAGTTCCTCTGGGGCCGGCGAAGCTCCAAGACCCGGGTCGGCGTGCCGTGCTTCGGCTGCACCCGTCCAGACTTCCCGCAGCCGCACCCGTTCTTCTACACGCGGAACATCGCCGACATCCCGCTGGAGCTGCCGGAGGGCGTGGATCGGGCGCACTACCTGGCCTACAAGGGGATGGCGGCGGCGGCGGCCCCGAAACGACTCCAGAAGCGCGAGACCCGGGTCTAGCCCGAAGGAGGGTGACCGATGTCGCAGCGGGTGACGATCGAGGTCCCGGTCAACCGGGTCGAGGGAGACCTGGAGATCCGGGTGGAGCTCGAGGGCGGCGTGGTGTCGAACGCGTGGTGCTCGGGCACGATGTACCGGGGTTTCGAGAGGATCCTGGTGGGGCGCGGCGCCATGGATGGCCTGGTGGTGACGCCGCGGGTCTGCGGCATCTGCAGCACCGCCCACCTGATGGCCGCCTCGAGGGCTCTCGACATGATCGTCCACGCCGAGCCGCCGCCGGACGCCACCAGGATGCGGAACGTGACGCTCATGACGGAGCACATCCAGAGCGACATGCGTCACGCGTTCCTGATGTTCGCCGTGGATTTCGTCAACCCGATCTACAAGGCCCGGCCGCTGTTCGCGGAAGCGGTGCGTCGCTACGAGCCGTTCAAGGGGCAGACCGTCCTCGAGGTGATCCGGGAGACCAAGAAGGTCCTGGAGATCGTGGCGATCATCGGCGGACAGTGGCCTCACTCGTCGTACATGGTTCCCGGGGGCATCGTGTCGGTCCCCGGTCGGGGCGACCTGAGACAGTGCAGGCTCCTGCTGAAGCAGTATCGCGACTGGTACGAACGCCGCGTCCTCGGGTGCTCGTTGTCGCGGTGGCTCGACGTGAGACGCGCCTCCGACCTGGACGTCTGGCTCGAGGAGAGCGACGCGCACCGGGAGAGCGAGCTCGGGTTCTTCATCCGGTTCGCTCGCGAGATCGGTCTCGACGGGATCGGCAAGGGGCACGGCAACTTCGTCAGCTACGGCTCGTTCGAGCTGCCGGAAGGCACCCAGGTCCGCGGCCCCCGCCGGGACGGGCTCCTCGTGCCCGCCGGGTTCGCCCAGGGGACCCGGGTGCGCCCCTTCGATCAGATGAAGATCGTCGAGCACACCGACTACTCCTGGTACAAGCCCTCGGAGGGAGGCAAGCACCCCGAGGAGGGGGAGACCGAGCCGTACGCCACCGGGCACGAGGGCAAGCGGTACTCCTGGGCCAAGGCGCCGCGCTACGAGGGAGCGCCGGCCGAGACCGGGCCGCTGGCCGAGATGATCGTGGCCGGCAGCCCGCTCTTCGCCGATCTCGTCAACCGGGGCGGCTCTAGCGTCCTCGTCCGGGAGCTGGCCCGGCTGACCAGGCCGTGCGAGCTGATCCCGGCCATGGAGATGTGGCTCACGGAGGCCGTCGGCGACGGCACCTACTACAAGGCTCCGACGGAGATCGCAACCGGCGAGGGGTACGGCCTGACCGAGGCGGCCCGGGGAGCGCTGGGCCACTGGGTGCGGATCCGCAACGGGTTCATCGAGCACTACCAGATCATCACCCCCACGGCCTGGCACGCGTCCCCCCGCGACGCCTCCGGCGTCCGCGGCACCACCGAGGAGGCGCTGGTCGGCACCGCCGTCGCCGACCCGGCCAATCCGGTCGAGCTGGGGCACGTGGTGCGCTCGTTCGACCACTGTCTGGTCTGCACGGTCCACACGATCCGCAGGGGCCGGGAGCTCGGGAGGATCACGGTGGGCGGCGCGTGACGCGACGGATCATCGGCGTCGGCAACCGGTACGTACCGGAGGACTCGGCGGGTCCCCGGGTGATCGATCTGTTGGCCCGCCAGGCGCTGCCGGACGGTGTCGAGGCGATCGACGGAGGGCTGGCCGGTCTCGACCTGCTGCGGTTCATGGAAGGCGCTCGTCGGGTCATCCTCGTGGACACCGTGACCGGGTTCGCTCGACCCGGCGAGATCGTCGTGCTGAGGCCGGAGGAGCTGTCGGCTTGCTCGGCCGCCCGGCACGACCACGCAGCGGGCCTGACCTATCTGCTGAAGGTGCTGCCGGCGGTCCTCGACGGAGACCTCCCCCGGATCAGGATCGTGGGCCTCGAGAGACCGCTCCCGGACGATCGGCTCTCCGAGGCCGCGGCCGTCGCCCTGGCCCTCGCCACCGACCCAGCACTGTGAGAACCCACGAGGTGCATGCATGAACGTCGAAGTCTGGAGCCACCTGGTATCGAAGCGGGGCACCGGGTCGATCGAGGAGTTCCGCAAGGAGAACGCCATGCTCCTCGACGAGGTCCACGTGGCGCGTCGAGCATCGGAGATCACGGCGGATCTGGTGGTCGAGCAGTTCGTGGTGCTGGAGCAGATCCTCAAGCGGCTCGAGGAGAACGTGGCCACGGAACAGGAGCTGCGATCGAAGCTGGCCGTGGAGCTCCGGGAGTCGGAGGTCCGGCGCCGGGAGCTGGCGGAGGCCCGGGAGGCCGCGGAGGGGGCCAACAAGGCCAAGAGCGCGTTTCTCGCCACGATGAGCCACGAGATCCGGACCCCCATGAACGCCATCATCGGCATGACGACGTTGCTGCTGGACACCGGTCTGACCGCGGAGCAGCGGGAGTTCGTCGAGGTGGTCCGCAACAGCGGCGATGCGCTGCTCCGCATCGTCAACGACATCCTCGACTTCTCCAAGATCGAGGCCGGGAGGATGGAGCTGGAGAGCGCGCCGTTCGACCTCCGCCGGTGCGTGGAGTCGGCGCTCGACCTGGTGGCGGCGAGAGCCTCCGAGAAAGGGCTCGAGCTGGGCTGCCTCATCGAGGCCCACACCCCGGGGTGGATCGTGGGCGACGTGGCCCGGCTGGGTCAGATCCTCGCCAACCTGCTGGGCAACGCGGTGAAGTTCACCGCCGCCGGCGAGGTGATCGTGTCGGCGTCGTCGCGGCCGCTGCCGTCGGATCAGGTCAACGGCGAACCGGGCTGGCACGAGCTCCACTTCCTGGTCACGGACACCGGTATCGGTATCCCCCCGGAGCGCATGGACCGGCTGTTCAGGTCGTTCAGCCAGGTCGATTCCTCGACCACCCGCGAGTACGGCGGCACCGGTCTGGGGCTGGCGATCAGCAGGCGCATGGCCGAGCTCATGGGCGGGGCGATGTGGGTGGAGAGCGAGATCCGGAAGGGATCGACGTTCCACTTCACGGTTCGTGCCCGCGCCGCGGAGGGCTCCGCTCCCATCCATCTGTCGGCCGACCAGCCCCACATGAAAGGGAGGCGTCTGCTGGTCGTCGACGACAACGAGACCAACCGGAGGATCCTGACGCTGCAGTCACGTTCGTGGGGCATGGAGAGCGTGGCGGTCCCGTCGGGGCCCGAGGCGCTCGCCTTGCTTCGCAGCGGCGAACGGTTCGACCTGGCGTTGCTGGACATGAACATGCCCGAGATGGACGGGGTGATGCTCGCCCGGGAGATCCGCGACGTCGTCGACCGGAGCTCCCTGCCGATGGTCATGCTCACGTCGATGGGCGACCGGGTCCCTGACGCCGAGGTGTACTTCGCGGCGTGCCTGACCAAGCCGGTCAAGGCATCCCAGCTGTACAACGTGCTGGTCCAGGTGATGGCTCACGAGGTCGTCGCGCCGACGCCCGCGGTCGAGGCCTCCCGGTTCGACCCGAACACGGGCAAGAGGCATCCGCTGCGGATCCTCCTGGTGGAGGACAACGCGGTGAACCAGCGGATGGCCCTGATCATGCTCGAACGTCTCGGCTACCTCGCCGACGTCGCGGGAAACGGCCTCGAGGCGCTGGAGGCCCTCCACCGTCAATCGTACGATGTGGTGCTGATGGACGTGCAGATGCCGGAGCTCGACGGCCTGGAGGCCACCCGCCGGATCCATGTCGAGCTCCCCGCCGGGACGATACCACGGATCGTCGCCATGACCGCCAACGCGCTCAAGGAGGACCGCGATGAGTGTCTGGCCGCGGGCATGCACGACTACATCAGCAAGCCGATCCAGATCGCCGAGCTGGTGGCGGCGCTGCTCCGGTGCGCGCCCCTGGGGCAGGCCCCGGCTGACGAGCGCTCCGGGATCGTTCGAGATGGGGGGCCCTTCGCCGCGCCCATCCCGCCCCCGCCCGCGGCCCCCACGGCGTCCGTGCCCGGGGGCGACGCGACGCTGCTGCTCGAGCGCGCTGCCATCGATCGGCTGAGGAAGACCCTGGGCAGTCGCGTCGACGCCTTGCTGCCGGGTCTGATCCGCAGCTTCACCATGGACGGCCAGAAGCTGCTGGTCCAGATGCGTCAGGCGCTGGAGCAGAGGAAGGCGACCGAGCTCCGCAGGGCCGCCCACACCATCAAGTCGAACGGCGCCAACTTCGGCGCCACGACCCTGACCAGGGTCGCGGCGGAGCTCGAGGCGCTCGCCAAGGCGGAGCGCTGGGAGGGCGCCGGGGATCTGGTCGGCCAGGTCGAGGAGGAGTACCGGCGGGCCGAGTCGGCGGTCATGGGGTTGGACAAGCTCCGGTGAGGCCTGGACCGGCGAGCCCGGAGGGCGAGGCCGGGGGGGCCTGGGGGGCAGGATGAGCGAAGCCAAGGGCCCCCCATCTTGAACGATGCCGCCCGGCTCGCCCGGGCGACCTATCACGCTGTCGTCACGCACCAGCGAGTGCCCGCGCTGGGGCACCGGATAATGCCGAATCGTCAGGCGGCGCAAGCGAGGGAGATGCCCGCCACGAGCGGATCGACGTCAGCTTGCTGTCGCGCACTCGGCATAGTCCGGGACTCGGCATCATGGCCGTTTATGCCGAATTCGGCATAATCGGCACGCCTTCGCGACCCACCTGATGGACGTGGGTGTTCCCATGCGTGCCATTCAAGAGCTCCTCGGGCACAAGAGTCTCCGGACCACGGCACGCTACGCCCACCTCACCCCGGAGGCGTATCAGCTCGTCCGCGAGAAAGTCAGCTCGTTGCCAGCCTCGGGTTTCGCGGATCCATGACGGCCCCGCGTCGCCCGTCAGGTCGGTCAGGTCGCGACTCCCAGCACATGAAGAACAAGGCCCATGAGTTTTGTCGGAAGTGGCTTCCCATCAGCTTCCGCCGTGATCATCTCGCGCTGGCTCATCCGGCGCAGGGCGGCCAGCATGTCCGCGAAGCTGATCCCCACCTTGTCCTTGTGAGTGTACCAGGGGCCGGAATCGGGGAGGAATTGCTGAGCTGTCCGCCAGTTCGTCGCGAACCAGAGGACAACCTGGCCGGTGAGGAAGATGGCGAAGGGCGCGGTCCGCTCGACGGCCAGGTCGGTTCGCTTCTGCAGGTCTTCGAACCCCAGGCATTGCTTGACGTTCTCAAAGAGGGTTTCCAGTGTCCACCTCAGGGCGAATCGCTCCAGGACCTGTTCGGGAGTCAGCGTCAGGCCGGTGGTGAAGAACGCCTCGTCGTCTCGGTCCCCGCTGGGGTCACGGACGATCACGATCGAGAGGGGCCTGTCACCCGCTGTCGTGTACCAGAGAGTCCGGATGCGCTTGATCGTCGTGGTCACTCGCCGCCCGTAGAGGAAGGCCTTGATCTCGGTCCACGGGATCCCTGCGCACTATCTTCAGATTTCCTGATCTGGGCGGAAATTACGAAGGGACCGAGACCTTCGTCTCAGAGGCAGAGGAGAGAGTGTAGACGAGTCGAAGCGTGGTGCCGGGATACGTCATCTCTGCGGCGTTGAGTTCGTCTAGCAGGTGCTG
>JACQZM010000691.1 GCA_016213885.1 Candidatus Rifleibacteriota bacterium | reverse complement strand
GTCGGCTCTCGTCGCTGGCCGCCAGGGCCCGCGCCTGGGCGAGCCGACCGACCCCGGTCCAGTCCCACTCTCCGGCGCCGTCGCCCCGGATCCAGAAGCCGTCGATCTCGCCGGCCCCGCTCGTGCCCGCTGCGCCGCCTCCGGTGACGCAGCCGTCGCCCCCGGCCAGCCCTGCGGTTCCTTTGCCCACGAGGCCGGCGATTCCCATGGCGACGGCGTCGGCGGCCACGCCACGGTCCACCGCCGCGAGCCCCGCCGCGCCTCTTGCGACTCCCGTGGCCACCTCGTCCGCCGGCCGGTCGCCGCTGGCGTCCGCCCCGGATGTGAACGGCGACGGCAAGCCCGACGTGAAGAACATCCTCGACCGGGTAGACCAGCTGCACAAGGATGGGGTCATCTTCGACGAGTCGGCTCCCATGGGACACATCCCGGTCCGCGGCCGCAAGGGGCGGTACCCCATGGTCTGCATCGACCTGATCTACGTCGCGTACAGGGCCGCGGGCTACGACCTCCTGTCGGCCATGACGGGGGGGCCGCTGTTCAAGAAGGATGCGCCTCCCCCCCGGGGCGCCGGCGGCCTCAGACTGGTCACCAGGCTGCTCGCCTTCGTGAAGAAGAGCCCTCACTTCCACTACTACGATGGGCCCGATCTCAACCTGGCGGCCCATCCGAAGTGGAGGCCCAGGACGCCGTTCCGGGTCGGCGACATGTTGCTCATCCACTACGACGACAACGCGGATCGGCACTCCGGGATCGTCACCGGAGTGGACCCGAACACCGGACTGCCCACGTACATCACCCAGGTGAGCATCTACACCGCCACGGAGGGAATGCACCGGAGCACCCTGGACGAGTTCTTCTCCGTGGTGGACCGCCGGCTCACCGGCTGGGCCCGGCCCGCCCTCTGGGACCAGGCGCCGATGTCGGCGGAGGAGCGGGCGTTGACCGTGCCGCTCCCGCCGGAGCCGCCGAGGCCGACGTTCTACCCCGGCGGCGCTTTCGAGGATATTCACGCCCGGGCCCGCGCCAGACTGGCCAGCGGGCGGGCGGCCCGGCTCGGGGAGCGCTCGCCGGCGGCTCCGGGCTCCCCGACGGGTCCGGCCCCGGGCAGGGGAGCGACGCCATGACCATCCCGTTCGACGGCCAGCGGCTCGTCGACCGGGCCCGCTCCCACGGCGTACGCGTCGGCGCCCTGTGCCGGATGCTCGTGGCGGTGCCGAGCCTCTCCGGCCACGAGGGGAAGATCGCCGAAGTGGTGGCCCACGAGATGAACCGGAACCTGTTCGATCGGGTGCGGATCGACGCCCTGGGAAACGTGATCGGCACCGTGGGCTGCGGCCGCACCAAGCGGCTGATCGACGGCCACATGGACACGGTGGGCGTCGGCGACGAGGCGGCCTGGCAGCATCACCCGTTCAAGGGGAAGCTCGAGGACGGCAGGGTGTGGGGCCGCGGGGCCTGCGATCAGAAGGGCGGCCTCGCCTCCATGATCATCGCCGGCCGGCTCATCAAGGAGCTCGGACTCGACAGCGGCATCACCGTCTGGTTCGTGGCGTCGTGCCAGGAGGAGGACTGCGACGGTCTGGCGCTCCGCCACGTCCTCGAGCATGAGCGGCTCGTCCCTGACTACGCGGTCATAACCGAGCCGACCGGGCTCGCGGTCCATCGGGGTCAGCGAGGCCGCGTCGAACTGTCCGTGGTGACCAAGGGACGCTCCTGCCACGCCTCGACGCCGGAGCGCGGGGAGAACGCCGTCTACTCGATGATGCCCATCGTCCGGGAGATCGAGGCGCTGAACGGGCGACTCGGCACCGATCCGTTCCTGGGACCGGGCTCGGTGGCGGTGACTCGGATCGAGTGCCGGACGCCGTCCAACAACGCCCTGCCCGACGAGTGCACCATCGTTCTCGACCGGCGCCTCACCGCCGGCGAGACCGGCGCCAGCGCCATCGCCCAGCTCGAGAGCCTTCCCTCTTTCAGGGCGTCCAGGGCGACGGTGGCCCCGCTGACCTTCGACGCGCCCAGCTGGAAGGGCCTCCCGCTGCGCCAGGAGAAAGAGTTCCCGAGCTGGGTGCTGCCGGAGGACCACCGTCTGACCAGGGCCGGCGTCGAGACGGCGCGGCTGGTCCTGGGCGCCCCGCCCCGGATCGACCGGTGGGTCGCCTCCACCAACGGCGTGGCCACCATGGGCCGCCACCAGATCCCCACCATCGGCTTCGGGCCGTCGGACATCGCGCTGGCCCACACCCCGGAGGAGCGGGTGGCCGTGGACGAGATGGTCAAGGCCGCGGCGTTCTACGCGGCGCTGGGGCCGGTGCTGACGGCGATGGACCGGGTCCTGGAATTCCTTGAGAAGGGCGAGGCCCCGGACTAGGATGGCTTCTGACCCGGCTCGCCAGAGAGCCAGGTCCGGGTCGTACCGGTTCTTGCCGAAAGGAAGGTCGCTCCATGTGTCGTACCATCACCCGGTTTCTGCTGATCTTCTGCGTGGGTGCATCAGTTCTGGGCGCAGCCGAGCGCCCCGACGTCTACCCGTTCGACGTGAAGCTCGCCTCGGTCCTGGCGAAGCACGTCGAGGGGAAGCCGTACGCCAGGGTCGACGGCACCGTTCCCGCCGATGCCGAGATCGAGGTGGGAGTCCCCAAGGGCCAGATCATCATCAACGTCTTTCCTTCGGACCCCGACGGCAACGTCGCCCAGGGCGTCCAGCCGGCGGTGATCATCATCCAGAACGACAACAAGGGCAGGTTGAACGCCCTCACCATGGGCCCTCCGGTCACGGGCGGATTCCATCTGATGAACGCCGTGGCCGAGGGCAAGACCGCCCGGGTCGTCTTCGAGGTCAAGGCAGCCGGCTCGAAGAAGTAGTCGTCCGGGGAAGCTGCCGGCATCGCTGGACCATGCTCGCGGCACCCGCCGTGCCGGGACGCGATCGTCGATCGCCAAGACCCGGCGCCTCGCCGGGTCCGAGTCGCGCCCCCGAGCGCGACCTCAATCCGGATCCCCTCCTTCTTCTTCTCTCCCCCGAGCGCGACCTCAATCCGGATCCCCTCCTCTTCGTTCTCTCTCCCGAGCGCGACTTCGAATGAACCCCTTCCGCTTCCTCGGAGACTCTGCAGCCAGGCCGAGGCCTGATCACACGGCCCGACTCCGCGAAACAGGTGGGGGATCCTCGGAGCCTGGAGGCTAGCTCCCACAGGCTCCCGGGACCGAATGATACATTTTCTTTGCAAAGGACGCCGATTGTGTTAGACTCGCGCCGTCGGTCAACGCCCGAGCAGCAGGACGTGCACGGGGGAGTCGGACGCCCGACGCGGGCCTGGATCGTGGATCCAAGAGGCACCCGGAGGCTGGTCCACAGCAGCCCCCGGGGAGCCCGGAAGGCCGCGTCCCACTGGCATCGAGATCGACATGGACACCTGGCCCTTGCTCACGGCGGAGCGCCTGGCTCTCGTGGCCTGCGGCGTGCCGGCCGCGGGCCTTCTCGCGGCCGTCGGGCTCTACCGGAGGCTGCCGCTGGCCCACAGGCTGTTCAGCGCCTGCCTCGCGGCCGGATCGCTGGCGGGTGCCGGCCTCGGGCTCCTGGGCCTCCTGGCTGACCGGCCGCTCCGCATCGCCTTCGCGGGGCCGCACCCCTCCCTGCCGGTCACCCTGCTCCTGGACCCTCTGGCCGGCCTCTTCCTGCTGCTGATCTGCGGCCTGGCCGCCCATGCCGCCTGGTACGGTCGCGAGTACGCCCTTCACGGCGACCCGGCTCCATCGCTGCTGCTCCAGGACCTGACCGTGGCCGGGCTGATCGCGGCCATGGCCGGAGTGGTCCTGTCGAACGACGTGGTCACCTTCCTGGCCACGTGGGAGCTGATGACCGTCGCCACCTTCGTGCTGGTGCTGCAGGAGCACGGTCGCACCGAGGCCCGAAAGGCGGCCTACGTTCTGCTGGTGGCGAGCCAGCTCGGCACGGCGTGCATCGTCGTGGCGCTGCTCGGCCTGGCGCAGCAGGCCGGGTCGCTGTCGTTCGACGCGTTCCGTCAACTGGGCCCGCTCTCCCCGGCGCTCCGCAACACGCTGTTCGCCCTGGCGCTGATCGGGTTCGGCACCAAGGCGGGGCTGGTGCCGCTCCACGTCTGGCTCCCGCTGGCCCATCCGGTGGCGCCGAGTCACGTCTCGGCCCTCATGTCGGGGGTCATGATCAAGACCGCCGTGTACGGTCTGATCCGCTGCTGCTTCGAGCTCTTCCGCGACCTCGATGCGTCGTGGGGCCTGGCGATTCTGAGCCTGGCCACGGTGTCGGCGTTCCTGGGGGTGCTGTTCGCCCTGATGGAGCACGACCTGAAGAGACTCCTGGCGTACCACAGCATCGAGAACATCGGCATCATCCTGATGGGGGTCGGGGCCGGTCTCTGGCTCGAGGCCAGCGCTGTCCCGGTGCTCGGAGGCTACGCCCTGGCCGCGGCGCTCTTCCACACGGTGAACCATGGGCTGTTCAAGGCACTGCTCTTCATGGGGGCCGGGTCGGTCATCTGCGCCACGGGCCACCGGAACCTGGAGGAGATGGGGGGGCTGCTCAAGAGGATGCCCCGCACCGGTCTGACGTTCTTCATCGGCGCCATGGCGATCTGCGCCCTGCCACCGCTGAACGGCTTCGCCTCCGAGTGGATGGTGTACAAGACCCTGTGGGCGCTGTCGCAGGCCGCGGACCCATGGGCCCAGCCTCTGGGAGCCCTGGTGGCCGCCGTCCTGGCGACGGTGGGCGGTCTGGCCGCGGCCTGTTTCGCCAAGGCGTTCGGCGTGGCGTTTCTCGGCTTGCCCCGGTCGCGCCGGGCCGCTGACGCCGTGGAGGTCGGCCCGGACATGTGGGTGCCCATGGCGTCGCTGGCCGCCGGGTGCGCCTTGCTGGGACTCGTCCCGGGCCTGGTGCTCCCGCTGCTGGCCAGGGCGCTCCCGGCCTGCGTCAACGACGCCGCGCCCGCGCTCACCGATCCCGGAGCGTTCCTGGCGCTCCCGGTGCCCGCGGGCCCCGCCCCGTACCTCTCGCCGATCGCCATCCTGGTGGCCATCGGCCTGGTGCCGCTGGGGTTCCATCTGGCGTGGCGGTGGCTCGGCGAGTCGTTCGACCGTCCCCGGGTCTACGGCCCCTGGTCTTGCGGCTATCCCGGCGACGCGCCAGCGCCGGCGACCGGCGGCGGACACGTCGCGATGGGGAGGGCCCAGTACACCGCCACGGCGTTCTCGCAGCCGTTCGCCTTCCTCTTCAGGCAGTTCTTCTCTCGTCGAAAGCTGCTGGACGTGCACGCCAAGAAGACCGAGTACCTTCCGGAGCGGATCGTCGTCAGGATCCGCATCAGGAGTCCGTTCGACAGATGGATCTACGGGCCGCTCCGCCTGACCGTGCTCTGGCTGTCGGGTCGGGTCGCCCGTATCCAGGCCGGATCCGTGCAGCTCTATCTGGGGTACATGCTGGCCACGCTGGTCCTTCTGCTGTTGGTGGCGCCATGAACATCCTGGAGACCGTGGTGCTCTGGACGCTCCACCTGGCCGGGCTGCTGTTCTGGCCGTTGGTCCTGGTGGGTGTGATCCGCCGCGCCAAGGCGCTGCTGACCTGCCGGCGCGGGCCGCCGATCCTCCAGCCGGTCCGGGACATCGCCAAGCTGCTCCGCAAGAGGGAGGTGCTGGCCGACACCACCACCTGGGTGTTCGCCGTGACTCCCTGGGTCTCGTTCGCCGTGGTCGTGGTGGTCGGCCTGATGGTGCCGCTGGCCACCGGCCGCACCCCTCTCGCCGGGCGAGCCGATCTCATCCTGCTGGTCTACCTCTTCGCCCTGGACCGGTTCTTCCGCACCGTGGCCGCCATGGACACCGGCACGGCTTTCGGCGGCCTGGGAGCCAGCCGGGAGTCGTTCGTCTCGACCCTGGCGGAACCGGCACTCGTGCTGTCGCTCTGGTGCGTGGGGATCTTGACCGGCTCGCTCGACCTGGGCGAGATGGTGTGCCGCTTCGCCGGGCTGGCCCAGCTGGTCCTGTCTCCCGTGTACCTCCTGGTGCTCTTGCCGCTGGTGCTCGTGGCGCTGGCCGAGAACTGCCGGATCCCGTTCGACGACCCCACCACCCACCTGGAGCTGACCATGATCCACGAGGCCATGAGCCTGGAGTACTCGGGCCGCGGTCTGGCGCTCATGGAGTGGGCCTCCATGATGCGCGTGGGGATCTGGCTCGCCCTGATCGCCAATCTCTTCTTCCCGGCAGGCCTGGCCGACGAGGTCCTCACCCCCCACCTGCTGGTCGGACTGGCCTCGTTCGCCCTGAGAACCGTGGTCCTGGCCGTGGGCGTCGCGCTGGTGGAGGTCACGTTCGCCCGGCTCAACTTCTTCCGGATACCGGATCTGCTGGGGCTGGCCGTGGCCTCGGCGGTGCTGGCGTTGATCCGCATCGTGACCCTGGGACGGTGACCATCGAGATGAGCCAGGCCAGTCAACTGCTGGAGCTCCTGAGCTACGGGGTGCTGCTCGTGGCCGTGGCGATCGTGACCCACGCCGACCTGAGGACCTGCATCCGCCTCTTCGGAATCCAGGGTTTCTTTCTCGGGTTTCTATCCATCCTCGTGGGGTGGCACACCGGCGACGTCCATCTGTACTGGGTGGCGCTGACGATGATCGTCGTGAAAGGGCTGGCTATCCCGGCCTACTTCGAGCACGTGATGCGGCGCATCTCCGTGGGCCGTGGCCCCGAGCGCGCGTTCTCCACCCACGCGGGCCTGCTCGTGGCGGCCGGGCTCATGCTGGTGGCCTACCACGTGAGCCGGACCGTGGCGCCGGCGACACCGTGGCTGACCCGGGACGTACTGGCCAGCTCGCTGGCCACGGTCCTGATGGGGCTCTGGACCATGATCAACTGCCGGAAGGCCCTGACCCAGATGGTGGGGTTCCTGGTCATGGAGAACGGCATCTTCCTGTTCGCCATCACCGAGACGTACGGGATGCCGCTCCTGGTGGAGCTGGGCATCCTGTTCGACGTGATGGTGGCGGCGGGGGTGACCGGGATCCTGCTGCTGCGCATCTCCGGCTCGTTCAACCACATCGACGTGAACGAGATGACCTCGCTCAAGGGATGACCATGGACCTGCCGCTGCTGCTCTGCTGCTTCCCCATGGCCTGGGCCATCCTCATGGTGCCGCTGGCCAGGACGCGGGCCGGTCACGTCCTGGGCGCCGCGGGGGCGCTGGC